>CAXTDB010000228.1:0-8448 GCA_964242045.1 uncultured Leptolyngbya sp. | reverse complement strand
TGCGATCGCTGTAGTTCTTCTCCGGTTTTCAATCCGACTGAAGCATTCGAGGCAACAATGATTGTAATCAAGCTGCTGAGTGCCAAAAGCGGCAAAGACAATCCATCGATCGCTAAACTGTAGCTGATTCCCAGTGTTGGAATCCAGGTGTGATATTCCTGCATCTGAAAACCGGGTTGGCTCAGATCAAAGTTGAGCATTAATACGATCGTCCAAAGCAGAATCGCCGTGGACACCGCCATTGCGCTTAACTTTGCTTGCTTTGCAGAGAGGTTGGGCAGTAACCCAATGACTAACGCACCAATCAGCGGTAGCCAAATCAACGGACTCAGCATAATCGTCTTCCTATGGCTGTGAGGATCTAGAGAGAATGATCAAGGCGCTTAACGCTGAACGTTCATGACAATTTCCGTCGCGTTCTGCGGGAAAAGCGAGACAGATACATGAGAAAGGAATGGCAGACTGAGCAACGCACTGATTAATGCAATTCCGAGTACGATCGTCAGCATATAGAACTGTGATTGTCCTGATGTGCTATATCGCAAGTTCCGACCGCTGAACAACGTAAACACTCCGAATAAGTTCAGTCCTCCGTCTACCAAGTATTTATCAAACCAGGACGTGATTTGAGACACGAGCGCAACGACGAACACAACGCTGCTCCGGTACAAATTCTGCGTGTAGAAGTCATACGCCAGCAAGTCTTGTAGTCCTTTCCAAGGCAGAACCACGGGTTTCGCAATGTTGTTGCTAAGATAAACGATCGCGCTTAACGTAATGCCCGTAATCGTTGACCAAATCAGCAGCAGTGCAACATCGGTGTTGATCTCAGCCCAGCTGGGTAATAGATCCAGCGCTTTGAGAATCAGCGGTAGATGGAGCGTAAAGCCCATCATTACGATCATGGGTAATGCCATCCAGTAGTGAATTTCTGGCGATCGCTGAGACATCTGCTTCGCTTCACCTTTGAACACTAAGCAAAAGACTCGTGTTACGCCAAAGGCTGCAAACGCATTCACCAGCAAAATAACGCCGACAATCCAGGGCTGAGTTTCCCAAACGCCTTGGGCAATTTTCAAAGCTGCCCAGAACCCACCGAACGGAGGGAAAGCAACCAATCCAGCAAGACCAATTAAGAAGCACGAACCCGATACAGGACGACGCGACCACAATCCACCAAGCTGAGTCACATCTTGCGTAATGCTATTCCAAACCACAGCACCGCCACCCATGATGATTAGTGCCGAAGACAGCGCGTGAGTCAAAACGAGTAAGAGAGCCGCTTCGGGTTGCTGAGTACCGATCGCGATAAATACCAAACCCATATAAGCGGTGACTAGATACGATTGTGTCCGCTTGATATCGATTTGGGCGATCGCAATCAGTGAACCACCGATCGCGCTGACTGCTCCGATGAACACAGTCGTTCCGAGAACCGTTGGAGACAGGGCTAAAACGGGTTCGAGCTTGTACAGCACCCAAGCACCTGTTGCAACGACGACTGAGTTCCGCAGAATCGAAGCCGGAACCGGACCTTCCATCGCTTCATCGAGCCATAAGTGCAGCGGAAATTGAGCGCATTTGCCCATCGGACCTGCAATCAGCGCTAAACCAACCAAAGTGATCACTTTTGGATCAACTTGAGCCGTTTTTGCCCATTCTGCGAGTTCAGTAAAGTTCCAGGTTCCGGCGAGCGGTAACAGTGCAACCACGCCCATCAGCAAGAACAAATCTCCAAGTCGCTTGGTCAAGAAAGCGTCTCTTGCACCTGTGACTACCAGAGACTGATTAAACCAAATTCCGACAAGCAAGTAAGTTGCAAGCGTCAGGATTTCCAGAATGAAGTAGCTAAAGAAAAGAGAATTACACAATACAAGTGCGGTCATTCCAGCTTCAAACAAGCCGAGCAGCGAGAAGAATCGTGCCCAGCCCCAGTCCATTTCCATGTAGCCGAAAGCGTAAGTCTGCGCCAGAAGATTAATTCCAGCAACGAGAACGATCGCGCCAACGCTGAGCGTGGAAATCTCGATCGGGATTGTCAGATCTAGTCCAGCAACATTCAGCCAGGGAATCAAAATCTCTTGCGGAGGCTGACCCCAAGTAGCAGGCAGCGCAAAAGAAGCGTGCAGGAACGTTGTCAAGGACATGAGGGCATTGATGTAGCCGGAGGGACGAGGACCCGTCCGTCTTGTAATGCCTGGGAACCATAAAGCGGAAAGAATTGCGCCGAGGAGAGCATAGCAGGGGATTAACCAAATGCTCTGAAGCAAAGGGTGAGCCATCGAAATTCACCTCTAGATAGCAAGCTGAGTTGAAAAAATGAGCGGAAATAATGTCATCCAGAAACAAGCAGTGCCCAACTCACCGCAACAGCGCTCTGGGACTCGGTTTGTAATTTCTCAAACATTCGGTAGTAACTATAATGTTTATCACACTTAGGCATCGAAAGAAACACGGTGATTTGTTTGAGCCGAACGCTGAAACCGAGTAGTTGTCAGAGTTATAATCTATTCACTATGATAGAGATTATCGGAATCAATTATTGTCAATGCTGCGTTTATCTATCAAGCAATTTCTATACTGACGACAAGAATTATTCACTGAGCGATCGATTAATTTTACGATCGTATTTCATCGCTTAAAATCTATTTTTCAAAAATCCGAACTTGCTCAGTATTAACGCTGAGAAGAATACGATCTCCGTATGTCAATTCAGGAATGAATGGAGCGATAACTTCGACGATCGAGGCAGTCTGAAAATGTCCAATCTTTGTTTCTGGATGCGGATAATAGATTAAGCTATCAAAGCTTTTATTCTGATTAATAACTTGGCAAGGCGCAAAAGAGAAATCCTCTGGCAAGAATCCTTCTGCCCAATGCACATTTCTAAACGTATATTGAGGCGATACGAGTTGAAGTTGCTTCGGGCTAATGTCGATATTCAGCGTTCCAGGGAAAAACGGCGCGAGATCGAGTCCTAATGCTCTGAAGAATGGGGTTTGCATCTCGATCGTTCCTTTCGGATACGGGCTGCTATCCGTTGTTCCCGATGCAACCCGGTATCCCGCTTGAACAATGCCGCTGATCTGTTGGTCAAACATCACAAGTTTGAAAACTAATCAGGCGCGATTCCATCATTTTATCCATCCAGCCTTCTAAGTATTTACGATTTTCTGCTTGCTCTTTAGGATTTTGAGTATCGATCGCATAAGGAGCCAATCCTAAAATCGCTGCGGTCGTGACACAGAACATTGATTTTTGGAAGCTAATACAGATTTTGACGCGGACATCCGTTTCGCCCCGAAGCGATCGACGATAAAGCTCTTGCAAATAATCCGGTAGATAATGCGTCATATCTTGCATCAGCAAAGTCGGTGGAATTCCACCCCCACCGACAGGCAGTGGATCAGCATACAGCGCACCGTAAGAGAACCGTTCTTGATCGAGTGGAATTTGGCGCGCTTGAGCGTTATAAGAAACCGTTCCCATAAATGGAAAAGATTTGAAGAACACCGCTTCAACGTAAGGCACTGCGGTATCCATCAAGAACTGCAATCCGGCTGACTCTGGAATGATATCGTAAGCGCGATCGCCAATCTTTACCGCATAGGTAATCGGTAACGCTGCATTGTTCACCAACCCTGCTTTCACGTGATCGACAACATCTTGAATCGTTTTGATTTCGCCATTGTCGTAGCGATCGGACAATCGGAGAAACATATCGCTCATTACCGTCCAGAATTGCCCTAGTGCGCTGTAGTAACAAGACATCCGCACTTGTTCCAGCAGGAAATTTGGAAAGATTTGCGATAGATTTCGGATAAAGAAATTGCTTTTAATCTTGGCTTGAATGGCTTGCTGTGCGAGTTCGACAAATTCTGGACTATCGACATACGCATCTAGTCCGCCGCCACCGTGCCACATCATGGCTTTCATACAGTATTCGGAGAATTCGTAGTTAATCCGATCGTGCCACCAATGCTTTAAGAGTTTTTTGGTTGAAACCTCGCCATCAAAGTATTTGAAGAACGGAAACAACACTAAAAACTGATGCTGAGCAATAAATTTAAGATTGCGAGAGTAAGCCCCTAAAACAACGCCATAACTTTTGAGAACGCCAACCACTTCGAGTAAATTGGTTGGTGATTCGGGTAAGAGTGCGCCGCCCGATTCGATGCGATCGATGATATCGGCTAACGGATGAGTTGATTTTGAACGTGCAACAACCATAGTTACTCCAGCGGTAAGACCGAAACAGGTTCAGATTTAATTGGGGCAGAATGAATTGCGATCGTTGAATCGTCGTTTAACATTGCAGTCGTGGTCGTTTCTGTCCAACGAATCAGCCAGCTTGGTTGTAAACCGAGCAAGACAACTAATGCTGCCACCACGAGCGAAGGAACTCGTTCAGACCAAGACACAGGCGGTAGATTTGCGAACTGATCCGGCAATCGACCAAAGAACGTCCGGTTGACTAACAGCAGAAAGTAAACCGCAGTTAAACCCGTTCCAATCATGCTGAGCAGCGTTTGTACCGGAAATACCGTGAAGCTTCCCCGAAAGACTAAAAACTCCGAAATAAAGCCAACCATTCCGGGAATTCCAGCGCTCGCCATCACACCTACGATCATCAAACTGCCGATAATGGGTAAACCCCGCTCCGGAGTCAGCAATCCTCTAAGAATCGTGATATCGCGCGTTCCGGTTTTGGCGTAGACTACACCTACCAGCGCAAACAGCAGCGCAGAAATCAAGCCGTGACTCACCATTTGAAACACACAGCCGATCAAACTGAGCGGCGTTGCAGCAGCAGCAGCGAGTAGGATAAATCCCATGTGCCCGACCGAACTATAAGCCACCATCTTTTTCATGTCAGTTTGAGCGATTGCAGTAAACGCCCCAAACAACACGCTGACCACCGCCCAAATCGCCAAATACGGAGCCAGTACCGCCCAAGCTTGCGGAAATAGCTGCAATCCAAACCGCAACAGTCCATAAGTTCCAAGCTTCAACAAGACCCCGGCAAGTAGCACCGAGATCGGAGTCGAAGCCTCGACGTGAGCATCGGGCAACCAAGTATGCAGCGGAAACAAAGGAATCTTGATGCCAAATCCAATCAAAATTGCACCGAGTAAAACAAATTGTGTGGCTAACGGTAACGTCTGCGATAGCGCTGGGTTGTATTCAAACGAAGTCGCACCGCTCAACCAAGTCAATCCCAAAAACGCAATCAGAATTGATACACCTGAGACTGCGGTATAAATCAAAAATTTAGTCGAAGCATAACCCCGCTTGGCTCCTCCCCAAATTCCGATCAGTAAATAAAGCGGAATCAGTTCCAATTCATAGAACAAGAAGAACAGCAATAGATTGTGAGCGAGAAATGCTCCAGCCACCGCCGCATTAATCACTAGAACTAGTGAGTAATAAAGCCGAGGACGCTGAATGTTTGGAGCGGTCGAAAATAGCGCAATCAGTGTCAGAAAGTTATTTAAGACGACCAGTGGCAGAGACAGACCATCTAAGCCCAATCGATAAGTTAATCCTAATGGCTCTAACCAAGGGAGATCTTCTTGAAACTGAAGCCCGATATTAATGATGTCAAACTGAGTTGCAATGTAGAGCGACACAATCAGAGCAATGCTAATGGTCGCGATCGCGGTTCTTCTGACATTCTGATTTGCGATCGCGCTCGGCAGCAGTCCGACAACGATCGCCCCCAAAATCGGTATCCAAATTAATGCACTCAACATAAAGCAGTTACCACATCGACCAAGTTAAAAGCGCGCCCAACAAGCCAACCACCAGCGAAATGGTCAGCATATAAGCCTGCGATCGTCCCGAAGCGCTATATTTCAAAGTCTCGCCGCTAAAAATCGAAGCGAGTCCAACGAAATTCACCACACCATCGACGATATAACGATCGAACCAGGAACTAAATTGAGCGATCGTACTCACAATCAGAACCACACTGACGCGATATAAGCGATCCATGTAAAAGTCATACGCCAGCAAATCCTGGAAGAACCGCAGCGGTGCTTGAATCGGACGAATCCAGGCGTAATTCAATGTGATTGCGAATCCCAACGCCGTCCCGGTAATTCCAGACATAATCAACAGTCCCGCTGCTGACCAGTTCATAAGTTCCCAGTGTGGAAGTAAATTCAGCGAGTTTAATACGATCGGCATCGTCAAAGTGACTACGCTGAGCGAAACCATCGGAACTGCCATCAGCCAAGGCACTTCTGGAGCGCGTCGAGTCTTCGGCTGAACTTTGCCCATGAATACCAATCGATACACTCTGGTCAAACTCAACGCAGTTAAAGTATTCACCGCGAGAACAATCACCACGAGCCAAGGATCGCTATACCAAAAATCGTCAATCCCGCGCTGTAATGCCCAAAATCCACCGAGCGGAAACAGTCCGACTAACCCAGCACAACCCGTTAAAAATGCAGTCGTCGTTGCAGGCATTTTTGACCATAGCCCGCCCATTTCGGTAATGTCTTGGCAGCTTGTGGTCATGATGATCGAACCGATACTCATAAAAAGAAGCGCTTTCGCGATCGCATGAGCGAACAGCAAAATCAGCGCGAAATCTGTCCAGCCGATTCCCACTGCGATAAAAACTAATCCGAGATACGCACTCGTGGAATGAGAGAGCGCCCGTTTGATGTCGATTTGAGCGAGAGAAACTAAGGAAGCCCCGATCGCGGTCATCGTTCCAAGTGTCACCAGCGCGATCGAAGCCACTGGCGATAACACAATAATCGGCTGAAGCTTAATCAAGATGTAAGCTCCACATCCGACGACAACTGAGTTTCTTAAAATCGATGCGGGGTTTGGACCTTCCATCGCTTCATCAAGCCAAAGATGTAGCGGAAACTGGGCGCATTTCCCGATCGGGCCTGCAATCAACGCCAGTCCCAGCAATGCCGACACCGTTGGCGACAGTTCTGGAAAATCTAAACTCCCAGAAAACGCCGACAGCGATACAACGCCCATCAGCAGCAATACATCTCCGACCCGTTTGGTTAAAAACGCATCTCGCGCCGCTGTCACCACCAGCGGTTGAGCATACCAAAATCCAACTAACAAATAAGTTGAGAGCGTTAGCATCTCCAACAGTGCATAAGTGAGAAACAGCGAATCACTGATCACTAATCCACTCATCGCACCTTCAAAAAATCCCATCAAGCCAAAAAATCGAGCCAGTGCCCAATCTTTCTCCATGTACCCCAGCGCAAACACTTGAGCAAACAAACTCAAGCCCGTAATCAGTTCCATCGCGCCAACACTAATCGGAGTAAGCTCCAGCGAGAATGTCAAATCCAAATCTGCCGCTTGTAACCAGTGAAACGCGAAATGCTGCGGTTCCTGTCCCCACACCGCATTAAACAGCGCGATGCCATGCACAAAAGCCAGCAACGTCGTCAAGACATTTAAATACGCCGCAGGACGAGGACCCGTTTTTCGGATCACTCCGACCGACCAGGGCAGCGTCAGCACCGCGCCCAATAGCCCGTAGCAAGGAATCCACCAGCTTGTTTCGATGAGGAACTGCTGCATACACCTACTCTTTACCTAGAAAATTGATAAAAATGCTCCCCGAAGCCAAACCGCTCGAACTTGGGGGAGCTTCACATAGTTTTCTGAATCAAAAATGAAAATTATTGCGCTGAAATGCTTAGAAATCAGCTTAACGCCTCAACCCATGAAAAGTAAAATACGATCGATAGACAAACCCAATCATTGAGATTAACTTGGACTTATATAGATTTATTTTATATTTTATTAATCATTTTATTTAGTTTATTGAAAACGATCTATGGTTAAAAGTTGACTCAGGTTATCCCCGCCGCCTCGCTAGAAGAATTAGCCAAGCTTATGTCATGAATTTGCAACTATCATTGAACTTTATATTGTCAAGTGACAGACTGAACTCTATTCTGGAGAAGTAGCGACAGTGGAAAACTCGACAAAGCTAAGAATGATGGGCGATCCCGTCACTCTTTTCGTTTACGATGATTGAATTGGTTCCACTTATCATGGAGAGTCGAAATGCCGATCGCTGTGGGAATGATTGAGACGCGAGGATTTCCGGCTGTGGTGGAAGCCGCAGACGCAATGGTGAAAGCCGCTCGCGTTACCCTGGTTGGCTATGAAAAGATTGGTAGCGGTCGCGTGACTGTTATCGTTCGGGGCGATGTGTCCGAGGTGCAAGCGTCGATCGCCGCAGGACTGGAATCAGTCAAGCGGGTGAACGGAGGCGAATCCGTATCGAGTCACATTATTGCGCGTCCGCATGAGAACCTAGAATATGTCCTGCCGATTCGATATACCGAAGCGGTCGAACAATTTCGAGGTTAGAGTGCGATCGTTTGCAGCGGGTTTGAATTGAGTTTGAATTGACATCGTTTTTTGATTGGAAGGGAGAATTACAATGGC
>CAXTDB010000227.1:4887-8471 GCA_964242045.1 uncultured Leptolyngbya sp. | reverse complement strand
ATGTTCAGAGTAGCAGGTTGAGATTCATACAGGATCGAGAATCGATCGCAATCTTAGCCTTACGATTTGCTTAATTTCTTTACCGGAATTGGAATAAGTCGATACAGTACCGATGTCGTGTGTATGATGTTAGTCGCTTATTCGGTGTCAGGGAGAACAATCGATGAATTTGCCGTTTGTTTTAGATGTTGCGATCGGATTAGTTTTTACCTATCTGATTTTGAGTTTGTTGGCATCAGAGTTGCAGGAACTGATTGCGACCGTACTGCAATGGCGCGCCAAACACTTGAGAGACTCGATCGAAGTTCTGCTCGGTGGTGGCATCAATACGCCCGAAGAACAGCGCGTTCGCGATTTAGTCGCAAGCCTATATGATGATCCACTGCTCAAAAACGTCAATCAAGAAGCAAAAGGTGCGATTGCTCAAGGATTTCGGCAGATTACGCGCATTCTGGTTCCCGGAAACCGTCCTGGCGCGTTTGGCAATCAATCATCGGGTCCTTCATACATTGCGCCCGAAACGTTTGCAACTTCGCTGATCGAGCGATTGGGTGTAACTTCGATGGTGGATAAGCTGTCTCAAGTGCGGTTTGAAAAGTTTGTCGATCGCATCATCGGTCACTACTGGACAAATCAGTTCGGCGAAGTGGGCTTGCCTTCGGATGATACGTTTCAAGACGGCTGGGAGCGCGGCGCGATTCGAGAAATTGCCGTTAAGTCGAATCGATCGAGTCTGAGCGCGGATCAGAATTTCCGAGTGCTAGTCGAAGATTACGATCAAGTTCTCAAAACATACCAGGCTGGACAAGCCAGCATCGAAAGCAGCATCGAGCGGTTAGGAGAAGGGCTAGATGCCTATATTTCCGCTTGTTCGAGCTTGGATCAAGATTCGCCTGACACAGTTCTGTATGTGCGGCGATTGCAGTCTTACAAAGCGAGTGTGTTTGGTCAAAACAACGATCGAGCCATTCTCTCCGGTGGCTTAAAGCCAAGCATTGCCGAGATTGCAGAATTAGTAAATCAAGGAACAAGAACCCATCAAGAAGTAGCAGGGGCTTACGATCGCGTTGCCAACAAAGCTCGCCCGATCGATGCTCAAGTGAATGCTTTGATTCAGTCTCAGATCGAGGATTACCGTGCGGGACTCGATCCGAATGCTCCGAATCAACCCACCAAGTTTGAAGACCTCGATTATGATCTACAGCAAATTTTTCTTGCAAATGCGCTAAAGGATCTCACTCCAGAAGAACGGCAGATGTATGAGGAATATCAGTCTTATAAGAAGATTCGCAGTGGATTAAGCCGCCTGCCGGACTCCGTTAAGGAAAGTATGTCGATTCTGGCGCGACGGGCAGAAACGCGAGTGCAGCGAACCGGAAACGATGTCAATCAGTTTCGCGATGAAGTTGCGGTATGGTTTGATCGATCGATGTCCCGCGCGTCGGGTGTGTACAAGCGCAATGCGAAAGGGGTTGCGATTCTGCTCGGTTTAACTTTAGCAGCAGCGACCAATTCCGATACGTTTCATATTTTCAATCGCTTATCGAGCGATGACAGTTTGCGAAAGCTTGTCACCGATCGAGCGGCTCAGTTAAATCTGAACGCCCAGAATTCGCCGCGATTTTCGGAGCAGCTTGAAGACCTAAAAAACCAGACGGATTCGGTTTTACGAGAGATCTCTTTTCCGATTAGCTGGAATTCGAGCAACTTAGGACGGCAGTTGGGTTGTCCAAACAGTGCGATTTCGGCATCTCTTCCAGCAAATCAGCCTGTGACCGAGGCGGCTCAAACCAAAGCAGAGTGGGACAATCTCTACAAAGGCTGTCTCAACACCGACCAAGTTTCAACGGCTCCAGTTCCTATACAGATCGCACAGATTATGCTGAATCGTCCGCTGGGTGTATTGCGAATGTTATCCGGTTGGGCAGTCAGCGGCATTGCGATCGCGATGGGCGCGCCCTTTTGGTTTGATTTGCTGGGTAAGTTGGTGAATGTTCGCAATTCGGGCGGTAAACCAAAACCAGCGGCAGGAGAGGAACAAACAACGAATTAGCCCTGAGCGATTCGATGGCGATCGACGATGGTGTACCGGGCTGAACGATTTTCTCGATCGCGCAGTCTAACTAGAACCGCAGTCACTACACTAAAGACTGATAGACCCGATCGCTTCGACCTGAGACAAGGGGGATTGCATCCGTGAAGCAGTGGATGAAAGTTAGACCGAAACTTCCGAAGTGGGCACTGTGGCTGCTAATTGCAGGCATCCTCGGCGCGGGTGGATACTTTGGGTACACCCAATACACGGCATCACAGCGACGAGAAGCGCGGCGAAGAGTGCAAACTGCCACGGTCGATCGAGTCGATACAGCGATTACCATTTCTGCGAATGGTACGGTTCAGCCTGCTCAATCGGTGAATGTTAGTCCGAAAAATTCGGGTGTGCTGAAACAGTTGTTGGTGAAAGAAGGCGATCGAGTTCAAGCAGGTCAGATTCTGGCTTATATGGATGACTCGAATTTTCAAGGACAATTGATTCAAGCACAGGCACAAGTTGCGACTGCTGAAGCGAACTTAACAAAGCTCGAAAATGGCAGTCGTCCGCAAGAAATCGCCCAAGCCCAAGCGCAGCTTGCAGCCGCACAAGCCAACCTCGATAAGCTCGTCGCAGGCAATCGTCCGCAAGAAATCGCGCAGGCTCGATCGCAGTTAGCTGCCGCCGAAGCGAATCTTCAACAAGCTGAATTGAACTTTAACCAAAATCAGCGCTTGTTTACGGCGGGTGCATTATCTCAGCGCGAATTTGATACTTCTCGAACTGCGCTCACGACCGCGCGCGCTCAGGTCGAGCAAGCGAAACAAGCAGCAAATCTGCAACAAACGGGAACTCGTCCAGAAGAAATTAATGCCGCGCGCGCTCAAGTTGAACAATTAAAACAGGCATTAAGCTTACAGCAAGAAGGCAGTCGAACCGAGGAAATCGATGCCGCGCGCGCTCAAGTGCTGAATGCTCAGGGACAACTGAAAACCGTTCAAACGCAGATCAATGACACGGTGATTCGCGCGCCTTTTAGCGGTGTGATTACGCGAAAGTTTGCTGATCCGGGTTCTTTTGTGACTCCGACTACATCGAGTAGCGCCGTTTCTTCTGCGACCTCTTCTTCGATTTTGGCGTTAGCGGCAACCAATCAAGTCGTGGCGAAAGTGCCAGAAACCAGCATTTCAAGGCTGAAAGTCGGGCAGCGCGTGACGATCGAAGCGGATGCGTTTCCAGGCAAGTCTTTTAGCGGCACGGTCGTACAAGTGGCGAATCAATCGACCGTGGATCAAAACGTGACGAATTTTGAGGTCAAAGCCTCGATCGACGATCGACAAAACACTTTGCAGGCGGGCATGAATGTAAATGTGAAATTCGATATTGGCAAAATCGAGAATGCTTTAGTGATTCCAACCGTAGCGATCGTGCGCCAAGCTGAAGGAACGGGCGTTTTGCTGGCGAGTCGAGAACAGGGAAGACCCCGATTTCAGGCGATTACAACCGGGGCAACCGTGGATGATAAAACTGTGGTGGAATCGGGACTGAAAGA
>CAXTDB010000227.1:0-4875 GCA_964242045.1 uncultured Leptolyngbya sp. | reverse complement strand
TTTCCCGGTGCGCCAGGGGGCGCTCCGGGTGGTGGATCTCCGGGTGGCAGTAGACGCGGTGGAGGTTAATATCATGGGAAAGGTTGCAGGAATTCGATCGAATCCGGTATCGCTGCTTGAAATTTTAACAATGGCAGTGGAAGCGCTGTGGAGCAATCGATTACGAACAAGTTTAACCATGCTGGGTGTGATTATTGGAATCGCTTCGGTGATTACGGTAACATCAGTCGGGCAAGGCGTTCAGAAAGCCACGGAGCAACAGATTCAAGCATTGGGAACGAATGTGATGTTGGTGCTGTCGGGTGTGGCTCGATCGGGTGGGATTAGTCAAGGATCTGGAACAGCGAGTACGCTGACGCTTGAAGATGCTCAAGCCGTTGGAAGACAGGTTCCTGCGGCTGAAGGAGTCACCGCATTTTTACAGCGCGGCGGACAAGTCGTTTATAACGATCAGAATGATTCAACTTCGATTTTAGGCATTGATTTAAACTACTCGAATGTGAAGGAAATTAAGCCGCAGCAGGGACGCTTTTTCACGCAAGACGATATGCAGAATGCAAATTCTGTTGTTGTATTAGGAAGTGGAGTTCGCGATAGTTTATTTTCGCCGGGAGAAGCCGCGATCGGCGCAAATATTCGCATTCAAAACAATCGCTACACGGTGGTTGGGGTAGCAGAAACAAAAGGCTCGGTCGGTGGGCAAGATCAAGACGATCGCGTTTACATTCCGCTAACGAATATGTCGTCGCGAATTGTCGGAAATAACTCGCTGAATGGTCGCACGATTAGTGGATTTTGGGTGAAATCAAAAGACCAAGAACAGCTTGAAGCGGCACAGTTTCAAGTAACAAATTTACTCAGAATTCGACACAATATCTATCCTCCCAAACCTGATGATTTTCGCATTAGCAATCAGGTTGATATTATCAATACCTTTAGCAGTGTCGTAGGGTTGTTTACGGTATTAGTTAGCGCGATCGCTGGAATCTCTCTGATCGTTGGTGGAATTGGAATCGCTAACATTATGCTGGTATCAGTCGTAGAACGAACGCGCGAGATTGGAGTTAGAAAAGCGATCGGAGCCACGAATCGAGCAGTATTAAGCCAGTTCCTAACGGAGGCAATTTTAGTCTCGCTGCTAGGGGGCGCGATCGGGGTTGCCGTAGGATTAGGATTAGCGTTTGCCGCATCGAGTGTATTTAGCTTTCCGTTTATTATTTCAGGATTTGCGATCGCGTCAGGATTAACGCTTGCATTAGTAGTGGGATTGATTGCAGGAGTGATTCCAGCGCGAAATGCAGCGCGACTTGATCCGATTGCGGCATTACGGAGCGATTAATCATGGCAACAATGATTTGGATGGAAAATATCATCAAAACCTATCGTTTAGGGGATATTGATGTTCCCGTTCTCAAGGGCATTGATCTGACGATCGAAGAAGGTGAATATGTTGCAATCATGGGCATGTCTGGATCGGGTAAATCGACGCTGATGAATATCATTGGTTGTTTGGATCGTCCTTCTGATGGTCATTACGTTCTCGAAGGTAGAAACTTAACGACGCTCGATGATGATGAATTAGCTTTTATCCGCAATCAACGCATTGGATTTGTGTTTCAGCAATTTAATTTACTGAATCGATCGACCGCGTTAGAAAACGTGATGTTACCGATGGTATATGCCGGGATTCCACGATCGCAAAGAAAGCAGCGGGCAGAAGAAGCACTAACTCGTGTAGGACTCGCGGAACGTTTAACCAATCGCCCAAGTCAGCTTTCAGGCGGACAACAGCAGCGAGTTGCGATCGCGCGCGCGTTAGTGAATCGTCCGGCATTGGTGCTAGCAGATGAGCCAACCGGAGCATTAGATACACAGACTTCCGCCGAAGTGATGAGCTTATTAACCGAATTGAATCAGCAGGGAATTACGATCGTGATTGTGACGCACGAGCCAGATGTTGCGTCTCAGACTCGGCGCGTTATTCACGTCAAAGATGGCTTAGTTGTCAGCTAAAACCGCAGTTTTTTACCGTTGGGCAAGTTGTGGAGTGCGTCCGGTTAAACCCGACATCAAACGAAACACGATCGAGCGAATCGGTCGAATGTTTCGCAAAAACCACAGACTAAAGCGGCGAACTTGCACGATCGGAAAAATTTGATTGGAGAACGTCCGATTCAACAAGTCGGTAATGCTGAGGATAATCAGGTTTTCCCATTGTCGCCAGCGCTCGTATCGCTTCAAAACTTTAAGGCTTGCGATATCTTCGCCGCGTTCTCGTGCTAACTGTAGCACTTGCGCCAAAGCTGCCGCATCTCGAATTCCCATGTTGATACCTTGCCCGCCTAATGGATGACAACTATGCGCTGCATCACCAATTAAGGCTAACTGCGGCAAAACATACTTGCGGCTGTGCATTAACTGAATCGGAAATAGATAGCGCTTTCCTTCAATTTCCGGTGTGCCGAACTTCGAGCCGTAGCGGGCTTTGAAAGCAGAGATAAAAGCTCGATCGTCTAATGCTAATAGTTCCTCTGCTTCCGAGTGCGTTGCTGTCCAAACAATCCGACAGCGATTATCAGGTAGAGGAAGAATGCCAGAAGGCCCAGTGTTCCAGAACCATTCGTAAGCGGTATTGTCGTGCGGAGATTCGAGCTTTAAGGTAGCAACGACGCAGGCTTGCCAATATTGCCAGCCAAACGTTTTGATTCCGGCTTGCTGGCGTAGAGGCGATCGTGATCCATCGGCAGCGACGACCAAGCGCGATCGAATCTGCTGCACTTCGCCATTCAGCATGACATCGAGAATTGCAATGCTTGATTGGTATTCAGTCTTAACAACTTTCGCGGGACAAAATAGCTCGACGTTTGAGCAAGTGTGGAGGAGATCCTGAAGCGCAGTGATCAAAACGCGATGTTCTGCCACGTAACCTAGCGTTTCGGTTCCAATGTCAGGCGTGGCAAATTGAACCGTAGTTGGGAAGTCCGAATCTGAGAGGCGTACTTTTTTGTAGGTTTCAACTTCGGGACGAATCTGCTGCCAGAGTCCCAGACCTTGAAAAATCTGGCTTGATAAGAGTGAGATTGAATATGCCTGAGCGCGCGAGACGGCTTGTGATGTAAGTTCGGCTTCGATCAGTGCAACTCGAAAGCCAGAATCTTTCAAAGCACAAGCGAACGTAGTGCCGACGACACCGCCACCGACGATCGCAATATCAAATTCAGAAATTTTTGGCTCAGCCAACTGCATACCTGTTCAGCGATACGAAACTTTACAACTATTGTCGCGTAGATTTCTGATACGAGCAATATTACGATCGCGAATTTTTGCAGGAGAGTCCAGCAGATTCGCTGATTCTAGCGGTTTGGATTTCACCCAGTCGGGTGAACGCTCTGGATGAAGTGGGCGAGAAAGGTCTGCCTCTATTCTGAGGATTGAATAGAGCACAGACACCCCGAAGGTTTCTGGATGGGGGCATCTAGAAACTCGTCGGGGCTTTTTTTATGCGATCGCTGCCAGCATCAGTTCTTCGGCAATGTCAAAGTTTGCGGTGGCGTTTTGCACGTCATCGAGCGCGTCGAGCGTATCCATGAGTTTAAGCAAGGAGCGGGCATGATCGGGATCGGTGACTTCGATCGTGTTTTGGGGAATCCAGCGGAGTTCGACTTGAGTAACGGTATAGCCTTGGTTCTTGAGACTCTGACTCAGGAATTCAAGGTTTTCGACTTCGGTAAAAATTTCTGCGGCTTGTCCGTCTTCGGTTTCGATCAGTTCGTAGGAATCGGCTCCACCTTCGAGACAGGCTTCGAGTAGGGCTTCTTCGTCGATCGTCGTTTCTTCGATTTTGCGCCCGCGTTTCTGTGGAGCAAAAGATAGTTCAACAATGCCTTTCTGCTCGAACATCCAGCCGACGCAGCCCGTTTCGCCTAAGTTACCGCCGTTTTTGCTAAAGGCTTCTCGTAAGTCCGCAGCAGTTCGATTGCGGTTGTCGGTGAGCGCTTCGATCAAAACTGCAACGCCACCTGCTCCGTAGCCCTCGTATTGAATCGATTCGAGCGCGGCTTCAGAGCCGAGTTTGCCGGAACCTTTGGCGATCGCGCGATCGATGTTTTCGTTGGGGATGCCTGCGGCTTTGGCTTTCTCGATCGCGGTTCTGAGTTGAAAGTTACCCGATGGATCGGGAACACCATTGCGAGCTGCGACGATGATTTCGCGCGAAACTTTGGTAAAAACATTAGCTCTTTTAGCATCTACTCTCGCTTTTTGGCGCTTAATGTTCGCCCACTTGCTATGTCCTGCCATACCTACAAATCAAACACGAGTGCGATTTATAGGATATCGAAAAAGTTAGGATTTGCCTCCGGTGAACGTTACGCCTTGAATAAAATAGCGATTGAAGAAAGCGTAGATCACAAGGGCGGGAAGGGTAAACACCATCGAAGCCGCCATGATGAAATTCCAGTACGTAATGTATTGACCTTTGAACGCATTTAAGCCGATCGGTAAAGTGAACATTTCAGGATTCGACATCACCACAAGCGGCAAAAGAAATTCATTCCAAGATGACATAAAAATAAAAATTGTTTGAGCAGCAAGCGCAGGTTTTGCTAGAGGTAAAACAATTTGAAAAAAGGTTTCAAATCGATTTAATCCGTCAAGTTGTGCAGCTTCTTCTAGTTCTTTTGGGAAGTTAATAAAAAACTGTCGCATCATAAAAATAAAGGTTGCATTGACGACAGTTGGAACAATTAATCCTTGATAAGAATTCAACCATCCTAGAGATTTGAGAATTAGAAACTTAGGCAGTAACGTGATTTGAGCCGGAACAACGAGAACTGCCAGAATCAGAAAGAAGAATAAGCGGTTTCCAGGAAATCG
>CAXTDB010000226.1:0-8521 GCA_964242045.1 uncultured Leptolyngbya sp. | reverse complement strand
CTCCTGCGGGAGAGGGTTGGGGTGAGGGCGGCTTCAGCATTTTCTGTTTAATTAAGCCTGTCTACTTACCTAAACTAAAAAGTTTTCAACCACACTCGCATCGTTTAAGCTCACTCTCACTTCAAAAGCATCACCAGGATCAGCGGTCAGCTTAAACTGAATGTACTGATCCCGCTCTCTAGACTCTAATTCAACCAGTAGGTTACTTTGATCATCAAACACGGCTAGTTTAAGCTCTTTGGGCAAACAAGGCTCAGACTGAAGCGGATACAATCGCAGCAGAATTAACCGACGACGATCGAGTTTCGGCAGCACCCCGACCATAAATGCGATCGAGCGTCCGCCTAAATA
Source organism: uncultured Leptolyngbya sp. (assembly GCA_964242045.1). GTDB lineage: Bacteria > Cyanobacteriota > Cyanobacteriia > Leptolyngbyales > Leptolyngbyaceae > Leptolyngbya. The sequence continues at coordinate 8,170 of CAXTDB010000226.1, read as the reverse complement.
CAATCCAATGTCTCTCGCACTCACAACTGGACTGGCTGCATGATTCGGATCGATCTCCCATAGGAGTTCTGCCGCTTGCCAGCGAATCTCATCTTTCTGCGTGGACTGGATTAAATGAACGAGCGCGGTGATCGGATTATCATCGATCGATCGAATTTCAATCTGTTCTGCCAAAGTTGCTTGCTGATAGAGTTGAACGATCGAACGATGCAAACCTTCAGTTTTGAGCGGTGAGGCTTCGATCGTCGATAAATTTGCCATCAATAAAACGGGGCGTTTTGGTGGCTTGAGAATGTCTAAGCAAGGTTGCCAAATTTGTTCAAACTTACCGTTCAACCAATCACTCAGATGAATATGCTGAGACTGCGTTAGTCGATCGATCAAAGTATCTAAGGTCTGGAGACGATTCAGCGGAAACTCAGAGGTTGATATCCGTGGCGCAAATCCTAGAATCTTGCCTTCTTGATACGGTTCATCGAGTTGAATTACCAGATAGCCAATGCGATCGGTTTGAACTTCTTCAGGAATAAAACAATGCGTTTCGCCTGATGCTACCGGACGACATTCGATCGATTTTTGTAGTTCAGGTAAAAACAGATCCGCCACATTTTTCAAGCCGCGATCGACGCGATCCCAGCTCTGACTCGCCGTAACTTCTGAAGGAATTGCCAGCATTTGTAGATAGCGATCGCAGACTAATACGGCGATCGTATTGCGGTAAACTTGCGCTGCTTTTTCGGGTGTAAGCTGCTGGGCTGCAAATGTGGCTGCTTGTTGTCGGTCGATCGCAGTCACCGGAATCGAGACGGTAATAAGCGAATCAATCAAATCATTCATAATTGAAATACGGAAAAACAGCAAGGTGAAAAAATGCTAGGAATGATAAATTCCCTGTTGCTTGCAGAACTGTCTAAAGCGAGGAAAAGCAGTACTGTTGCAGAAGTTGCGGAAACTAACGGGATCGACTTCAAACTGGCGCGCCAGCATGTCCCAAGGAATGTTCGGTGAGGTTGGCTGAGATTGCAAAATTGCCAAAATCACGCGCTGACTGGTGATATGTAAGTGGTTGTGCATATAGCAGTGTCGAAGATAGTTACCTCGATCGCACTGCACTAACTCTACAAGCTGATCATGAAAAATCTGAGCCTCAACACGGGAACGCTTAGGATCAGCAACATGAATCAACTTCTCCTCTGGCAGAAAAGGCTGCTTTTGCTGTTCGATCTCGATATCGAGAATCATAAAGCCCAGCTTATTATTAAACCAAGTCACAAAGCTTCCTTTTTCTGGATCATATTTGTGAAAGTGTTCGCTAAACCATTTCCAAGTTCGCGCCAAAGCTTCCTCATAGTCTTGAGGGGGAGTCGTGCCGCGCCAAATGTTGCCAGAGTACTGCATGATCAAAATAATCAGCGATCGTGCTTTTAGTGCTTGAGTGCGATCGTGCGTTTGACGCGCGACTTGATAAAGCCAGCGTCGATGCGGAATGCTGTTCAAAATTCTCCCCAAGAGTTCTGGTTGCCGCAGCAAATCGCGCTGCTGAACGGAAGACAATAAAGCTTTCTCCAGCAAAGACTGGAGCGGGTCATCGGCATTATTTGCGATCGTGTTGGGTTGATCATTCATGGCGACCATCGTTTGCTAAAGGATTCTCGGATTTCAGAACGGCAAAGCGGAAAGTCTTCACAAAACTTTGTAACAGCAGCCAGAGAGAGCTGGGGAATGAAAAATGGCGCGATCGCATTCAGCAAATGGCATCTCGATCAGGGGTTTCTAGTTCTGGCACGAGCAGGGTTATGCAACATCAAGCACGATCGCAAACGGGAGCATTCCAACTGTGCAAAACCCTGGGATTGCCCTCATCCCCAGCCCTTCTCCCCAAGGAGAAGGGAGCAAGAATTCCGGTTCCCTCTCCCTAGGGAGAGGGTTAGGGTGAGGGCAGAAAGACTTTGCTTACACAAGTAGGATGCTCCCTCGCAAACTCGCAAAAGCCCCCTAGATCCCGCGAAAAGGATCTGGGGGGCTGAATTGACCACACGAAAACCGTCGAACTAACGCACCAGGAACATTTGCAGCAGTCCGCCAACGACATTGATTAGGGTTTGACCAAAACCACTCCCCGATCGCTCTTTCGGTGGATTTTTCAAAGTTGCCGCAAGCGTCCCCGCAGATTTCGCATTCGCCGCGTCGCCTTGCTGCCCAAATAATGCAGAAGCCTGCTCAGAATCTTGGATTGCTCCTTTTTGATCGCCTAATTCTAGTCGTGCCATTGCTCGACCAATGAAAGCGGGAGCCGAATCGGGTTTGCGAACCAGAACTTGATTGAAATTCTCGATCGCGCGTTCATACTGTCGCCGTTTCCCGGCTTCCATTGCCATTTGGTAAAACATTTCCGCATTGCCCGCCGTGGTCGGAAGCCCGATCGCGCCTTGAATCAAAGCGGTTTCGATTTGCGTTCCGGTTAAATCGGCTCCAACGAGATACGATCGCGTTAAGTCGGTTCCTTGCAGATTCGCGCCTGTTAACTTCGCACCTGCAAGATTCGCGCCGCTGAGGGTCGCACCTGCAAGATTCGCGCCTGAGAGATTGGCTCCGGTGAGATTTGCCTGACTGAGATTTGCACCCGCAAGATTCGCGCCCGCAAGATTCGCTCCGGGCAACTGAGCAAATACGAGTCCCGCACTGGTTAACTCACAGTTGGCGCATTGTTTGGTCGAAAGCAGTTGGCGCACATGATCGAGATTTTCGGCTTGAACGGGAAACGCAACCCCGATCGACATCAGCGCTGCAATAGATAAATTTGTCCGAATCATAACAAGCAACCTTAACCGGGAAGGATGGGCAGGAAAACACTTCATAGTACTGTCTCGTGACCGATGTGACGGATTTTTTGAGGACAGTCTGAGTGTTCCTGAATTTGAATCAAAAATCTAAAATAGAGAAATGGCTAAAAAACAAAAATTTCCTCATCTCGTCGGCTCGAAGTGGACTTCTCAACAAGAAACCTGGGGCTGGAGGCATTTCCAAGTCGTCAATCGAAAAAATGAAGGTGAATGGGTATTTGCAGAAATGATTGCAGCTTGTGATCCCACGGTGCGGTTTTGGATCAATGCCAAATTGCTCAAAGATCGATCGCAATGGCAAGCAGGCTGGAAATCGCTCGATGAGCAAGAAGCTTAAATCGATACGACATCGCTAAAGATGATTTTGCTGAAGGGGAAGCAGTGTCTATGATATTAGACAACCTCTGATTTAGCCCCATTGTATTCATGGCAACGCTCCCCGGATTAAGCGATCGAGAAGTCCGCGATCGACAGTTAGCAGGCGAAACGAATGACGTGAAGCTGCCAACGAGTCGATCGTATGCTCGGATTTTTCAAGAAAATTTGTTTACGTTTGTCAATGCCGTTTTCTTTGTAATTAGCGGCGTTTTTATTTTGCTGCGTCGTCCGAGTGATGCGGTTTTCGTAGCGGTGGTGATTTTTAGTGGCGTGGTCATTGGGATTGTTCAAGAGATTTGGGCAAAGCAGAAACTCGATGAGATTGCGCTGTTGTCGCGTCCTCATGCCACGGTGATTCGCAACGGCAAAGAGATCAACATTGATCCCTCTGAAATCGTGTTAGGTGATACGTTGGTGCTGCGTCCGGGAGATCAGGTTTTAGTCGATGGGCAGATCGTTGGAGAGGGACGAGTTGAAATCGATGAATCGCTCCTTACCGGAGAATCGGATTTGATTGCGAAGGTGGCTGAGAAGCCTGTGTATTCAGGGAGTTTCTGTGTGAGCGGTAGCGCCTGTTATGAAGCGCAAAAAGTGGGCGCGGATACTGTGGCGTATCAGTTAACAATGGGCGCGCGAGAATTTCGTCAAGTCTATACTCCCTTGCAAGCTGAGATTAACTTAATCATTCGGATTCTATTATTATTGGCATCCTTTTTGTGGTTGCTGATTGGAATTAGTTTTATTAGTCGATCGCAAACCTTGAATGAAGTTGTACAGCGTGCGGCTGTGATTGCTGGATTGATTCCCGCAGGGCTACTTTTAGCGATTACGCTTTCGTATGCGATGGGATCAGTTCGGATGTTGGGTCAGAATGTTTTGATTCAGCAAACGAATGCGGTGGAATCGCTTAGCAATGTCGATGTGTTGTGTTTAGACAAAACGGGAACGCTGACCACGAATGAGATCGAGCTACATTCGATTTATCCGATCGACGAATCAGAACCAGAATTACGATCGCAATTAGGCAACTTTGCCGCGAGTACTCGATCGGGAAATCGCACCAGTGAAGCCGTTTTAATCGCGTGTAGTGGATATGCGAAACCGATTCGCAACGAGATCCCGTTTTCATCGGCGCGAAAATGGAGCGCGATCGAGTTTGCAGATCAGCCCGGAACCTATGTGTTAGGCGCGCCGGAAATGCTGATGAAATCGGCAACGCTGAATGCTGAAACTTTGGAGTATATCGATCGACAAGCAAATCAGGGGTTTCGCGTCGTTTTATTTGCCTATACTTCGGAATCGATCGAGGCAACGCTACCAACCTTAACGCCGCTGGGAATTCTGTGTTTTTCCGATCAGCTTCGACCGTCTGCCCGTGAAACGCTGCAAGGGTTTGTCAAAGCAGGAATCACACTGAAAATCATTTCCGGTGACAATCCCCAAACCGTTGCAGCATTGGCAAGACAAGCGGAATTTAGTGATGAAATTCGAGTGATTTCGGGCGTAGAACTGGCGCAAATGGACGAAGCGCAATTTATCCAAGCTGCTCGAAATTACAATGTGTTCGGACGGATTACACCGCAGCAGAAAGCGCAATTGGTTCGGAGTTTACGCAATTCTGGTTACTATGTGGCAATGACCGGAGATGGCGTAAATGATGTGTTGTCGCTCAAACAAGCGAATCTTGGAATTGCGATGGAGAGCGGCAGTAAGGCGACTCGCAGCATTGCCGATATTGTGTTGCTAAATGATTCGTTTGAAGCGCTGCCGCATACTTTTCTAGAAGGGCAACGGATTCAGAACGGCATTCGCGATGTTGTTAAATTGTTTATGGTGAGACTGTGTTGCGTTGCATTGCTGATTTTTGCGATCGCAATCGTTTCCGACAGTTTCCCGCTGTTAAACAAACACAGCGCGATCGTCACTCTGATCGGTGTGGGAATTCCGACGACGTTTATCCCAATTTGGGCGCAACCCGGCGAACCGCAGAAACGTAGTTTAGTTCGATCGATGCTTCACTTCGTTATTCCTGCCACGATCACAATCACGCTAGTCTCACTCACAGTGTATCTATTTTATCTAGTTAGTGCTGCCCTAGACTTACCTCCGAACGTTGCCTTAGCTGGAATCGAATTTAATATTCCGCGTACTGCATTAGTGACAATTTTAGTGTTTTGTGAACTATTGCTGATTCCATTCCTGAAGCCACCTACACAGGCTTGGACAGGCGGAGAACCCTTTAGCGGAGACTGGCGATATACGATCGTTGCTGTTGTGTTACTGCTCGTTTATTTGCTGATTTTATTTGTTCCGCCGCTGCGATTCTTTTTTGAACTTTCTCCGCTCAGTTTGCAAGACTGCTTGTTTCTCGGATTGGTTGCGTTAGAGTGGGGATTGATTCTGCGACTTGCTTGGCGGACTCGGTTTCTCGATCGCTTTTTAGGCGTGGATTTGGAGTAGAAATGATGAAAGAACTACCTTCTAGAATTCCACAGTACAAGGTTTCGGGTTGGGAAACGATGGCGGTTGTACTGGGCGCGATCGCGACTTTGGGAGTCGGATTGACCGGATTAGCAATGAAGTTCCTTAGCAATGCCGCAACACCGCAGCGCGCAGAAGCGATCGCCAGCAACATTATGAGCTATACGCTGCCGGGAGATTCTCAAGGCTTGCTCGGTGTGAATATCGCAGGCGCAAAAGTCGCTTTGGTCGCGAGTGAAGGCGATGAACCCGACATTCAGCTTTTGATGGCGCGAGTTCCAGTCGATCAAGAATCGGGGCGACGACGCATCGATCGCATTTTAGATAGCATTGCGCTGGGTGCGGATGAGGAAGAACTTAAAATCAAATCAGTGCGGGAAGAGAATCACAGTTTGTGCGGACAAACGACGGGCGTTACTGTGCGCGAAGGACTGTTGAAATATCCAGATTCCCCGGAAAAGGCGACGGTGATTTATCGAGCAAATGTAATTCTTGGTGACAGTCGGTATGTTGTGAATTTGTTGGCAAATGACACGAATTTAGATTTAGCCAGAAAGAAAGCGATCGGGGTGTTTGATTCGCTTCAATGTCGTCGGTGAAGAAATTTTCGACACAGCGTAAGATCGACAAATTGACCTTCTTTAGCCGATCTTATGGTTGCTCGGATTTCGCGTAAAGTCTCTGTTTTGCTTGCGATCGCGTCATTTATGTTAGCAATCGCGTCTCATTCGGTTGCAGATTCGATCGCTTCAGCAAAACCAAACTGGATTACTAAAAGCAACGAAAATACGAATCTCCTGATCAAAGCTGAATCAGAATCAAATTGTACAGATCAATCAAAACTAAGCGATTCGCTTTTAAATCTTGATGCAAATTATGTGCAATGCTACGAAAAGAATTTAAACAACGCGATCCAAACATTTCAAACAAAGCTCAATCAAGAGACTGATTCAGCAATCAAAATCGATCTCGAACTCCTCATTCAATCGGCAAACGAAGAATTACGATCGAATCAACTCGATCGACAATACCGCTTGCCTTACATAAATTTGGCAAGAGAAATTAATCGCAGCCTCGGTGAGCTAAACACGCGAGATTTAAACAAACAATTAAAGCGACTCAGCGGCGAAGAAACGGGCACAACTTCGATCGCGACACTTGCAACTGAGAAAATGCGCGAGGTACTCACGCGATCGAACGTTTTCTTCCCCGAAAAATCCCAGCTTGAAAAAGATCTAGCCAATACGCCTGTCCAACTCGAACAAATCAAGCAACGCCTCGAAAAAGGGCAAACTGATCCGTCGAGCTATACCAAGTTAAGAGCACAGCTAACCGATTACACTAACTTCGTTCGACAAGAGATCCTACCTAAAGCCAGAACGAGTTTCCGGTTACCTACCGAGCTTTATGCAGAAGAACTCGCAGAAAGAGGAGTTGAAATCTCGATCGATCAACTGCTCGAAGATGCCCACGCTGCCTTTACAAACATTCAGCAAGAAATGAATGTTCTTGCACCTCAAATAGCTAAACAGAGAGGCTTTCAAGCAAAAGACTATCGAGACGTAATTCGCGCGCTCAAACAAGAACAACTTCCCACCGATCAAGTGCTACCTCACTATCAGAAACGCCAAAAAGAAATCGAAGCGATCATTCGGCGCGAAAAACTAGTCACACTGCCAAACCGCCCGTTAACGATTCGACTCACGACCGATCGAGAAAATGCAGCCTTTCCGGTTCCGCAATACTACGCGCCGAAAGCGTCTGAGAAAACCGCTGGAGTCTTCATCATTCCGATCCTCAAACCGGATACCCAAGCCCGCGCTTACAACGACTTCACTTATCCAGCAGTCTCTTGGACGCTGACCGCCCACGAAGGTAGACCCGGACACGATCTTCAGTTCACGACGATTCAAGACAAAGGCGTTTCGGATGCTCGATCGAAGTTCGGCTACAATCCCGCCAACCACGAAGGCTGGGCGCTTTATGCTGAAGCGATCACCCTACCATTTATGCCGATCGAAGGACAATTTATCTCGCTGCAATTTCAGCTATTGCGGGCAGCTCGCGCCTTTTTAGAACCCGAACTGCATCTTGGCAAAATCTCGATCGACCAAGCGCTGCGCGTTTTAACCGAAGATGCGGGTTACTCAAACTTCTTCGCGCGACAAGAAATCGATCGTTATACTGTGAAACTTCCAGGACATGCGCCTTCTTACTTTTATGGCTATCAGCGCTTGATGCAGCTTCGCAAAGAAGCAGAACAACAACTCGGTCAGAAATTCAACCCGCAGCAGTTTCACGATTTCATCTTGGCTCAGGGATTTCTACCCCAGCGATTGTTGCGTCAAGCGGTGTTAGAACAATTCGTGAAGTCAGTAAGCTAGTAAGTAAGTGGGCGCAATTAAACCGAAGACCCTCATCCCCTAGCCCCTTCTTCCTGAAGGAGAAGGGGAACTAGATTTCTTGCT
>CAXTDB010000225.1:0-8526 GCA_964242045.1 uncultured Leptolyngbya sp. | reverse complement strand
AAATTTACGACGCAGCTAAACGACATTCTCGACTACTTTGAGCAGTTGAGTGAATTGGATGTGAGCAACGTAGAACCGACGACGCGCGCGATCGATGTGAGCAATGTGGTGCGCGTCGATCGACATCAACCGTACGAGGCGCGAGAAGCGATTTTAGAAGGCGCACCCGATCGAGATGGCGAATTCTTCAAAGTGCCGAAAATTGTGACGGGCTAAAGTACAAATTGGTCATAGCCACAGTTCGCACATCTGACATAATGTCCCCGCCATTGAACTAATTCGCCGCAGGTTGGACAGTGAAAGCTCAAATCGCCGTTCATTAAGTTCGGGTTTTTTGTCGGCTCGGATGCGGGCTGCAATCGTTCCCGATAATTTTGGGTCGCCAGTTCTTGAGCTTGTTCTACTGTCCAACGTCGATCGGGCTTCAAGGTCAGAACTTGGCGAAAGGCTGACATAATCGTGTTGTCGCCGGAAATCTGCGCGATCGTCGATGCGATCGCTTTACAACAACTTGCAGGAGATTTAATCACCTGCGTCTCACTAAATCGAATCACGATCCAACCGTGATCGGTAAAGAATTGATTGCGCGATCGATCTTTTGGGCAGTCGAGAAAGTGGATCGGCTGGCGCGTATCGTGCGTATACGGTTCATCGACTTCGATATCGATCGCAATCTCTCGATCAAGATAAGCAAAATCCGGGACATACGGCTGGTTCAATTCTGGGCGCTTTACTAACAATCCCGTGTGAATTTTGCCGGGAAAATAGCGCCATAAATCGCGTTCAAATTGACTTTCAGATCGTCCGCGCGGTGCTTTATGATGAGTTCCGACAGGCGCGATCGGCAATCGATCGACTTTTGGCAATAGAATCGTGGGCAGCTTCTCCATCATTCCATTGTGCCGCTGAAATTTAGAAGTGTGGATGCACATGGGTAAGCTAACAACTCACGTTCTCGATACGGCTCACGGCTGTCCGGCTGCAAATCTTAAAATTGAACTTTGGGCAATTGATTTGCAAACCGAAGAGAAAACGCAACTGAAAACAATCACGACAAACGCGGATGGACGTACTGATTGTCCAATGCTGAACGAGTCAGAAATCAAAGTTGGAACGTATGAGTTAGTGTTTTCGATCGGTGAATACTTCGCAGCAAAATCGGCAACTACAACGGAACCTGCATTTCTCGATCGCGTTCCGATTCGATTCGGGATTTCGGATGATAGCGCTCATTATCACGTGCCGCTTCTAGCTTCTCCGTGGTCGTACAGCACGTATCGAGGCAGCTAACGCGAACTCACCGCCGAATTGTTAAACACACTCAAAAGAACTTGGCGATAGATGCTTTTACCGCTGTCGTTGAGATGAACGCCATCAGAGGTCAATTCCTCTTTTAGACTGCGATGGCGAAACAGGGGTTGAATCTCATCCATCAGCAGATTGACATCTTGTTCTGCTGCAACTTGACGAATCAACGTGCTGATTTCGTCCACACGATCGAGTGTTCCTGCCACATCCGGGTTATAACTCGCTTCCACCGTGGAGTAAAACGCAGGAATTAGCGTGATCTCCGATGCCCCTAGACTCCGCGATAAAGTGACAATCTGCCGCAGATTATTCTTGAAAGCCGTGTTGCTAATCGAGAACATTGCATCGTTTGTGCCGATCGCGATCACTGCTTTTTGACATTGAACATTTCCCGATCTTAGCTGTTTGAGTTGTTCGAGCAATGAAACCGAACTCATTCCCCCCATCGCGAAATTATAGTTCGATCGTCCAAGTGTGTTTCCGAGTCCAGACGAAATCGAATCGCCAAACACACACCCGACATAGCGCCTTCCAGTACTTGCCGTTACCTGCGACTTCACCTTAGAGCGCCACCAGTCGACCGAAGGCAGCTTATCGACTTTGGGAGAAGAAACAGCAGGAAGCACATAAGGAGAACTGACAAGCAGCGCGAACCCGATTAGCATACTGAGTTTGAGATAGCGCTTCATGTCGGACCTTGCTCCTTAAAAAATTGTTGCGTTAGAAATCAGTGTGACTAATTTGGGTTCAACTTTTCATACCCGTATTGGCGAGTTTCCCTGCACCTAAAGTTAGATTTCCCGCGATCGATCAATTGCATCAAGACAAATTAAGCACGATCGACAAACGCGGTTTTCGATGAATTGCAAAGAAAGCGCTTTGTTCCTTAACAAACCATACCATTGTGAATTCGCGCAAGTCTTAACCCTGAGTATGAGTAGCGGTAAGGGTTTGAGCGATCGGGCACTCTCAATCGAAATTTTACGTCAGTCAGAGTGTCGATCGTATTTCATCGATGTGTTGATGCGGTGTCACAGCGCAGAGAGATAAAAAGCTTTGACTTAGCTTTTTCACTCGTCCCGATGAGGTAGTGCGATGCTTGTAAACTGTAGGGCTAGTTCGCTCGTTTTGATGTTGATTGAGTTTTTCATGCCTATTCGATTTTGGTTCCAGCGATGGAGAAAAGCGGTTCTAATTCCGCTGTTTTTGGTGTCTTTGTTAACGGTAGTTTTTACTGGAACACCAGGAATGGCACAGAGCGAAGTGCCAGTAGAGAGTCCCAGCGTCATATCGCCGATTGTGCCTCAAGTCGTTCGTCCTGAGATTCGCGGTGTTTGGTTCACGCTCAACGATCTAGATGTGATGAAAGATCGAACCAAGGTTCAAGATGCCATGAATCAACTGGGACGCTTGAATTTCAACACGATTTATCCAGTGGTCTGGAACTCTGGCTATGTCACGTATCCGAGTGCAGTCGCTCATCAGCAAGGGATTCAGCCGTTCGTGTATCGGGGTTCCGATGGACATGACATTCTCGCGGATGTCGTCGATCGCGCTCATCAGCAAGGGTTGCTTGCTGTGCCGTGGTTTGAGTTCGGCTTTATGACTCCCTTGACCTCGGAACTGGCGCTGAATCATCCCGATTGGTTGACTCAACAGCGCAACGGCGATCAAACTTCGATTAGTGGTGCGGGCGAAGTTGCTTGGTTAAATCCTTTCCATCCCGCAGTACAGCAGTTCATTACCTCGCTCGTGGTTGAGGTGATGACTCAATATAATGTCGATGGCATTCAGTTCGACGACAATATGAGCTTGCCGCGTGAATTTGGCTACGATGCCTACACGCGATCGCTCTACAAAAAAGAAACCAAAAAAGATGTCCCCCCAAATCCAGCGGATCAAGCTTGGATGCGTTGGAGAGCGAACAAAATTACGGCATTTATGACGCAGTTGAAGAAAGCAGTCAGAGATCGTAAACCCAACGCCATTTTTTCGATTTCGTCCAACTATTACGACTTTGCCTACAAGTTCAATCTCCAGGATTGGCTCGCTTGGGTGCGTCAAGGCATTGCAGACGAATTGATTGTGCAAGTGTATCGCCCGAATTTGCAGGCCTTTATCGAGAAGATTTCGCGTCCAGAAATCCAAATTGCTCAGCAAAAGATTCCAACCGGAGTCGGTGTGTTTACCGGACAGCGAACCAATCCGGTTTCAATTCGCCAGATTCAAGAGCAGACTCAAGCGGCGCGCGATCGCGGTTTGGGCGTAGCATATTTCTATTATGAGAGTCTTTGGGATGTCGCTCCAGAACCTGCAAGCGATCGACAAGCCGGATTTCAAGCACTGTTTCCAGTTCCCGCTTATCGATCGGCATTTCGATGATACTGAAGAAGGAACCCCTTTTCTTTAGGGTGTCTTCCGAATTTTGTGAATCGAGATGTGTCAATATGTAAAGCGTGTGGATTACTTCTTCTCCGACTACTGCTTTAACTCCAACCGCCGTTGCTCTAGGAAACTTTGATGGTATCCATTTAGGGCATCGACAAGTGATCACGCCCGTTTTAGACAATGACGGAACTTCTCGTGCAACCGTTGTAACATTTAATCCTCATCCGAAGGAATATTTTACGGGAGAACCTCGATCGCTGCTCACGCCTCAAGAAGAAAAAGTACTGTACCTCGAAGAAATTGGCGTAGAGCAACTCGTTTTGCTACCGTTTAATCGAGAATTGGCGAGTTTGACTCCGCAGCAATTTGTCGAAGAGCTTTTGGTGAATCGGCTTCAAGCGCGACAAGTGAGCGTTGGAGCTGATTTTTGCTTTGGGTGTAAGCGGTCGGGAACCGCAGAAGATCTGCAAGCGATCGCGTCAACCTTTGGGATCGGAGTGTCGATCGTGCCGTTGTTGCGGTTTCACGGAACGCGAATTAGTAGTTCTGCGATTCGAGAGGCTTTGTTAGCTGGAGAGTTGCAAACCGCAAATCGCATGTTAGGGCGATCGTATCGATTGATCGGGCAAGTCGTGACCGGGCAGCAGATTGGACGCACGATCGGGTTTCCAACTGCAAATTTACAGCTACTTCCTGACAAGCTTGTGCCGCGTCGAGGCGTTTATGGAGTCAGAGTTTCAGGCGTTGGATCTGATCCGCTCCTGGGTGTGATGAACATTGGAAATCGTCCAACCGTGAATGGGCTGAGTCAAACGATCGAAGTTCATCTGCTCGATTGGTCGGGTGACTTATACGGCAAAACGCTGCATGTTGAACTCGAAGAATTCATTCGTCCAGAACAGAAATTTGCTTCTCTAGAAGATCTCAAGGCTCAAATTAACGCCGATTGCGAAACCGCAAGAACCGCACTCACCGCGATTTCCTGAGTTTGTTCGCTCAGATCAGAAACAGTGAGTATGATCAACAGAACTTACCCGGTAGGACTGTTGTGATGAGAGAGCGGATCGAGCAATTAACGCAGCATTTAAGCTTAGCGATCGTGGGCAAACAAGAAGCGATTCAACTCGTTCTCGTCGCGCTACTTTCAGGCGGTCATGCGCTGTTAGAAGATGTTCCGGGTGTGGGTAAAACTCTACTGGCGAAATCACTTGCTCGATCGATTAACGGCAAGTTTCAGCGGCTTCAATGCACTCCGGATCTCTTGCCTACTGATGTCACTGGAACGAATATTTGGAATCCGCGTACAGGTGAATTTGAGTTCATGGCGGGACCAATTTTTGCGAATGTGCTGTTAGCCGATGAAATCAATCGTGCCACACCGAGAACGCAATCGGCACTGCTCGAAGTGATGGAAGAACAGCAAGTGACGATCGATGGCGTTTCGCGCAAAGTTCCGACTCCATTTTTCGTGATTGCAACTCAAAATCCAGCCGAGTATCAAGGTACATTTCCCTTACCAGAAGCGCAGATGGATCGGTTCGCCTTGTCGCTCTCTCTCGGCTATCCGACCGAATCCGAAGAACTCCAGATGTTAAAGCGACTGCAATCAGGAAATCGGGTTCAAGACTTGCCGCCTTGCATCAGTGTGGAAGAAATTCGCGAACTGCAAGCTTTATGTTCTCAAGTTCGGGTTGAATCGTCGCTCCAGCAATACATTTTGAACTTGGTGCGATCGACCCGCCAGGATGAGGAAGTTCGTCTAGGAGTTAGTCCACGCGGAACTGTAGCACTACAAAAAGCGGTGCAAGCTTTAGCATTTTTAGAAGGTCGAGACTATGCGATTCCCGATGATGTTAAAACGATCGCGCCTTATGTTCTTTCACACCGCATGATTGCAGCAAGCGGAACTCGGACGCGGATGATTGTCGATCGACTGTTGAGATCGATCGCAATTCCGTAGAATAGTACGATCGCTTCTAGACAAATCATGAATACAAAAGAATTATTGCTTCGAGAAATTGACCAAGTACCTGACCCAATCTTGGACGAGGTTTTAGATTTTCTGAGATTTCTGAAGGCGAAACAGCAACAAGAAGCCTTAGAGAATCAATCAGATTTAGAAGATGCTCGTGCTGTGCTTCGAGAAGTTGAGCAAGAGGGAACCGTGTCTTGGGAATCACTCAAATCCGAACTCGGCTTGTGATGTGAACTGAAATGTCTTACCAAGTTGAGTTCTCGAAAAGAGCGACAAAGCAATTCAAGGCAATTTCTCTAGAAATACAGTTGCGCCTTCGTCCTAAAATCGATGCGCTTGCTGATGAGCCTCGTCCTTCCGGAGTTGTGAAGTTATCAGGAGAAGCGGATCTTTACCGAATTCGAGTTGGAGACTACCGCGTAGTTTATCGAGTCGAAGACGAAAATTTGATTGTATTAATCATCAAACTTGGGCATCGCAATGAGATCTATCGGTAGTTTATTGCTGCTGAATTCCTAGATCGAGTGTTCTTTTCCTCCTCAAGAGTTGATAAATTAGATTGGCGTGTGACAAAAATTTAGAAGAAAACGTTTAATTTTTCAGAACTGTCGCTATAACTAAATATCATTAAATGTTTCTCGTTCCAGAAACGCTTGCTGTGCTGAGTTGATCACGTTTTGCAGGTTATCCCATGAGTGAAGCTGAAATTCCAAATATTCCGTCTGATCCCGCCGAGACAATCCTACGAGAACCCGCGCCCGAAGCAGGTTGGACGACCGTGAACTTTCCGAACGCGATCGACATCAACACGATTCCCAAAGCTGAACCAGAACCTTCTCAAATCGGGCTTCGCATCAAAGACCTCGAACAACAAAATCAACGATTGCGATCGCGTGTGTCGGAATTAGAATTCTCCCTGGGTGAAGCTCATGCGACCTTGAGAGCCGAAACGAAACGCTTAGAAACACAGATCAGCACTCAGCAAGCCGAAACAGAACAGCGATCGGTGCGAGAAACTCATCTATCGCAGCAGCAAGCCGCAATGATCGCGAAACAGCGTCAAGCTCTAGATGCGTCTCGACGAAGACTGCAAGATCAAGAAGCCCACATCGCTGAACATCTTCAAACGATTACGACGACTCAGGCAGAGGTCGTTCAACTTTCCCAGAGCCTAGAGCAAGCGCATCAAGCCCAACAGAAACAGCAAATTCTAATCGAAACGCTGAGCGCACAACTCGAAACGAGTCAAACCCAAGTCGCTCAACTAGAACGTGACTGTGCCTTGACAAAACAACGCTACGACGATCAGATCCAGCAGTTGCGCCAATCTGAAAATGCTTGTCGAGATTTGCGATCGCGGCTCCATCGCCAGCAGCAATACACGCTGCAATTCAAAGCGGCACTCGAAAAATGTCTCGATGTTTCCGCGACTCAGAAGATCGAAGAATCGGTCGATCACGCAATTTCAGAAAGCGAAGCTGAGTCTGAATCGGTTAGTTTTGTCAAAGCGCAGCCTGTTCAGCCTTGGTCTACGACACTCGATGCTCAACTTTGGGAGCCGGAACGCAATCATCTTGCTGTACCCTCAGAAAACGTCTGGTCAACCGCGCCTGATGATGCCAGTTTATTCGACGAAGAACCGGAACCGATCGCGACCGAAGCGCTCGAAATTCCAGAAGGATTTGAAATCGATTACAGCGAGATTGCACAACCGGAACCGATCGTGGTTCATCCGCCGTTGAGCTACACAATTGCGCGCTCAACTTCTGAAGAAACACCCGCCGTTCATCACAGCATTGATTTGTTTGTGCCCAACGCGAGTAAGACTCCAAAAGCTGAGACGTTAGAAACGATCGCAGAGGAACCTGCGATCGCGCCTCTACACGAAGTAACGGTCGTCGAATCGATTCCCGTTGTAGAACCGAACCCTCCGGGAAGTGAAGCTCGTGAAGAAATCGCTGCGAATCCGTTTAACCTGGCATTGCCACCTGCGATCGAGCCAGTGATTCCAACTGCTTCACCGTTTATCACGCTAAGCGCAGACGATCACGATCGCTCTAATGAACCGTTTGTGATTTCAACCTCGGAAAATAGCCCATCACCTGTTGTGTATCCGGAGCGATCGCAGAAAAAGCGCGAATCACTGGCAGCCGTTGAACTGCCGAGTTTTCCGCGATCGGGTCAGTAGAGTTTTAAGCTGAGAGAAAGGTAAACAGCTTCCTTTCTCTCGCTTGCTTAACTTGCTTTTGTCACCTGTTGAACTAATTCCATCACTTCCGATCGCGTTAGCTTTTCGGCTCCATGCTCCATCGCTTCTAACGTCGCGTGAGCCAACATCAGAATAATTCGACAGAAATCTAAAGCCGGACTCGTCTCTGGTAGAGATGCCACATACGCATTGGCAAGCACAAGCTGACGACGCGAATACGCCTGCATCTGATCGTTTGTCCAGCCTTTCGGATAGAACGTCACTCCGCGCGTAAAATCTTCGCCATGATTTCGGAGAATATTCACCGACTGTAACCCCCGCCCAAATCCGACCGCCTCAATCCGATCGGTCTTTGTGCCGTCGTACCAAGCCCACAAATCTGACAGCAGCAAGCCCACCGATGCCGCAACGCTAAACGTATACTGATCGAGTTGCGTCTCTGTCTCAATTGCCCAGTTGCAGTCCGCCCAGTGCGCCATGCGATCGGACATGGTTGCGATCGCTTCCCAAATTCGCGGAGCAATGTCTGACGGCGCATACGACAGCCATTCATCTAGCCGAATCGTGACTTCTTCGAGCTGCGCGAGTTCCGGCGCAAAAACGGGACGAAAATCTTCCGCCGTAAATCCGCGATCGCCTGCTTGCA
>CAXTDB010000224.1:0-8549 GCA_964242045.1 uncultured Leptolyngbya sp. | reverse complement strand
GTCCGCTCTACATCTGGTCGAACTTGCTGAAGAATCGAGCAGTTGCACCAGACAACGGCGATCGTCATCTCAATCCACCACAGATCACGCCACAATAACTGTACTGAGCAGCAAGCTAACTTGTTTTGCAAAATCAAACAATTTTTAAGCTAGCTGCCAGCTCCATCTTTGTCCTCGATCCACAAAGACCACTACTGTAAAGCAATTGATTCGGTAGCGATCGCTTTTCTCTTAATTAACCTGCAAAACTGGAATAAGCTTCACTCCATATTCAGCTTCAAAACTCTCTTTCTTAAACTCTAAACTCCAAAGTTCTAGCTCACAGGGATCATCGAGATGAGCGGGTTTGACTAACAACTTCAATTCCCTTTGCTCTAAGTTGAATCGGCATTCAACCGATTGAATTGCTCCAATTTGGCGACGATCGAGCGCCACCGCTAACCGCAATAATGGATATAACTGCTCGACGACTCGACGATGACGCTTGCTGGTGAGATTTCGATAAGTCTCGTGGCGCTTTTTTGGACCATTCTTGCGGTGGTAGCGGGCGAGGTTTGCGATCGTTTCAATCTCCATCTCCGTAAAGCCGAGCAACTCAGCATGGCGAATTAGATAGTAGGAATGCTTGTGATGCGAGGAATGCCCAACGTGATGCCCGCAGTTATGCAGAATTGCGGCTGCCCATAGCAATATGCGCTCTTCAGTACCCCAAGACTGTAATTTTCCCTGCGTTTGATCAAACAGACTCAGAGAAAATTCTGCGACTCGCTGACTATGTTCTAGGTTGACGTGATACTTCTGAGCCGTCTTGATCACACTGCGTTCGCGAACAGACCCTTGATACCGCAGTCGATCTTCGATCAACCCGTGCGCTACCATCCAATCCACGATCACTCCTTCTCGCAGCGATCGCTCACAAATGACGATCGAGTCCACGCCCAACCGTGTCATCACTTCCTGCAAAATCATTGCCCCAGGCAGAATAATTTCTGCGCGTCGTTCAGACAGTCCTGGAACTGCCAATCGCTCCGGTAAGCTCATTCTTCGCAAGCGATTGATCCAATCTCTCAGATCTTTGAGCGACAATTCGCAACCGTTGAGCGGAACTGGAACTGCGCCAAACTTCTCGCGAGCGTTCAGTGCAACGAGTGTTTCGATCGTGCCCGATGTCCCGACGAGGCGCGGACGTTCTTCGAGTTTGAGATGCGCCTGTAATTCTTCTATCGATCGTTCTAACATGCCGCGAATATAAGCTTGCAGTCCAGCAAATTCAGCCGGACTAATGGGATCAGTCGTCACCTGCTCAGCGCTAAGACGAACAGCTCCTACTTTTGTACTACTGAGCGTGCGTGGCTCGTGTCCATCCCCTAAAATTAATTCGGTTGAACCGCCGCCAATATCCACAATCACGTGCGGTTGATTGTTGAAGTTCATCCCGGACAGCACACCAAGATAGATTCGCCGTGCTTCTTCGGTTCCAGAAATTAAATTCACCCATAGCCCAAGTTCGTCTTCGATTCGCTGCAAAAACTCCTGTCCATTCGGTGCTTCCCGAACCGCACTTGTCGCAACCGCGATTATTTGCTCCGCATTCACACTCTTCGCGACATCTTGACAGCGTTTGAGCGCAACCATTGCTCGATCCATTGCCTCTACTGACAATTCGCCTGTTTTTTTACAAAAATCTCCGAGTCGCACCGTTGCCTTTTCCCGCCCCACGATCGTAAATGCGGGAATATGAGGCTGAATGCGGGCAATCACCATGTGAATCGAATTCGTTCCAACATCGATCGCGGCAAGAATACGATCGCGATTCGCTGGAACCGTGGGAAGCATCACCGGACTCTCTTGAGGGGGTTTCGAGATGGAATTAACCATAAGACTGGGACGTACTGCGACTGAAGGTATCTACAAGTGGAAGTGGGAACACACCGCATATTAAACGCGCGATCGAGCCAACAAGACTGTTTCTAAATCAGTTTCTGCCGCAATTCTTGAGCGAATCGGCGGATTTTTGGGCAAGAAGCGCGCTAAGTTCTTTTTATAGACTTGCGATCGAACTTTATGTGGACTCAGCCGAAACCTTCTTCAGAACCGACATGGCTCATCATCGCGCGACTGCTGCGCTGGCACAAACCCGAAGGAAGACTGATCTTAATGATCCCAGCACTGTGGGCTGTGTTCCTCGCTTCACGCGGAACGCCACCTTGGTTGCTGGTCGTCATTATTATTCTAGGCACTTTGGCGACGAGTGCAGCGGGTTGTGTGGCAAATGATCTCTGGGATCGAAATATTGATCCGCATGTAGAACGAACCCGCGATCGACCTTTGGCATCACGAGCGCTATCGGTAAAAGTGGGAATCGGAGTTGGCTTAATTTCGCTGCTGTGCGCGGCTGGTTTGGCGGTGTTTCTCAATCCGCTCACATTTTGGCTTTGTGTTGCAGCCGTCCCCGTAATTTTGCTGTATCCTGCTGCAAAACGGGTTTTTCCTGTACCGCAACTGGTTCTGTCGATCGCTTGGGGATTTGCCGTACTAATTAGCTGGAGTGCTGTTAGCTGTAATACAACCTCGAATTTATCCTGCCTGACTCAACCGATGTGGCTACTCTGGGGCGCGACAGTGCTTTGGACATTAGGATTTGACACCGTTTATGCAATGTCCGATCGCGAAGATGATAAACGGATCGGCGTGAAATCGAGTGCGTTGTTTTTTGGACGATATGCGCCTTATGCGATCGCAGCTTTCTATGTCGGAACTGTAATGATTCTGGCAAAGCTTGGAATAGTGATGCAGTTGAATTTTTGGTACTGGGGCGCGTTGGGAGTTAGCGCGATCGCGTGGGCATGGCAATCTTATAAACTTGCTCAGCCTTCAATTCCGCATCCGTTTTACGCGCTGAGCTTCAAGCAGAATGTCTGGATCGGCTTTCTTTTATTAGCGGGCATGATCGCTGGAAGCTAATCGATCCACTCTGTCCGAATGAAATGAGCAGGGCGACCCCAAGAATCTTGAACGATCGACACTTCACGCACTCGCAAATTGAAAGGAATTGCGGTTGTGATGTATTGCTGCACAAATCGCCCTAATTCTGGCGTAAGTTGAGAAGCAGTCGTCGCCGCAACTCCTAAACCAAGCAATTGTTCGATCGGGTTTCGGGGCAGAAGTAAGTGAATGCCAAATGCGATCGATGCTGTAAGCAGCATTCCGACCGAGAGATTTGTACCGCAACGGGGATGCACAGCTAAACTCCATTCTCCGTGGGTGATGCGTTCTAAAGCTTGATTAACCGCACGTTTTACCTCAGTCGTATTCGCCTGACCGTACAGATAAAATCCTTGCTCAGTCGATAATCCACCTAAACCACTGTTATCTGTCCAATCGGTTTGGGAAGCAATTCTACGATCGGGTAATCCGCTTAAAATCCAGACGGTCGCGTGTTCGAGTGCATGAACTTGACGCACCATTAGCGTTTCTCGCACTCCCGGAATAAATCCAATCTGCTGAAGCAACTCCGTATCTTGAGCAGATTGAGGGGTGGGAAGGAACACATTCAAAAACTCATCAAACTCAGAAGCACTGGCACTCATAACAACGAACTTCGGGAAACCGCTCTAGAGAATTAGTGTTTCAACTCTAGCGTCTGTCTCCCGAAGTTGGCTGGCGGCTGTTGCAAATCGTAGCGAGTCTTAGCCGAAAAGTTTCAAGCTGAGCATCGCAGTCGGTGAAGTCCGAGCCGCAGGACTTCCCACAGCGCGCGCCACTTCAACGCCGTTTTGTTCCAAAATCACGATCGGATCAGAACCGTTATTCATTTCGATCCGCTTGACTAAAACTTGTCCGTTTGAAATCCGTTGCCCAACTTGCACATAACGACTCGTTGATTCATTCGGAGCTTGAACGATCGCTTGGGGTACACCGCCAACCACGATTACGCCTGTGACTTGAACCGCCTTCGCTAATGTCGGCTCAGGCAGTGGAGGCAGCGAGCGAATCGGTGATTTTTGTTCTGGTTTGGGCAGCACCGCAACAGGTTTGCTTCCAACTTCGGGCTTCGGACTTACTTGAGGCGATGAGCCAGAAGGAGCAGATCCCGTGGATTCCGTTCCAGGCAGCGCCGTAACTGGAACTTTGAACGAGACGATCGGGGGAACGCTCGAAAAGGGATCTTTTCCAGTGCTAATTCCACGCTGGACTTGTCTAGCCCGCTCTGCCGGATCGGTGGATTGCAAAAGACCCGCAACTTTATTTCCCGTTTTCGCTTTTGCCGCATCTTTGCCGGGAACGGTTGGTTTTGCAAAAGATTGAGCGGGGGTTGACGAGTTTGCTGCTGGAGAAGGATTGGTGACGACTGCTTCGTCGGTCGTACAGCCACTCATCCAGAGCGTGAATGCGCCTGCACAAAGAACCAGCGTACCGCGTGAAAGTCGTGCTGTGATTTGCTTGGTGAACCGCTTGTTCATGACCACTCCCAAAAATTCGACTCTAGACTTCGCCTCGATCGCACGTTCACAGTCCAAGCTCAAAATGACCCGCAACAGAGAACGATCAATGTAATGACAGTGTGCCCAATCCGATCGAATTCATGACCGCTGAAAGATCTTTGAGTGAATTTTCGGAGCTTTTTTCGATCAAGCTTCGCTACAGGTCATAATCGTTTGCAGCTTTTGCAGTCCTTTTTTAACCTGTCGAGAGACGGTTACTGCGCTGATTCCTAAACGCTCTGCGGTTTCTTTTTGCGTCAGATCGTACAGAAAAACAAACTCCAAAACTTCACGGGTTCGGTGTTCCAGTTGCACCAAAGCTTGCTGGAGCCGAATTTGATCTTCTTGCGCCAGTTGAAAACTCCGATAGCGAGAATCCGGAACGAGATCGCCTAGAAACGTTGTGCCTTCTTCGTCTCCAACCGGAGCATCTAGACTTAAAAGCGCTCGATTCTGAACTGCAAGCCGGATTTCTTGCCACTCGTCGATCGACACTTCTAGCGCCGCTGCAATTTCAACATCACTCGGATGCCTCCGCTCTTTCGCCTGAATCTCTCGAATCACACAAACCGCTTGACGCTGAAGGGCTTGCCAACGACGGGGAATTCGCACTGAAGGACTTTTATCCCGCAAATAGTGCTGAATTTCGCCTCGAATGTAGGGAGTTGCAAACGAGCTAAACGCATGACCTTTGGTGATATCGAAGCGTTCGATCGCGCGAATCAGTCCGATCGAGCCAACTTGCAGCAGATCATCGTAATTCTCCGTACACTGATTCACCCAATGATGTGCTTCTTTTCTCACCAAGCCAATATTTAGTTCAACCAGTTGATTTCGGACGGCAGCCGATGCCGACTTTTGATATTCACGGAGCAGTTGAAACGTTTCGCTTCTTAAATCGGTCGAGACAGGATTAGGCATGACGAAGTTCAGTAGTTGCTTAGAAGGGTCAAACCTGATTTTTAGACGGCTTCTGAATCGAACTGTGATGGTAGAAATCACACCCAGAAAGCGATCGAAGATGAGAACAAAATCCAACTCTATTAATCGAAATAGCCGTATCTTTGTTCGTTTTTCAGTGACAAATCCAACTTATTCTTGAGTCTAAAAGCGTACAACTGCATTTCCACGGAACGTCTAGCGGCGGTGATTTCAATCACTTTTCGGATTAGCTCCTGAACAAAAATGAGAATGGAATCTTATGAATTAAAATACGCAATAAAAATGGGGCATCTCGCCCCATAGAATTTGATATTTCGAGAGACGATCGCGTAATTGTTGTGCGATCGTCAAAACCTAACTGAGTGCAAGTTAACCTAAGCGTCAGGTGCAACTCGTGCGTAGAACAATCCGCGAATTTTCACTTCGCTCGCTTCACGAGAACCCATATCCGTTTCAGAAGGCTGTTCGCTCTCAAACGTGCCCGCGATTTCGCCTGATGCACTGTCAATTTTTGCAACTTGAAGCGAGATTGTTCCTTTATCAAGCTGGAATCGCTTAACGTTTTCTTTTCTCAGATCTTCAGCATCAGCCGATGCCGGAAGTGCAACCGCATTATCGTAACCTGTGGTCAAACCGCGACCTTTCGGATCGAGGAAGTTAGAAGTTCGATACGACGGAACGCGGAAGTTTCCGGTGAAGTCGGTCGAAGTGTTAATGCTAGAAGAACCGGGTGCAGTTGTTGCTTCCAATCCTTTGATCGTAAACAGGAATGGAACTCGTTCGCCACCGGGAAGCTGAACGGTAATCGCTTGGAAGTCAAGACCATCTTCTTCTTTGAAGGTCAAGCTTCCGTCTGAGTTAGCGGAGAGCGTTCCTGAAACGGCATCGATCGAGGATGTGTAACGAGTCATCACTTTCGCCGGAATGAATTCCGCTTCACGACGTTTGCTTCCAGTTTCTTCCTTCACAAAGTAGGTCGTTGGTTGCAGACACAAGTTGGTGATCGAATAGGATTTGCCGTTTTCGATCGCGATCGAGCCGCGAGATGTCGCCTCGATCTGGGGGCAGCTATTGGCTAAGCCTGTGCCGCGAATTTGTTCGTAGGTCATGCCTTCTGAACTTGCCGCAGGAGCTTCACTACAAGCGGTCAGGACACTCAGGCAGAACGCCAGCAGTGTCACAATAAAAGCGCGATACCTCATGGTCAACCTCAAAGTAATGTAAAAATTCTGTCAGGGTGTTGGGTCACTGCTGTCAGATCTCATCGAGTTTCTATAAATTCTGGTTTGGCTCAGATCGAACCTCTCATAGCATTTTACAGATATTCGTAAACATTTTAAGAATCGGGTGCGATCGCAAACTAAAAAGAGAAATTGAAGCAATTTAGAGTGCTTGCGGCAACGGTCGAGTCTGCCAAAAAGCGCTACCGTATTAAAGCCTTTCCCCTGGTTGACGATTGCGAGGAGCGACTATGGAGCACGATGCAATGTTGAGAGATTATTCACTAAGTAAATCGGATGAAGTGATTCAGCGATCGGAAGAACTCGAACAATTAGCGCAGTTGATTCGGTCGATCGCTGAACGCTCAGAAGGTAACGGAACGGCTTTGCTGGCATTGCTGAGAGTGTTGGAAATTCTTCATCGTGAGATTCGAGAAGGGCTGTTTCAAGATTCGCTTCCTACCAATCGTCAAGCCCTTTACACATTACTCAAGGATATTGAAGCGAGTGGGGGATGGCCATACATTCATCGGATGCGGCTTCAGGAGTTTCTAAGAAATTTTGAGGCGCAAGATGAAACCTGCTCGGAGACTGAGAAATAGCAGGTGTGTTCTGGTGTCTCCTGGCGAATAGAATTCGCAGCTAGACGAACGAAGACCGCCTTCACGGGCTAATTAATTCGAGTGTTCCGAATGCTACAACATTCGCCCAAATACGCTGACAAAAGAAGCGATCAATAAATGCGACGGTAGCGACATCCCGCCAACCGTCGCAGGCAATCTGAATCTATTCGTGCAGCAACCTCTAAACAGAAAAAGCACCAAGATTTAATCCTCGGTGCTTTTCTGAGTGAAAACGTAAAGTTTTTTTACTCGTCTTTGGTTTGGCGGCTGGCGGTTTGGATATAGAGAATCAGCAGAAACACGCTTGGCACAAGCACAAACAAAATCGATGCAATAAATCCCAATTCATTAACTTGCATAAAACCCCATCCCTTCTAAACTCGGCATCAACACTTCTCAGAATACCATTAAGGCTTGGTCTTAACGCTGACTGCACCGTTAACCAATGCTTGACAAGCGAGGCGATAAGCAGCAGGTTTTTTCTTTAACTTGCGCTCTTCAAAAGCGGTACGAGGCGACAGATTTTCCATTCCTTCAACGATTTCAACAAGGCACGTGCCGCACTGACCGTAGCCGCCACAGTTCATCAGCTTGCCGCCGAAGGTGTAGAGATCGACTTGGTTTTCGATCGCTTTAATCCGCAGATTCGCGCCCTGCGATGCCACGACTTCTTTGCCTTCTTTAACAAAATTGATGCTGGCAGACTGAAACGCGGGTTTCAACGGTTCTGGAACGACAACTTCTTCAACTTGTTCGGTTTCAATCGGTTGGAGATCAGTGTCTGCTGGTTGCATAGTCTTCCTCGTGAAGAGAATTCGTGTATGAATTTGGCAATAAAAATGCTTTCTTTAGTTGTACCGCATTTTACCTAAAAAATTAAGAATAGTTAAGAAGAGTGGGGGAATTTCAGACGATCGCCGATTCGCTTGCAATCGTTTCTAACACTGGTTACACTTCTTTATACACTTTCATTTTTATGAATCCCTAGTCGTAGTCGCGATTTGACGTTTTAAAGAACGCCTGGAAAGCAGAAACGACGGGGTTACGGGATGCCTTGTCTGGTAAAGTTACCAATATTAGGCACTTTAACAAAAGGCTGAAAGAAGCGTTGCAGTAGACGTAATTTAGAGGAGGAGAGTAGTCACATGGGACTACCCTGGTACCGCGTACACACAGTCCTGGTGAATGATCCGGGGCGGTTGATTGCGACTCACTTGATGCACACCGCACTGGTTGCAGGTTGGGCAGGATCGATGGCGCTTTATGAGCTGGCGATCTTT
>CAXTDB010000223.1:0-8578 GCA_964242045.1 uncultured Leptolyngbya sp. | reverse complement strand
AAAGTTCAAGATATCAGCGCTGCCGCTTTGATGAGTGATGGTTCGTTGGTCTTGATTGTCGATGTTTCGGATTTAGTGCGATCGATTAATACCCTACTCGATGCTGGACAACTGACCGCACCGCGCACAGTTGAGATGATGCCGCAGAAAAAGCGGATTCTTGTGGTCGATGACTCGATCACGGTGCGTGAAGTTGAACGAAAGCTGCTGGAAAAGCAAGGATATGCAGTCGATATCGCGATCGATGGCATGGAAGGTTGGAATGCGGTTCGCAATCAGGCTTATGATTTAGTTATTAGTGATATCGATATGCCCAGAATGAACGGAATCGAGCTAATTCAGCAGATCAAAACCCATCCGCGACTGCGATCGACTCCAGTAATCGTGGTATCTTATCGCGATCGAGAATCCGATCGATTGCAAGGACTCGATGCAGGAGCCGATTATTACTTAACTAAAAATAGCTTTCAAGATGATTCTTTGATTCGGGCAGTCGTTGATTTGATCGGGCAATAACTTATGAGAATTGCGATCGTCAACGATGTAAGTTTGGCTGTTGAAGCATTGCGACGAGTGTTGAAGCAAGTTCCTCAGCATCAGATCGCTTGGGTTGCGTACACGGGTACAGAAGCGGTAAAAAAATGCGCTCACGATCAGCCGGATCTGATTTTGATGGATTTGTTTATGCCAGAAATGGACGGTGTGGAAGCGACTCGACAGATTATGCAGCGATCGCCCTGTGCGATTTTGATTGTGACAGCGGATGTGCAGCATAGTTCTGCAAAAGTGTTTGAGGCGATGGGACATGGAGCGCTCGATGCCGTCAATACTCCCAGTTTAGGCAGTTTAGGAACGCCCGAAGATTCTCGATTACTGCTGGCAAAAATTCAGACGATCGGGAAACTGATCGGAAAAACTCAGTTTGTGCCGATCCGATCGCGTCCGCCGTTAGTTGTGATCGGAGCTTCGACAGGCGGGCCTAAAGCGATCGTGACGATTCTGTCTCAGTTGCCTGCGGATTTTAATGCCGCGATCGTGATTGTGCAGCATGTGGATGTCCAATTCGCGATCGGCATGATTGATTGGTTAGATCAACAAACTCCGCTACAAGTCCGAAAAGCAACCAGCGGCGATCGACCGACCAAAGGAACCGTTTTATTTGCTTGTACGAATGATCATTTAAGCTT
The DNA here is from genome assembly GCA_964242045.1 of uncultured Leptolyngbya sp. Taxonomy (GTDB): domain Bacteria; phylum Cyanobacteriota; class Cyanobacteriia; order Leptolyngbyales; family Leptolyngbyaceae; genus Leptolyngbya. The sequence continues at coordinate 7,391 of CAXTDB010000223.1, read as the reverse complement.
ACAGTCTGATTGCACAGTGACTTACACGCAATTTCCGATCGATTATCCTTACCGTCCATCGGTCGATGTCTTTTTCAAAAGCGTGGCACAGTATTGGACAGACCGAGGAACCGCAATTTTACTCACCGGAATGGGGCGCGATGGAGCAGAAGGATTGAAGGCATTGCGACAGCGAGGATGGCACACGATCGCGCAAACTGAAGCGAGTTGTGTAGTCTACGGAATGCCCAAAGCGGCGATCGAGCTAAATGCTGCTGCGGAGAGTCTCAGTCCCGATGCGATCGCCACTGCTTTATTGCAACGTTGCCACTAATGCGAACCATGAATGATCTGATCACGGTTCTACTCATCGACGATCAAGCGATCATCAGCGAAGCCATTCAAAAGATGCTGGCTCCCGAAGCAGATATCACGTTTCACTATTGCAACAATCCGCTACATGCCGTTAAAGCCGTAAAACAATGTCATCCGACTGTGATTTTGCAGGATTTAGTCATGCCGCAGATGGATGGATTGCTGCTGGTGCGATTTTTGCGATCGCAAGATGCCCCGACGCTTGATGTGCCGCTGATTGTGCTATCGAGCAAAGAAGAACCGACGATCAAAGCCCAAGCGTTTGAACTTGGTGCAAATGATTACTTAGTCAAACTGCCCGATCGCGTTGAACTAATCGCCCGCATTCGCTATCACTCGAAAGCTTATATCAACTTGCGTAAACGTCAGGAAGCCGAAGCACTGTTACGCGATGAAAATCTGCGTCAGGCGCAATACATTGAACAAGTGAATAAGCTGACGAAAGCCGCTGTTTCGGTTGAAGAACATACGTTTAAGCCAGAAGATCTGGGCGAAGTCAGCGATCGATCCGATGAACTTGGACAGCTATCGCGCGTGTTTGTGCAAATGGTGCATACCGTTAACACTCGTGAACAAGAACTAAAACGATTGAATGAATCATTTGCTCGATTTTTCCCGGCGGAGTATCTGCGATTTTTACGCAAAGAAACTGTAACCGAGGTACAGCTAGGGGATTATGTGAGTAAAACAATGGCGGTGATGTTTAGCGATATTCGATCGTTTACTACGATTTCAGAAACAATGTCTCCGCAAGAGAACTTTAACTTCGTCAATGCTTACCTTAAGCGGGTTAGTCCAGAAATCCGCAATCACTACGGCATCATTGTGAAATTTCTGGGAGATGGAATGATGGCAGTGTTTCCAGAAGGAGCGGATGATGCGGTTGCGGCGGGCGTTGCGAAACAGCTTCGAGTTCAGGAATACAATGTTCAGCGAATAGCGCGGGGAAATTTGCCTGTTCAAGTCGGTATTGGAATTCATGTCGGGCACATGATGTTGGGAATGGTCGGGGAAACTAACCGAATTCAAGGCGATGCTTTTTCAGATACAGTCAATCTCACGGCTCGGCTCGAAGGACTGACTAAATACTATGGTGTTTCGATGCTAATTTCTGAGCAAACCTTAGAGTATTTGAGCAGTCCAGAAAGCTATCAGATTCGATTTCTCGATCGGGCGATCGTCAAAGGTCGCAACGAACCGATCACGGTGTATGAAGTTCTCGATGCCGAAACCGAGGAGAATCGATTACTAAAGCGGCAAACTCAGCCTACCTTTGAGCAAGGCATCGATTGTTATCGACACGGAAAGTTTGAGCAAGCGAAAGCTTATTTTGAGAAAGTTCTGGAGGCCAATCCAGCGGATAAAACGGCTCAGCTTTATGTGGATCGTCTGGTGGAATTTATCGATCAGGGTGTTCCTGAAGATTGGGCAGATGCTTGGACATTTAGCGAGAAATAACCATCATTGGATCGATCGTCTTATCTCAAGTGAGACTTACCCTTAGTCTTGCAAAACGTCTCATCTGAGATGGCGATATTTGCAACTGTGATGATTTGAGAGAAATGCGATCGAGCTTCTAAGTCTCAGTTTCTCAAATTAGTTTTACTATTAGACTCATTATGAGTCTCAAATTGTAGAGGGAATACAAGGTAAGTAATTAAGCGGGTGAGGAGTGAGCAATCGTGGAACGCTTTCTAATGTTCCGCTTCACCCACTCCAGACATCCTCACTAGATCAGTAGCCATTTCAACGGTGGGGTGTAATCGGGTCGGCTTACTGTCGCTAGGAGTTGTTATGCCAAAACTCAAGGATTACGGTATGATACTCGGCACACTTTTTAGAGATGCCCATGCCAGTTTTGACGGTAGAAACTCTATGCTCTGAGGCAGCAATCTTTGCCATTGCCGAATCTCAATATCCAGAGCCTACTCTTTATGGTGTAACAGACGGCAAGAAAATTGGAACCTATTTAGAGCAAAAGTTTAGGCTCTATCTGAAGGAGCAATATGAATTTTGGGAGGGCAATTCAGCAAGTGGAATCGACTTTCCAGACTTGCTTGTTGATATGAAAGTGACCAGCATTACTCAACCTCAGTCGTCCTGCCCTTTCAAATCTGCACGACAAAAGATTTTTGGTCTTGGGTATTCGCTAATTATTTTTGTTTACGACAAAGCAGATGACAGCACAAATCGCACCGCAACATTAAGCATTTTGCACACGATTTATGTTGCTGCTGAGAGAACAGCAGATTTTCAGATGACTCGTGGAATTCCTGGTATTTTAGAGAATGAAGGAAATAAAGATGACTTGATCGCATTTATGCTCGATCGCAATCTACCCGTCGATGAAATTGAAGTGGCAAACATTGCAGACGAGATATTGCTCAATCCACCAATTCAGGGGTTTTTAACAATCTCGAATGCTTTGCAATGGCGGCTTCAATATGGAAGAGTGATTGAGCGGGCTGGACAAGAAGAAGGTATCATTGCTGTTTATAGATTCACCTTATGATTCAAGCTTCTCCAAAGCTAAAATTGGAATACGGAGATTTTCAAACTCCGCTAGAGCTAGCTGAGAAGATTTGCCATAAATTGCTGAAGCTGGATGTAAATCCCGACATTATCGTTGAACCAACTTGCGGTATTGGTAACTTTATCCAAGCTTCTGCCCGTTCATTTCGATCAGCGCATAAGATTGTTGGAGTTGAAGTCAATCCAGATTATTTACAAGCAATTAGAAAAAACGAACAGCTTTCACGAGATGAGAGAATTCAAGTTCAGCAAGGTAATTTTTTTGAGCTTGATTGGTCTTTAGTAATCGATGGATTGAGCGAAAAGATCTTAGTGCTGGGAAACTTTCCTTGGGTCACGAATTCTTAGCAGGGCGTAATGGGCGGCAGAAATCTGCCTCAAAAAACTAATTTTCAAAATCACAATGGGTTAGATGCCATCACAGGTAAGAGCAACTTTGATGTTTCTGAGTGGATGTTGATTCATTCAATTCAATGGTTGCAAAACCGTGAGGCTTGTCTTGCGATGCTTTGTAAAACATCTGTTGCAAGAAAACTATTGAGCCATATTTATTCTAAAAAGTTAAACCTTTCTTACTGTGCAACTTATGGAATAGATGCGAAGAAGTATTTTGATGCGACTGTTGATGCTTGTCTTTTAGTTTGCAAATTTAACTCGAATTCGCGAAATTACTTTTGTGATGTGTTTGGTAGTCTTGATGCTGAGACTTCTTATCGAATTGGCTATCGAAACGATACTCCAATCAGGGATTTAGCGTCTTTTGACAAATTAAGAGATTTGCACAATCCAAAGACGGGAACACAATGGCGATCGGGCATTAAGCACGATTGCTCAAATGTGATGGAACTTCGCAAAGTCGATGACAAGCTGATCAATGGATTAGGAGAAGTCGTTGAGATTGAAGAAACCTGTCTCTTCCCTTTGATTAAAGGTTCTGCGGTTGCTCAAAATCGTCTAAAGAGCGTCGATCGCTATGTCTTGGTAACTCAAAAGTATATTGGTGAGCCAACTGAGCATTTACAAAACCTAGCTCCTAAGACTTGGAACTATTTGACAAATCATTCAGAATACCTAGATGGTAGAAAAAGTAAAATTTATAACAAGAGTTCTCGTTTCTCTATATTTGGAGTTGGCTCGTACACATTTGCGCCCTGGAAAATTGCCATCTGTGGACTATACAAGAAACTGGGTTTTCGACTAGTTGGCGAAACGAATGGTAAGCCTACTGTTTTTGATGATACTGTTTACTTTCTCAGCTTTGAAGATGAGCAACTTGCTCATCAAGCATTTACGCTTTTAACTTCTCCAACTGCTGTGGATTTTTACTCTTCTTTGATCTTCTGGGACGAAAAACGCCCAATTAAATCTAGCATCTTGAACAGCTTAGATTTGATTGCTCTAGCAGAAAGACTAGCTGTAAATCTTTAAGGATTTGCACTCTGAAAAATATCTTTCAAATACCGTCTCTACCAAAAACTAAAGCGAGATAACGACCGTGTTCAGCGGACATGATAACCTATCGAATTGATTGAATTGTACGATCGTCACTTCATTATCTCAAATGAGACTTAATATGAGTCTTGTGAAGTGTCTCATTTGAGATGATATTGAATTTGATTTAAATGTATGGCATTGCTAAATCATGCAGATTGAGCGTTTCTAAGATCGATTCGCTAGCAGAGGGAGAGGCTTTCGATCGAGGGGTTGAGTGATGCCGAAATTCTTCAGCTTTATGATCAAAACTGGTGCTGTCGGGATGTAATTGCTGATTTGAGTGAAACTAGAAAGAGAGTTGTTGAACCATTAGCGATAGGATACTATTCTTGGCTAGTCAATGAGGTTTAAGCTTTGCGATTTTAAAATTGATTTGATGAAATTCGTTTTCATCATGTGCGATCGCACAAATTACAGACTGTTTCTTGAGAATCGTTCGAGCAAACAGGCTTGTGAGATAAATGTTGCTAATTGTTTTATGCGATCGCACTGATGTATTAGCTGTTTCTGAGAATGATTTTGTGCGGAAACAAATGTGATTGTTGAAAAATTATCTGTGTGATTTGTTCTTGGTGAAATCTCTCAGCGAATTTACCTGTCTTTGTATCGCGCTGCGTTGTAATTTCCTGATCTCTACGAATCTGAGTCCGAATTTTGAGTGATTAGGCTTGAGAGAGTTTTAGGACACTCAAACATGACTCAACAAAGAAAGTCTGCAACGATCGCAAGAGCGCAATTAGATTTAGCAAACTTGCAAGCGATCGATCCGCATTTGGACTTGGGAGATGATTTGTCGATCGATGCTTTGGAGGAATTGATCGAAGAGACGCAAGAAGCGATCGCACAGTTTAATATTGCAAGCGCGACGATCGTGACGAATCGTAAGTTGATTCGCGAGAAAGAAGCTGCGATCGTGGATTTGAGCCAGCGGTTACGTTTGGGTGTTGGAGCGCGGTACGGCAAAAATAGCGATGAATATCAATTGGCAAATCGCGCTTCAAAGCGCGGCAAAAATGCAAGATCTGGAAAGACGGCTGAAAACAACGGCAATTCTACTGTCACTGCTACTTCTACGATGAAGTAAAAGCGCGATCGGATCAGATGCAGACGTGAGGAGTAATGATGTCTAGCTTTCGTACTTTACGCTTGTCGATCGTTGATCTTTTAGGCTGGAGCTATTTGATTGGTCTTTTGCTCTGGTTGAGTCTTCGTCTGCTCTTTTTCGATCGTTTCTGGTGGTTGGCGCTGCTTAATACTCAAGCGCTTTATCTTTTCTTGCCGCTAGTGGTACTCCTACCTTTAGCCGTTTGGAAGCGGAAACAAGGTCTGATTCTAGGACTAATTTTGGGCTGTCTGCTTTTTATTGTGCTGTGTCAACCACGACTAAATTTCTTTCCTAAGTTTGCTGCACCTCACTCAACTGAATCGATGCTCAAAGTCATGACGTTTAACCTGCTTTGGAGCAATCAAGACTATCCGAAGATCGCACAGATGATTCATACAATGAGTCCTGATTTAATTGGAGTCCAAGAGTTACAGCCGAAGGAACTGCCAAACTTGTTGAAAGCAATTTCCCCAAAGTATCCTTACTCTGTGATTCATCCAGTCGATCGCTTTCATACAGTTGCATTATTTAGTCGGTTGCCGATCGAAGCTGTGACTCCATTACCTGAGCCACCAATCGAACGAGGAGTCCAAGCTACAATTCGCTACGGCAATGAGAAGCAGCGCATTAATGTGTTAGTCGTGCACCTCGCGCCGAATAATATGCCGCTATTTCCGCTTGATCGCTTTGCTGCTGAAACTGTCGATCGCTATACGCGACGAGCCGCAGAAACAGCTTATCTAACGAAGATTGTACAAGAACGATCGCTTCCAACTGTGATGCTGTGCGACTGTAATATGACGAATACTTCTGAAACTTATGCACAGTTGCATCAGGTGTTGAAAGATAGTTTTCAGGAACGAGGTCAGGGACTGGGACATACTTTATTCGTCAGCGGCATCCCTTTTCCAGTGCAGCGAATTGACTATATTTGGCATACGGATGATATGCAGGCGATCGAGGCATTTGTCGGGTCTGCTGGTGGCTCTGATCATCTCCCACTGCTTGCCACCTTTCGCTATCCAGCCCGATGATGTACTCGTTTAATTATATGAGACTTAATTCTGGACTTATAAAAAGTCTTATTTAAGATCAAAGAGACTGCGATCAAAACAACCGGGATAGATAGAGTCGAAAAACACGCGCAAAAACCTAGTCCATTTTTAGTCCAGAGCCTTAAGTAGTCCAGAGAATTTAGATTGAAATGCTCATGTGGAAAAGGTTATAGAGAATATAAATAAATGGAACTTCTGCCGTTTATGCAGAAGTTCCAAGCTGTCTAACTGGATCTTCTTAAAACTGAAACGTCGCCCAGTTCGGATTTCGCACATATTCCGCCATGTTATTAAACTTGCGAAATTCAGCTTGATGAATCCAAAACTCATTGTTCGGATAGCGTTCTAACCATTCCTGATGCAACTCATCAAACGTCTGGCTCAATCGATCGCGATCCAAATCCGGCGACAACTTGCCAAAATAGCCCAGCGTAATATGCGGCGTAAAGTAATACTGCTGCTCGATTCCAATTTCGATCAGCTCTGGATTTTGATAAACCGATCGCCGTAATTTCAAAATTCGTTCATACGCCGCATCATCGGTCGTCGCCAAACACACCGCGATCGCCCGCGCCATCACCATCAATCCCACTACCTGAAATCGAATCGATTGCCCGGTACTGATTTGCTCACACTGACGAAAACTATTCGCCACCCGATCACGCAATCGATCGTCAAATCCTGGAGATTTAGCCGCATGAAGATACGAGCCATCCCAGATCAAGTCCGCGATCGTTACATGAAAACTCTCTGGCGGAATCGGCGCAAACATTTCACTCCCCAATGTTTCCGCAATTCGATCTTGATATCGTTTGAGTGACTCATAAATGCCCAAATTTTTGCCGTCTTCT
>CAXTDB010000222.1:0-8635 GCA_964242045.1 uncultured Leptolyngbya sp. | reverse complement strand
AGCCGACTGTTGCAAGGAGCAGCAACCGAGCAAGGCGCGATCGATCGCTTACGTCGAGCCTTTAAAGAAGGAGAAGACTGCACCGTTACGATTCGCAACTATCGTAAAGACGGCACTTTGTTTTGGAATGAGTTATCGATTTCTCCGATTCTGGATGCGGAAGAACGAATTACTCATTATGTCGGGATTCAAACCGATGTTACAGAGCGCATTCGTACCGAACAAGCCCTTCAGCTTCAGATTCAACGCGCTTACCTGCTAAAGCAAATTACTCAAGACATTCGCCAAAGTCTCGATACCCAAGAAATCTTTCAAACAACTGTTACTCAAATCGGGCGGACTTTTGGAGTAAATCGCTGTTTGCTGCACACTTATTTAGAAAGCGCAGAAGAGGCGATCGTTTCTGAATCTTCTGAACTCAGCCCGACTTTTCCTCAAATCCCGATCGTTGCCGAATACCTAGAGCAAGGCTGGAACTCGATGCAAGGAATTCACGTTCCGATTGTCGGGAATCCTCACGCTGAGGAATTATTAAAGTGCGATCGAGCGATTGCCTCACCGGATGTTTATAGCGATTCACTTTTGTCGAATGCTGCACCAATCTGTGAGCAAGCAAAGCTGAAATCGATGTTAGCGGTTCGCACCTCGTATCAAGGCATTCCTAACGGCGTTATCTGTTTGCATCAGTGTGATGAAATGCGCGATTGGAGTCGGGACGAAATCGAACTGCTCGAAGCGGTTGCGGATCAAGTGGGAATTGCGATCGCGCAAGCCCGCCTACTTCGACAAGAACGCCTGCAACGCGAACTGCTCACCGAGAAGAATATCGCGTTAGAGCAAGCCAAACACACCGCCGAAACCGCGAACCGCGCTAAAAGCGAGTTTCTCGCAACCGTCAGCCATGAGATTCGCACTCCGATGAATGCGGTGATTGGCTTAACCGGACTGTTGCTGGATATGAATCTAACCCCTCAACAAAGAGATTTTGTCGAAACGATTCGCAGTAGTGGAGATTCCCTACTCACGATCATCAACGACATTTTAGACTTCTCAAAAATCGAATCCGGCAAGCTCGACCTTGAGCAGCAACCTTTCGATCTAAGAGCCTGTGTCCGAGATGCGATCGAGCTACTAAACGCAGAAGCGATCGAGAAAGAACTAACTTTAACAGATACGATCGCGCCTGAAATTCCAGCAATGATCGTTGGCGATGTCACTCGACTGCGCCAAATTCTCGTCAATCTGATCAGTAACGCGATCAAATTTACGCATCACGGCAAAATCTCGATATCGGTCAAGCTAACGCATACAGAGTCGATCGTTTGCCAAACGAACGGAACCCTTCACGGCTCAAACCTTCCGAAATCCTTTGAATTGCTGTTTACAGTCAGCGATACCGGAATCGGCATTCCTCCAGCACGAATGGAGCGCTTGTTTAAGTCGTTTAGCCAAGTCGATTCCTCAACCAGTCGGCAATATGGTGGAACTGGGTTAGGACTTGCGATCAGTCGGCGACTGAGTGAAATGATGGGCGGCTCGATGTGGGTTGAAAGTCAAGGCGCGATCGGCGGTTGTCCTCCCGCAGACTTTATCGCTTCTGGGTCGCGGTCTGGATCAACGTTTTATTTTACGCTTTGTGCGAGTGCCGCTGAAATCGAATCGCCCGCGATCAAATTAAATCCAACCGAACCAGAAATTTTACGATCGCATTCCCTCAGAATTCTGTTAGCCGAAGATAACATCGTGAATCAGAAAGTGGCGCTCCATTTGCTTTCGCGGCTCGGATATCGTGCGGATGTCGCTGGAAACGGCTTAGAAGTTCTTGCGGCTCTAGAGCGTCAAACTTACGATGTCGTGCTGATGGATGTACAAATGCCTGATATGGACGGACTAGAAACCACGCGGCAAATTGCCCAAAAACCGAATCGTCCCCATATTATTGCGATGACTGCAAATGCAATGGAAGGCGATCGACAACTGTGCTTAGCCGCAGGAATGAATGATTATTTAAGCAAACCAATCCGGATCGATGCGCTAAGATCGGTTCTCAGTAAGTGTAGCTCTGTTGCCAGAACCGCTCTCCAGTTCAGCAACATTGATTCGGTAGAATCGTCTTCTGCTCTTGTGCGATCGTCTGTTCCTGTAGCCATTCAGTGCGCGGCGAACTCGACCCCCGATCGCATCCGCATCTCCCCGGACTCGATTCGTTGCTATCTCAGCGATGCTCGTGTTTGGTTGGACAGATTGCGATCGTCGATCGACCCGCTGGACATTCAGGTTTTACAACAAACGCTCCCTCTGCTGCGATCGAGCAGTCTTCAAGTCGGGGTAGATGCGATCGCGTCACTGTGTGATGCGTTGGAAACTTGTCTGAGCCTGGGAACGCTAGATCAACTCGCTCATCGAGTCTGCCAACTCGAAGCTGAATACGATCGCGTACAAGCTTCGCTACACTTGGAACTTCAGCAATGTCAGAGATAATGCCCTCTTTCCACAATCCCCCCCTGATCTTAGTCGCAGACGATGACAAAACGATGCGGTTAAGTGTGCGTGAAGCAATGGAGCAAGATGGCTATCAAGTGATCGAGGCAAACGATGGAGAATCGTGTTTAGCCGTTTTTCGGCGGGTGCGTCCAGATGTTGTGTTGCTCGATGCGATTATGCCTGCGATCGATGGCTTTACTTGTTGCCAGCGCATTCAGGAAATCAGCGGAACAAGACGAACGCCCGTATTGATGATTACAGGACTCGAAGATCAAGATTCGGTTGATCAAGCGTTTGCGGTGGGTGCAGTCGATTACATTACCAAACCGATTCACTGGGGCGTATTGCGGCAGCGAGTGAAGCGGTTAATTCAGCAAGTGAAACTGTATCAGCAGCTTGAAACCGCAAACGGTGAATTGCAGCGATTAGCCGCGATCGATGGATTAACGCAGTTGGCAAATCGTCGTCGGTTTGATGAGTACTTACAGCAAGAATGGCAACGGATGTTGCGAGAACAGCTACCGCTCTCGCTGATTTTGTGTGATATCGATTTTTTCAAGTTCTACAACGATACTTACGGGCATCAAGCCGGGGATGATTGCCTCAGACAAGTTGCCCACGTGATTCAAAATTCGGCAAAGCGGGCGGTCGATTTACCTGCTCGATATGGCGGTGAAGAATTCGCGGTGGTGTTGCCAAATACCGATCAAGAAGGGGCGATTCTAGTAGCGCAGGACATTCAAACTGGAGTGAAACAGCTTGGAATTGCTCATACTGGCTCAAAAATTTGCGGCACTGTGACAGTGAGTTTGGGAGTTTCAAACACGATTCCAAGCGTGATTACGTCGCCGGAGCTATTGATCAATGCGGCAGATAAGGCGTTGTATCAAGCGAAAGCTGAAGGACGCGATCGTTATTGTATGTGTTTGAGTTAGCGGTAGGCTTCGACTCGGTGCGGTCTGGATCGCAGTTCTATTGCCCATTGCAACTGAGCCTCTGAGTTTTTCGCGTAGAGTTTTTTGAGTAGTCGTGCAGGTTCCACTGCGTGTTGAACAAAATAGAAATGTTGTCTATCTTAGTTTTCCTGAGTGCGATCGCGGAATTGCTTTAGTTCAATCAGTTGCTGTTCTACGATTTGCAGCACTTGATTTAGTGCAGGAACCATATCGGGCTGTAATTGATTCACTATCAGCGGCGTGGTCGTATGCGTGTGGCTTTGAAGTTCGTCCATTTTCTGCTGAAGTGTTCGAGCAATGCTGAGAGCATCACGACTCAGACTCGTTAACTGCTGCCGCTGATAAAACTTCAGTGCAGCACCTCGAAGCACTTGTAAGGTCGCTTGCTCTCCGGTTTCAGTTGGTGTAATTCGCAATCGCACTAAAACACGGTCGCGCTGATACGACCGCTCGATTTCGACTTGCCGCACTTGAGTCACGGGGGTAAGCGGTAAATGAGTTAACAGCTTCAGTTCATCGAGTAGCGCTTGGAATTTTGCGAACGGAACAGCTTCGATCGCAGATTGCAGCACTCCGTTTTGGCTCCAAAGAATCCGCCCGTGCTTGTCTTGGCGTTCAAAAAATAGCCGACCAATTCCATGTCCTAACACTCGTCCTAAGAGTTCTTGTAAAAGGCGAGCGGGCGGGAGTTGGGTGAGCAGTGCGATCGGTTCTCCAGCGTAGCGGGTACTGACAGCTAAAACCGGGAGGGCGCTTTGGGTGTCGGTTATCGTTTCTTGAAGAGTGCGGGCTGCGGTGGTATGGCATTCTTCCCACTCTAACTCGTCAGGACTCTCGACTACGAGCGTGTCTTTGGTGTGCAGATCTGGTTTTTTTGCGGGTTCTGCGGGTTTTGGTTGGACGGGATGATTTTGACTGTAGTTTAAGTAAGCGGTGAGGGTTGCGTGATGGGTTTCTGAAGAGAGGCTTTGAGGCACAAGCGAGTAGTTCTGGTAGCCCGCGATACGTCGAGCGTAATCGAGTGCAGCAACATCATCGAGCATCACCATGCCTAACTGAAGTTTGCCATCTTCGATCGACATCGGCAAAATCTGATGATACAGACAAGCTTCAAACGGCAAAACGCGATCGATCAATTGGAAGATTTTTTCTGTGTTCATGGATGGTGCTAACCTTTGGGATCAATCGCTCTCAAATGATCCCCGCTTCAGAGCGAGATTTTGATAGTATTCCCATTCAAGCTGATGAAAAATAAATTAAGCTTCAGGCTGACTTCGGGTAGGGCTGATTCGCCGATTACTGTATTTCTGCATGGATTTTTAGGAAGCAGTGCAGAATTTGATCCGATCGCGGCTCGATTGGACGATCGCGCCCTCATGATCGATCTTCCGGGTCATGGTGAAACTCGGTTTTCTGAACCGTACACGATGACAAATACAGCAGCGGCGATCATTAATCTGCTCGATCAGTTAGAGATTGATCGAGCGCATTTAGTCGGGTATTCGATGGGGGGACGGTTGGCGCTTTATCTAGCATTGAATCACCCAGAGCGATTTCCGGCATCGGTGATTGAATCGGGATCTCCAGGATTAAAAACGGAACAAGAGCGATCGGAACGAATTAAGCGCGATCGCAAATTAGCAAATCAAATCGAGACAGATTTTAATCAGTTTTTGATCGATTGGTACAATCAGCCATTATTTCAATCGATCAAAGCACATCCAAATTTTGAGCAAATGCTAAAAGAACGATCGCACAATAACCCGATTGAACTAGCGCGATCGCTGCGAGAAATGGGAACAGGAATGCAGCCGAGTTTATGGGAGAAATTGAAATTGCATCACAATCCACTGCTGTTGATCGTGGGAGAATGCGATCATAAATTTGTCGCTCTGAATCAAGAAATGGCATCGCTATGTGAAACAGCAGAAATTGCGATCGCGCCCGATGCTGGACATAATGTTCATTTTGAGAAGATGGAGTGGTATGGCAATAGAATTAATCACTTCTTTCAAGCATCGTGATGATTTGTCTCAAGAAAACAGTCGCTATAGAAATTGCTCTTTCAGCTTCTTCTAAGAGAACATGACGTAGTTCACCATAGTCACCGAGATTGCGTAACGCAGCCAACCAGCGAAGCTCCTGACCAAACTGTTTATCTAGCCGCCCTGTCTTAACAAATTGCGAATTGATTGCTCTCAAAACTCCGTTATGAGTCTTCGCGGCAAACCCTTCTGCAATTAACAGGGCAGAAGCAGTATAGAAAGCAGCATAGTAGGCGCGAGAAGCAGCGAAATCAGGATAACCATTCTCTAGCAACACATTCGCAGCTTGAATAGAATCTTCCGCTCGTTCTAGATTCGCCTGGATTTCAGGTTGAAATGCGCTCGTCACAGACAAATTCCTTCTCGCTGAATGTTGCGATAGAGTTGTAGACTTCCTCGCTCGAACTCATTAAGTTCAGCAGGACTAGCAGAAATTAGGGTCTCTGTCTCTAATTCAATCGAATAAACCAACTCGACGAGCGTTCTCAGTTCTTGAAAATAATCAAACGGTGGATTCAAAACGACCAGCAGATCCAGATCGCTGTCAGCACGCGCTTCGTTTCGAGCGACAGAACCATACACAATCAATCGAGATAAGCGATCGCCATAATGCTCTGTCAAACACTGTTTACACTGCTTAATCGCTTCAATTGTGTTGATATTCTCAGAGATCGTCATCTTGATTCGCAGTAAATCACACGATAATTTTAACGACAAAAAGCAGTCCCATCGCTGAGACCGCTATCAGACCACACAGTAAACTTTTTCGCGCGCTAGCTCCAGATCTCCTCTAGCGCATTTAAATCTGTCTCTGGCAGCAGAATCATTGTCTCAAAGCCGATTCTGCCCATCTCCGGTTCTTCGCCCATTTCCATCTCAACCAAATACGACCAGTTTCCGGCATCCGCGTGAAACTCTCGCACTTTTCCCATGCCCCCAATGAAGCGTACAAATTGATCGGGGCTAAATTTGGGCATCGTCATTACAGCAGCCATACTCTAAGTTCCTTTTGTCTGCACTTGCTTTCCTTTAATTCAACGATCGCGCTCTCGATTGCTGACAGAATAGCTAAAGCTTTGATAAAGATATCTCCTCCGATCGGGTAAACCTGAGGATGAGATTCGTCTTCCTTGAGAATTAGCGCAACAGATTGTTTGATATGATGCGATCGCAATATTTACACCAATATTTATACAAAGGGAAACGCTACAGTCAATGTTGACAAGCCTAATTTCGACACTAATAATCTCAACACTGAGCATTTGGGCTAAAACTAGTGGCACTTGGATCAACGTCGTAACGGTTTTGATCGGCAGCGTGCTAGGACTAATGCTAAAAGACAGCTTACCCACTCGAATGCAGCGCATTATTACACAAGGGTTAGGACTATTGACGCTGTTTCTTGGTGTAACGATGGCATCGAGCTTGCTTAAGGTCAAAATCGGCGTGATTGACGGAGTGGTTATCGGACTGTTTGCGATCGTCGTAGGCGGTCTGCTCGGTGAATGGTGGCAACTCGAAACACGGCTGCATCAGATCGGCGATCGAATTAAACGCAGAGTGAAAGGGGGCGGCAGTTTTACCGAAGGGTTGGTGGCGGCAAGTTTGCTGTTTTGTGTGGGTCCGATGACGATCGTTGGCAGCTTAAATAATGGTTTAGCTGGAAACAATACGCTGTTATCGATTAAAGCGGCAATGGACGGACTTGCAGCGATCGCACTCAGCAGCAGTTATGGAATTGGCGTAGCGTTTTCGATTTTGCCGATCGTCGTTTATCAAGGCGGGTTGTCGATCGCGGCTGGACTACTTGCTCAATCTCTCAGCGATCCAGCTACAGATCCATCGATTTTGCTGACTTCAGGTGTTGGCGGATTAATGGTGATAGGACTGGGTTTGAACTTATTAGAAATTGCGCGATTGAGTATTGCTGCATTCTTGCCGGGATTGCTGCTTGCACCGTTACTTTGTGCAATCATCGAGCGATTAGCGTAAACAGAATCGGTAATATATCCGTACATATAAAAGATTCATCACCGATGACCTGATCTTTATATCTAAAAAATTTGATCTAAATTTTTTAAGATTTGCTACCAAATTCAGAAATGTCTCTATAATTGACGACGATAGTAATAACAGTATTGCTATCACTTTTGCCGATCCAGATGAGCATCAGATCGATCATCGCCTTGATTGCTCGACTAGCTGAAAGATTTTGTTTCAAATTCCAGCAATGGAAATACATCAACAAAGCGAACATCCTGTTTATTGATTAGGAGAAACACAATGGTTGGAACGAAAAGAAGATCACCCACATCAACGCTAGTGTCCAAAGATTCGATCAGCGGTGCATCGAGCGCACTTCAAGATCTTCCGGAAAAACCGAAGGAAATTTGGTCGCTGAGAGAAGCAATCCATTTGCTCAAAGAGCAAATCACTTTGGCGCTCGATCGCGGTTACAGCTACACCGAAGTTTCACAAATGCTCTCGTCGAAAGGAGTCGAAATCAGCCCGTCTACGCTGAAATACTATTTATCTTCGGCACGTAAAGACGAAGGTGGCGGAGCAAAACCGCGTCGTCGCCGCAGAACCATGACGATGACGGCTGAGGCATTGCAAAACGGCTCCGATGTGCTGGAAACCGCAACGCCAGAGAAAGAAGACGCAGAAGAGAAACCAAAGCGCACTCGATCGACTGCGAAGACCACCAAATCGCCCGCTAAGACCGCTGCAAAATCCAAAACGACCAAGACGACAGCCAGCCGTAAAAAAGCTGCAACCTAGTCGTTTAGGCAATGAGATCGACATTCGCGACGGTCTTGAAATGAGTGTCGATCGCTTCACTGCGATACGATCGCAGAAGTTTCACTGCGGCTTAAATTCAAATGGTTTTAGATATTTCCCTCCCAGAAAGCCTAGATGCCTTCTGGATGCCGTTTACTGCCAATCGCCAGTTCAAATCAAAGCCGCGCCTGATGGCATCCGCAAAGGATATGCACTATACGACCGTAGACGGTCGCGAAGTGCTAGACGGAACTGCGGGCTTGTGGTGCGTGAATGCGGGACACTGCCGCGATCGCATCGTTCAGGCGATTCATCAGCAAGCTGCGACGCTGGATTTTTCACCCACGTTTCAAATGGGGCATCCGGCTC
>CAXTDB010000221.1:0-8646 GCA_964242045.1 uncultured Leptolyngbya sp. | reverse complement strand
CTGTTTCACGGTTTTGCCGCGTCGCTTGATAAGTCGTCAAGACTACATCTGCTGCCAAGACTTTAGTTTGAAAATCTGTGAGCGTAAAGCGATCGATCGATCCGTGTTGTAAAGCTGCGATCGTCCGTCGCTTATCAAATATCCGTCCTGAACTGCCAAACTCGATAAAGTCATCAGCAAGCAGAGCCGCTAAATCTTGCGGAGATTGGCGTAATTCTGGTAGCAGTAAGCATTCTTCCAAGCGTTTGAACTCCGATTCCTGCCATTCTCGTGCTTGCTTTTCTAACTCCTTCACCCCATTCTTGCCCTTCACAGTCAATCCAATTTCTTGCCCATAGGAGAGTTCGAGCGTATGACCATCGGGATCGCGTAAGAAAGCCCAGTAGCCAATGGGATATCCAGAATCTTTGGGTTCTTGTAACAAAACACCCGCTTGACGTGCCTGAACACAGAGAGCATCCATCAATTCACGACTCTCGCAACCCACCCCAAGATGCGCCAGCGGAGACAGAATGGTTTGAACTGAGTTTGACTGAATTAGCACAATCACAAACGGGCGAGTCCGGTCAGACAGCCAGACCACAGAAGCTCCAGTTGCGGCATCAATGCGACGATGAACGACTTGCATTCCTGCATATAGGGCATAGAATTCGAGACTGCGATCGACATCCGACACAGGCAGCGCGATATGAGTCAGTCCAATATCAATTTTGCTAGAATTCATCATGGTTCAGTCCCTCTGTGTAGCAATACAGATTAGTAGGCTTCTTGTGTGAATCGTCGGCAGCCCTCATCCCCAGCCCTTCTCCCCGAAGGAGAAGGGAGCTAGATTTCTCTTGTTCGCTCTCGCTAAGGGAGAGGGTAAAGCATTCACATGAGAGATCTATTCTGTTCAGGCTCTGATCGGGCTTCTAATTTGGCTTGGTTGCTAAGATCAGCGGAAAAGGAGCGGGAACAGGCACCGTGCGGACATCAGTAAACCCAACTTCATGCAGCCAATTGCCAATCTCATCAGCCGAGAAGGTGTCTCCCTCATCTGACAGCACTAACATATTGACCGCGAAAATCAGTGCATTTAACGGAGCGCGCCGATCCGAGTTAGGCAGCCATTCCGCGATCGCGATCGTGCCTGCGGGTGCAAGCGATTCAAACACCTTTGCCACTAACTGACGACTCCGGTTTTCCCCTTCGCTATGCAGAATATGTCCCAATGTCGCAATCTGATAGTTCTTGCCAAACTCGACTGATAGTAAATCTCCCGCAATGAATTGAAAGCGATCGTTCACTTTATGCTGTACAGCGATCCGCTGCGTGACTGGAATTACTTCTGCCCAATCGATCGCGCTTACCCGAATCTGAGGCGATGCCTTAGCTAAAGCAATTCCCCAAACGCCAGAACCTGCGGCGAGATCTAGTACCGTTGCAGACTGCTGAAGCTGACTGACATTCAGCACCTTTGCGAGCGCTTCAGCCGATGGATACATCAGTGGGAACAGGGAAGGCACAAAGGTTTCAAAATAGTCCCCGCCTGTTGTTTCCTGGTTCAAAGCCATTGCAGGTTTTCCAGTCTGCACAACTTCAGGAAGTTGTATCCATTGCGGTAAAAGCCCGTGGATTGTATGGTTCAGTAAGCCGCCAAAAAAGCTGGGTTTTGTACTCACGAGAAAAGTACTGCTCTCTGGAGTCAGGCTGTAGCGTTGGGCATCATCTTTTGATAAAAGTTCCAGTGCTACGAGCGGATTTAAGATCGCTCGCAGCCCGCGCATCGAGGCTCCAGTTGCCTCACTGATCTGCTCAACCGTTTTCGGAGACTTATGTAACACATCAAAAACGCGATGGTGGAGTGCTGCTTGCAGAATCAACGCAGGGGCATAGCCGAAAGCAAACTGCATGATGCGTTCAGGCGTAACAACAGATGTTTGAGTACTTACCATATTTAATTCCTCCATGTTTTCTTCTGAGAGCGACTGTGCTTGCTTGAATGCAGCGATCGCTGCATCTGTCACTTGCCCCGCTGACGGCGCAGCAACCGTTCGCATCAAGCCTATGGATTTGCAAGCGGTTGCAACGATCAAGATGACGACGTTCGGAAGGGCTAGCGGTAATGTCTGCTAGTGTTAGCGTTTCACCTTCTGATCATAGCCCGCAGACGAGTTTGAACTTCTCCCAACTGCCAACTCTTGTTGCATCGGAGTGCATCACCTCCGGTACATCAACACTGTGACCGCCACCACCAGTCGCAGTGAGGTAGTGCCCATCCACTGTCTTGATGTCATACCAACCAGATCCCAAAGACTCAAAGGCGAATCGCTCCCACGCGCGAGGCTGCGTTGCGTCCGAGTGAATGACATTGGAGATCCGACCGCCGCCGCCTACAGCGGTGAGATAGTGCCCATTCACCGTCTTGATGCCGTATGTAATGATCGGAGTGCCTAAATCCAAATCCTCTAGCGTGAATTTCTCCCACGCCCGAATCTGGGTGGCATCTGAATGAATGACATCGGAGATCCGCCCGCCGCCACCTACAGCGGTGAGATAGTGCCCATTCACCGTCTGAATCGCGCAGACGACCGGAGCATTTTTGGCAGAAGCAGGACTAGATGGAAGCACGATCGCGCCAATTGAAACTGCGATCGGCAGCAACGAAACGGTTATCGAAAATGTTTTCATGGCTTGATAGTCTCCAATAGAATTTGAATTTAAGCTGGAAAAGCTCGCGTGGTAAAAGATTGAAGCGCAAAAATCGGTCTCGGTCTATCGAACTATTCTCACTAGAATTCATGTTTTCCGCAGTACCCGATCAGCTAGTCTTGTGCTTTGATTGCCCGCTCGTCGAGAGCAGGTTTCTGTGCTACACACGACTTACCATCACGGTGGGTCCGACAGGCTGCCGAGTTGCCTCAGAAGGTTCCAAAGTGACTAGGAACGCGGTTATCCCGGCTTCGTAAAAGTCAGCGGGCATGGAAAATTTCTCTAGAACAGCGCCTTGATGATTCACGCTGAATTGTCCGCACGGAATCTTGTCTTTATCCACGACTGCCCAAAGCCGATAGACTTTTCCAGCAGGCGGAGTTGGAAGATTTTGAACTGCGAGAACTCCTTTTTGCTGGTCTAGATTGAGGACAAAGCTTCCTTGAGCTTGCTTTGCGGTTTGCAGTCCCTTGAGTGAGAAAAGACGAGTTTCAGACTGTTGCAGCAAGGCGCTGACTTCCTGAGTATGAATCAATTCCTGCCGTAACTGATAATTGTTAATTCCCAACGCCAACATGAACAAAGCTGCAATACTGCCCATGATTTTGTTCCAAGGTAAGAGTCGCCGTCTTGAAGTCGATTGTCTCGTAGTTACGCTTGGTGCGACTGGAAACCGTGTTGAAGAATTAGCAGATTGAAGAATAGACGCTCGAAGTTGCTGGGGTGGTTTGACTTCGTTGAGACCGTAAAGGACTTCTTCTAGAACAACTCGAAGACGGCTGACTTCTTGGGCTAACTCTGGATCAGTTGCTAACCGCTGCTCGAAGCGCTCAGTTTCTTCACGATCGAGATCACCCAGCACATACCCGGCAGCTAACGGATCGATAGATTCGGAAAATAGGGGTTCGCTCATACGGCTAATCAATCGAGTGTTGTAAGAGAGGCTTGAGTTTCAACAGAGCTTGGCGAGTCCAACTTTTAACGGTGCCAAGCGGCGTATTCAATTGTTGGGCAATTTCAGCTTGGCTGAGTCCTTGGTCGTATGCCATCTCGATCACCTGACGCTGTTGCTCAGATAGATGCGACAATGCCTCGCGCACGAGTTGAGAGCGCTCGGTTAAAGCAGCTTGCTCAAAGGGTGTGGGCGAAGTCGCCTCGTCAGTCGCAGTCTGTCCGCAACGCTGGATCAGCGTCAAGATTCTCCCACGAGACCGCAGTTTGTCGATCGCTCTTGATCGCGTCATCGAGATGAGATAGCGAACAAAACAATCGTGGTCAGGGTCAAACGTCGCACGATGCCACAGCGTCAGAAAAATCTCCTGCGTGAGATCTTCTGCTTCTGGATGGCTTTTCAACACCTTGAGTGCGACTCCATACACAACACCGCCAAAGCGATCGTAGAGCATCTCTAGCGCTGTCGGATGTTTGTGCTTCAGCGCGTGAAGGATCTCTGAATCAGGGATAGCAGGCTCAGAAGATGAGCCACGGGGAGAACCTGGCTGCATGACTTTCTGTAGATAATGTTGGGTCGATCGTTGCGGGGTGAGTTTTAATCGTTGTTTCACATCCTCCACCTTGAGCATAAAACAGAGTTCCTTTCATTGATAAAACGATTGGTAAAGCGAATTGGATGAGCCTCGATCGAGCGACAAGCTAATGTTCAAAATCCCGAACTTCCTGCGACTTCTGCCTTTTGGGTTGAAAGCTTCGATTGTTCTGAATCGTTTAAATCCAACCGTTCAGTTCGGTCGTCTGGATGAATAGAAAGAAGCCAATTGCCAGCGCAATCTTCAGAAACCCCTTACTAGACAGTTTTAGTGCAGCATCCTGCATCAACAGAAAAGGGTTGTATGAGCTACAGCCAATCGCCAATCCTCGCTCCTGCCATCATCGCTTCTCAATCCAGTAGCTTAGAGCATCGCGATAATACCCGCGCAGTTCAGCAGGGTGAGGTCGGATTGGCACTGCCGCCATTTGAAGAGTTTTGGCAACTACGGAATGTCACTTTTGCTCTCAACAAGCCTTGAAATCCTATCACTTTTTGCAACACAGCCGTCCAATGTATCTCAAAGGAGAAACATCATGAAATTCCAACAGCTCGTTTTAACTGGTTTAACTGGATTGTTTGCTTTGACAACGGTGACTGCTCAAGCTGCTTTTGCACAAGCACTCAACCAAACGCATCTTACCTCTAGCAATGTAGCTGCCATTGCAAAATCTCGCACTAAAGAAGTCCGCACACCCGCCCCAAGCGCGACACAAACGCTCAATCTGACTCATTCAGCTTCGGATCAAGTTAGCACAGTACAAAACCCTCGTATGCCTCAAGCAGTTCAGAAAGCGGATGACTCCTTTCTTAATCCAACACAGTCTAGTTCGGACGATACTGCCGCGATCGGCATCAACGCCCCTTTCAATAGGTGAGAGCAGCACCCATGCGCTTTGAACGGTTGAAGAGACGGGTAGCTTCTCAATCCAACACAGTCATAGAAAGAGACCAATCAGCTAGCGCAATCTTCAAAACCTTACTGACTGAGATCTGCGCCTACAAGCTAAATCGCCTCTTTCCTACAGCTTTTTCTCAATTCAATCCTCTTAGATTCTACAACCGGGGTGGTTTAACCTGCCTCAAGAATGATTGCTGAAGTTGATCGCTCAACTTGCTGTAACTCAGAAAACTATCCATTAACCATGAGGTTTTGTTATGAAACGTCTCATTACTGCCGTTTTGTCTACGCTAATCATTGCTGTTGCCAGCCCATCTGCTGTAAAAGCACAGTCCCAGACAGTCGATTCGTCAGCATCTAACCCAGTTACGATATCCAATCCTGCTGATATTAGTCCTTTTGATCTAGCCTTCTTTGCCTATCGAGGCTATCTGCAAGATCAAGGGATTCCGAGTGGGCAGCTTCTGGCAACAGATCTAGAGGATGGCAATGTGAGCGCTAAAGACATTGTGCAAGCTGCGATTAAAGCCCATCGGCTCTCCGAACAGACGTTAACTGACCAAGGCTACTTGAATTCGCTTGAGAGTGAACTGCATTTATTTTTGGAAGACTAAATTCCTGTTTGGGGCGTTCATCTGCTCAGAATATGCCCCAAACGAGTCCTTCCCTAAAGCTGTTGATTTCGTGTCCTTTATTTCCTAATTGCCATGAGTCTCTTTACTCAACACTCCATTCGTGCCGACCCAAGTAATGTTTCAAGTCTTATGATCGTCGTTCTGCGTCAATGGCTCGATCACTTTGAGATTGACAACACTAGAACAGCTCGCCTTATCTGTAAACTGATTCCTTCCGCTTGCCCCTTTGAGCGAACGATTTCCTTGTTTCACTCCACGTTTCACATTCCTGCCCTCTGCAAACTGAATCCGCTCTACAACGAACTCATGTCCTTACGGTTTCGGGCGCTCAGCTACCTAGATGAAGTCTGCGAAGATGTTACGCAGTACATTTCGTAAGTTAAACCGTGCTTCGGTCGGGATTGCCAAATCTTTAAATCCACAATCAAGTTTCAAGCGTTTTCAGGAATAGAGCCAGACAGTACTTCGCCTCAAAACGCGCTGCATTTCGCATTTATGAGCGAATGGATTCTTACCGTTTCTCATCTTTAGAGGTTGTCTATGAGAGTATTACTGCGAAAGTATCATCGACGAATTGCGATCGCGCTTTGCCTTCCAATCCTGGTGACAGCGATGAGCGGAATCAGCCTTGCGATCGCGGATGAATGGTTACATGAAGAAGAAATCGTTGGATTTTTGCTGAAGATTCATACGTTTGAAATCTTTGGGCTGGCAGCAATTTTACCTGTTCTAAATGGGTTGGGCTTACTTGGTTTACTGGCAACAGGTCTGAGTATGACCGGATTGTTCTCCAGCAGACATTCAGCTAAACGCATTGGAGGACGGTCATGACATCCATGAGGAAAAACATGAAACGTCGTAACTTCGTTAAATGGGCTGGAGCTACCTGGCTTGTGAGTGTGTTGCCAATGGCAATTTCAGCTTGTTCTGGTCAGAGAGGCAAATCGCCCGCATCGCCTGATCCTGCTTTGAATTTACCCAAAAGGGCAGATGGATTTATTGCCGTTGGAACCGTCACAGCGCTTGATCAAGCTGGGTTCCTCAAGACCAAGATTGAAGGAAAGCCAGCGATCGTGGTTCGCGATCCAGCTCATAAAAATACACTCCGAGCATTGAGCCAGACCTGCACTCATGCAGGTTGTCTTGTGGATTGGAATGCAGACGAAAAGCAATTAGAGTGCCCTTGCCATGACTCCCACTTTGCTATAGATGGTCGAGTCTTACAAGGTCCTGCTGAGAAAGCACTGCCAACCTATTCAGCAAAGCTCGAAAACAACACCGTCCTCTTAAGCACCAACTAAAGGAAGAAACAAACCATGCAACGAAGAAAATTTATTAAGCATGTTGGCTGGACAGGATTAGGCGTTCTGTGGTCTCTTGGCAGCAATGGATTAATGACGAGTTGCCAAGTTGGCAGTTCTAAAACTCACAAAGGCTCCACAACCGCTCTCTCGTTTGTCCAAATTAGTGACTCCCACATTGGTTTCAATAAAGCTGCCAATGAGCATGTGACAGAAACGTTGCAGAGAACAATCAAAGCAATTAATGCTTTGCCAACTCAACCTGCTTTCGTTGTTCACACTGGAGACATTACACAGCTTTCCAAACCCGCAGAATTTGATCAGGCAAAACAAATTCTCTCTCAGTTGAAGGCACCTCTGTTTACGATTCCCGGCGAACATGACACGATCGGCGATCTTGGCAAAGCCTACTCAGAAGCGTTTGCGGCACCTGAAAAGCGGGAAGGACTCCAATCGTGGGATCATTCTGGTGTGCATTTCGTCTCGCTCAACAATGTCTTGGCTTTTGGTCTTGATGGTAAAGGTCAAGTCGGACAGTCCCAAGTAGAGGTACTGAAGAAGGACCTATCTTCGCAACCATCAGACACTCCGCTCGTCCTCTTTAGTCACATTCCCCTATACGATATTTATCCAGAGTGGGGTTGGGCAACCGAGGACTCTGCACAAGTTCTGGATTTGTTGTCGCGTTTCTCAGCCGTCACAGTATTGAGCGGGCACATTCATCAAGTCATTCAGCATACAGAAGGCAATGTTCTGTTCCAGACCGCCGCTTCCACTGCATTTCCGTTGCCTGCTCCTGGAAAAGCTGAACAGCCAGCACCTGTCAAACTTCCTCCCAATGAACTATTCACCGCACTCGGCTTTCGTACAGTTGAATTTGTGCCAAACAGTGATCCAAAGATCACTCAACACGCTCTGTAAGCTCAAGGTGACAGTTCATTAGCTCCTTTTAAGCTTTTTTAGTGTTGCATTAGAATAGGTGGGATGAGTGGCGATGCCGTTTTATTCTACGATCGAGTCGTTAATCTTGCTCGTATCAAGCCATTAGAGCGAGCAAGACTCGAACGAATTTAACAGTCGCCTGTGTTTATTTTCTATGTGCATAAAGATAGAAGCCAATCCAAACTCGGTCTATAGCCAGGCTGAGGTTCCGTCATGATGATTGCATAATTTTACTACCTCAGTTCTCAAAATACTTGCATGGATGTACCTCTTACTTCGGAACGGCTTAGAACAAAGGATAATAGTTGCTTGTTCCCAGCATCAATAGCACATTGTAATGATGAAGTGCAGTACTCTACACGGTGCGATCATTGTGGTGAAATCGCTGTACGCCAGTACAATCTTCATCAGCATACAATCAATACCGAATGTCCTCACTGCGATTTTCAGCTATCTATATATGCTCTAACAGGCAGAGTGCTTACTGCCTATAATAGCGTTATTTGTAGCTGCTCTCCAGCTCTATAGAATCTATTTGGGATCTTACTCAACGGACAAGCGCTTTAGCATCAAAGCATTGAACTAATATCTAGAAAAGTCTAGAGGGTGTTATGCACTTTGAAATCGAAG
>CAXTDB010000220.1:285-8656 GCA_964242045.1 uncultured Leptolyngbya sp. | reverse complement strand
TAATATTACCTTTCTCTCAAACGGCGTTGTGGTGCAACCTCCCATTCCGGGAGTGAAAGAGATTGCGACCGAAATTCGCCAAGTTCAGTAGTACACCGAAGATACTGACTCCTAATGTGCCAACTGTAGCAATTCTAAGTTATTTGCAAGATGCGTAGTTGATCGCGCCCCCTAAATCCCCCACGAGTGAGGGACTTTGAGCAAGAGGCATTGAGTTTCAAATTCCCCATTTGGGGAATTTAGGAGGCAGAAGCAGACTGAAACGGAGCGACAAAGCCTCATTTATCATTCATTTAGGATTGCTATATAACCGCAGACAGCACAGTGTTTACAGACCAAAACGTAAAGCTATCAGAGAAATGCAGATGCACTCGATCCTCTGCATTTCGAGGCTTCGAGCTAGCCGCTTTATCGCTGCACGGTTGATGCAACTTGACGCGGCTCAGCAAGATCTTGCTTTAACTGCTCAAGCAATCGTGTGAACTGATACACACATCGCGATTCATCGTTCACTTGCTCCAATAGATGCTCGATCGCTCGTGCAGTTTTTGCAGCTTCAACACAGCCGAACGTTCCCAACCCACCTGCAAGCTTGTGCGCCTCGGTTTGCGCTGCTGCCCGGTGCTGTACAGTGAAACAGCCTGCTTGAAGCGATCGCTTTGCGGCTTCTAGTGTCGCAATTCGTTGCTCAAGCGACAGGCGAAATCGCTCGGTAATTTTCTCGATCGCAATTCGCCCTCGCTGCTGACCTGGCGCAGTCGCTAGATCTGAGGAAATGCTGACCTTTGTATCCTGATCAGTTGGCTCTGATTTTGGTGCCGGTTTTAGCCGATATCCTAATCCGTGAACAGTTTCAATCAAGTCAGCTTCGACTCCGGCAGACTTCAACCGTTGACGTAGATCTTTGATCAAGTTGGTGACTGATCCTTCGACGGGCGTTTCGTCGATCGACCACAGATGATCGATAATGGCACTACGGCTGAGAATGTGCTGAGGATGACGCAAAAAAAGCTCTAGCAGACTATATTCCTTAGCCCGTAGCGGAATCATGTTCTGTTTGCAAGTTACCTGAACTAAAGCGGGATTAAGGCAAAGTTCACCCCAAGTTAAGATTGGCGACGACGCAGCATTCTCGCTCCGGCGCAAAAGGGCACGCACTCTGGCAAGGAGTTGAGTAGAAGCACAAGATTTCGCAACATAGTCATCCGCACCCGCATCTAATCCTGCAATGATATCTTCATCCGAATCTCTAACGGTCAGCATCAAAATCGGAGTTTGACATCCCTGAGTACGGAGACGATGACACACTTCAATTCCGCTTATCTTCGGAAGCAAAACATCTAGAAGAATCAGATCATAGCTCCAGTTTGCAGCTAACTCTAACCCAGCTAATCCGTCTGCGATCGCATCAACAGCATAGCGTTGACTAGTAAGCGTCGCTGAAAGCAATTCGCTCGTATTCTGGTCGTCTTCGATCAAAAGGATTTTCATATACACTTCCTTGACAAGCAATGCTTTACCTGAAAGCAGCTTTGTACAATTTCTTTGTCTAATATCATTCTTCTGCGAATTATGGTAACGGATACTACAGACGAGGGACCGCTTTTTTAACAAAGCTTACCTGATCCTTGTACGTTCTAGTTTCAAGTTAAGCAGAACTATCGGCAGTTTAATCTGATCTGCTTACTAGCGCTGAAATTTTATAAAGTCTTAAGTATTCTAAAAGTATCAAATCAAAGCTTAGTAACTTCACATCGTTAGGCATGTGCTCGATCATTATCAATCAGAATGTAAGCTTCCAAACTATTTGTGTATAGTTATTCAGTGAGCATTATAGTTTGGCGATCGCCGGGTTTAAGGATGTAGCAACGCTGTATTTTGTGCTGTCATATAGAATTTGCACAATCCGCGAACCGGGTTCACACAGAGCATCACGAGCAATCAGCGCAATCTCACCCGCTACACTTGCATAATACTCAGCAATGATGTCGCCAAAAGAATTGCGCTGAATCGCAACTTTCTGTCCTGGCATCACGTTCTCCCTTAGTTCAACGAGTAGTTCAAGATCCCCGCCAGTCATAGCTCGAATCACTTCAAAGGTATCACCAAAAAAGGTTTTGGCTTCTTTAGCAGTGCGATCGATCCCGCCTTCGATCACTTTATAGTGCTTGAGCACATTCATACTTCCTTCAACCGCTAGAGCAATCTTTCGCATATCGAAGCTTCGGGGAGCGCCAATCTCGATCGTCACCACCGGAATTCCTGCCGCAACGAATGCCATTTCAAGCGTGCCATTCTCGCCGGGATCGTTTTTGATTTGCTCGATCGGAAATAACTCAGCAATCTGCCGAATCTCTGGATTGCGAAAGTCGGCAAACATGAACATTGTGTACTCAGTCCCGGTTGCCGCCGTATGGTAGTCAAGCGCGACATCAACATTGTTCTTAAACAACCGATTCCAGAGCATCCCCGCATGACGGGTTGGGGCATCGTTACCGCTTTCGTTACCGGGAAACACGCGATTTAAGTCAACCAATGATCCACCATTCTGTGCAATCAACCACTTACGCTGAGTATATTCTTTCGCAGGTCGAGAAAGGTCAAACACAGCCAGCACTGTCCCTGACATGCTCGCTGGATCAAGCCCTGCCAGAATGCGCTGCACAGTATTAACGGGGTTTAGCTCATCGCCATGCACCCCTGCTGTTAGCGCGATACACTTGCCAGATCGATCGCCCTTTGCCACCACGATCGGAACATACCAATGTTGCCCAGTCCCCATCTGCACACCCTGAAAGAAGAAACGATGCTTTTTACCGGGTTCAAGGTCATCAATATTTAACTGACTAATTACAGGTACTCCCTGAACAATGTCACCTGTAAGAGTTGTTGATGCAATCTGAGTCATAGGGACGACATTGTAAGTGTATATTAAAGACTGGATAGTCTCTACGCAAGCACACCAAAATGGAGCTTGAGAGTAGATTCAAGCCGATTGTTCAACAGAAGCGCTCTGACTCCTCACACATTGATCAACCTTCAGAGTAGAACAGAAAAATATGATAATGATATGACTGCTATAAGCCACTGGACATCGATCGCTAATGTTCTGCTGAAATCGTTGGTCGTCGGGAGTTCACCTCCAAAGCTTTAAGTTTTGAGTCACACAATGCAGCACAACTATCCCACAATACTTCACAGCCTTATTGACAGTTCTAGTCTTATAGTATTTGTGGTAGTTCTAACTTAAACAGAGTTTTGCTGCAATGGTAAACCGTAACCTACTACCTCTGTTGACGAGCATGGGCATAGGAACTATCGGCGGTCTGCTCGGAGGTTCGGTCGGCTCTGTGACTGCAGTGCTGCTGACTCAATTGATCAAGCAGATCCTCGATGTTACCTCCGGGCTAAACACCGTCTGGCTATTGCTGCTGCCACTGCTCGGTGTCATGTTAGCTGTGATAGTCCTGCACGGGCTGGGTAAGGGCAAAGCTGTACAAGCAGTCGCTTCCCGCCAAGCCGCTTTTTCTGGTCGGTTGCTTCCTCCACCGACATGGTACTCCTTCCCCCGTGATGTCGCGAGAGCCGATCTTAGCGCCGACGTGGTATCCACAGCCGGAGTCGAAGAGCGCTTTCCTTGGTATCTGGCACCCTTGCGTTCCCTTGCCATCCTGCCCACCGTCGGTCTTGGTGCAGCAATGGGAACAGAATCTCCAGCAGCGCATCTTGGTGTTGCAGCAGGGACTTGGCTGGGTAACATGAGTCCATCGCTGCGCCGATTCGTGCGACCTGCTGCGATCGGCGGTGGGGCAGCGGGTGTCGCCGCCTTGATGGGAATCCCGCTAGTGGGCAGCTTCTTCATGTTTGAGTTGGGTCAGCGACGAAAGGTTCCGTTCAGCCTGGAGCGGGTGTCTGCGATGTTGGCAGGGGGACTCGCCGGATGGGGGGTTAACGTGACCTCTAGACTCGATTTGATCCGCCTTGTCGTGCCGAAGGTTCCCCCGGCTGATCTGTGGGATGCGGTGGCTGCTGCTCTATTCATCGGAGCGATCGCGGGCGCTGTGACCTCACTCGCTGGCGAAACGATTTACTGGGCGCGAGGCTGGAAGGCGAGTCCAATCATGCGTCTCGTGTCCGGTACCCTAGTCATGCTCTTTTTCGCGATGGTGACAGCGCTGATCGCAACCCCAGCCGCAGCCTTTGGTCCCGGAGGAGCGGCGATCGTTTGGTCGGAAACCGTCGAAGCGACTCCCTATCAACTGCTAGCCGTGGCTTTGCTTCGGGCTGCGTCTACCACTGCTGCTGTCGCGGCAGGAGGCTGCGGCGGAGTGTTTGTGCCTTTTCTAGCGATCGGTGATCTAAGCGGTCGAGTGTTTGCGGCAGCCTTTGGGGTGCCAGCAGATTTAGCGGGGGCTGCGGGGGCTGCCGCTGGGATTGCTGGCGGCTATCGGCTACCGCTTACAGCCGTAGCGATGGTGCTAGGAGTCGGAGGTCCAAAAGCAGCAAGTTTAACCTGCCTTGCCACAGTTGTAGTCGCCGCCCTTGTTGGCTTGGGAACCGCACGGGCAGTCAATAAACTTTCCAGTTCTCTACGCACAACGATCCGCCAGATGCGATCGTCATAGGCGCAAATTCTGATGGTGTTGTAAAAGATGATGCGATTAAGAGTTGTGCCGCAAAGATTTTAAAAAGTGACAACGAACGGGTCTCATTCCGATCGCATTGAGGACTCACTCCAAAGCTCTTAGACATTATCTCAAAATGGAGAAGTTAGAACTTGAGTAGCGTTGAGTGCGAAAAAATCAATTTCGATTGGATAAGCGCCAGCAGCGGCGATACCAGAGCAATGCACAAGCTAATTTGATCAGTCCCAAATAGTTACAAGCTTTCTTATCATACCGCACCAGAATTGCTCTACACCTCAAGAGCCATCCAAGTGTTCGATACCAATCTGTTCCCAGCGTTGAAAGGTTCGATGCACCGAACTATCGTGAGAAAACTCGTTGGGCGGTTGATTCCGTTGACACCACTCCGTAGTCGAAGAATAATGGCATCGAGTGCAGCACGGGCAGCAATCCGCTTTCTACCAACAGGTGATGGTGGATCATGCTCATCCAGAACTGATTTAAGTGTGTGCCACAATCTATCTGGTACTCGCAAAATTGTTTCTAATGCCCTCTGGCTATTATCCATTGTGGTCATTCTGAATCAGCACGATTCTGTGCTGTTTTCACCTTGATACCGCCAAATCTTCACTTTTAATCCATCACGAGGACGCGAGAAAGGTTGTAGAAATTTGTTTGATTTGAGATTTCAAACTATTTAGATCAATTGCTTGCATGGCGCAAAGTGTAGAGATCGAAACAGATCGAGATCCGGATCTAAACCGATCCCTATCTTTGATTAACACTTTAACATTCAGCCTCGAATTGCTACAACTTGCAGCAGACAGGCTTTTCAACTCAAATTCACGGCTTTGATGGGGTTGAAGTTAAACCGCTCGAAATGCCCATTCCTGCGTAATGTCGAAATAGTTTTAGATTCAATCCAATCACAGCACTCTTGCTCAAATCGTTACCACATGAGCGTTTCCAGGTGTGTGGATTCCGGAAATTCTGACCCACTGGATTCCGGAAATTCTGGCAGATGAGTTTTCCCTTCAGGAACGGACAGCTCCGCTGAGCCGAAGGCACCGCATACAGCTAGAAGAAAGGGTATGTGATCTCCTTGAACAACTCAGATGTACAGACCCTTGGAGCGCTATATGGTTCAGAAGTTACGCCAAGCTAAAGTATCTGTGTCCGACGTGAGCAAACTCACTGGAGTGAGCAAGCGAACGATTCATCGCATTCAACAAGAACCAGAGATTGAAAATGCAAACGAGGAGGAATTCCGAAAAAGCCGCAAAGTGGGAAGACCGAGCGGCATTAATGAGTTTGAAGCCGACATCACTCAATGGTTAGCAGAACCGCGCAAACCCGAAGATGGTGAAATGAAGGGCACAGAAGTCTTAGCTCGATTACGAGCCAAAGGCTACACAGGTGGCAAAAGTGCGGTGTATGAGATCGTGCGACGATTACGACCCGTTGAAACTCCAGTGCCGATTGTGCGCTTTGAAGGCTTGCCGGGAGAGTTTTCGCAACATGATTTTGGTCAACGACGAGTCACCTATACCGATGGCACTCAAACGTTAATCCGGTTCTTTGTGTCGCGGTTGAAGTACTCGCGCTTTGTCGATGTGCAAGTCGTGGACAATGAACAACAAGAAACAGTGGTGCGAAGTTTGCTGAGTGCCTTTGCTCATTTTGGTGGGGTTCCCTTGATGAGTGTATTCGACAACATGAGTACGGTAGTGCAGTCCCGCGAGGTGCTCGACGATGGAACCGTCCGAGTCAACTGGACACAACGCTTTGGACAGTTAGCGATTGATTGTGGTTTTATTCCCTTAGCGTGCTACCCCTACCGACCGCAGCAAAAAGGCTCCGTCGAGAACCTGGTCGGCTTTGTCAAAAGCAACTTCTTCTGTGGGCGCAGCTTTGTAGATCGCGCTGACCTCGAAGCGCAATTGTGCGATTGGGTGGACTACGTCAACACCGAGCGGGTGTGTGATGCGACGGGAGAAATTCCGCAAGCTCGATTGGTGCGAGAATCGCTCAAGCCGTGTGGACATTCGGCTAACACCTATGCGTTCAAAGTCAGCGCGATTGTGAGACCGACCGCACGAGTGCATTATCGCGGCATTGAGTATTCAGTTCCTGCCGCGACGATTGGACAAACCGTGACCTTGCATCTGCAACAATCGAAGGTCGTGATTTACTTGGGTGAGCGCAAGGTCTGTGAGCATCCGAGATTCCCAGAAAATGGACGCAGCAGTGTGCAGTTTGATCATGCCCAAGAGCTATTTCGCTTTCGTCGCGGTAAGCCTTACGCACAACGACAATTACTGCTGGATCTCGATGCCAGTGTCGAACCCTACTTCACCGAATTAGTGCATCGTCGTCCGCAAGGTTGGGAGAAAGACATTGAGCAGATTTATGAGCTATACCAACGCATTGGACGGAGCGATTTACTGGCAGCCATCGCACTCGCCACTGAACAACGCTGCTTTGGCGCGGAGTATCTCATCGCGATTGCGACTGAGAATGCAAACGCTTGTGATTTATTGTCGCTTTTGCATCCATCTTAGTGATTCTGGTTTGATTTTAGTGTTCTGTTTCGGCTTGATAGCTTTCTGTTTGTTTTGATTGTTCTTTAGCATTGACAAACTTAATCCAATGACGTTAGAACTCTTATGTAAGCGATTAGGACTCACCACGGTCAATCGCGTGGTCAACGATTTGATTCCGATTGCCGAACGCGAACAATGGTCATATCCTGCTTTTCTCGAACGTTTGCTGACTGAAGAAGTCGCTCAACGGACTGAAGCTCGCATTGCGACCTTAGTTGCTCGTGCCAAGTTTCCCTTTCATGCCACGATTGAAACGTTTGACTTTACCTTCAGAAGTGATCTCAAACGTCAGATGCTCGGTCGCTTTCTCGGTCCTGAACTCGTCAGTGACCACCGCTGTCTGATCTTAGAAGGTCCACCGGGAACTGGAAAAACCCATCTTTGTATTGCCATTGCTTACAAAGCGATTCAAAACGGCTTTATGGCTCGGTTTGCAACCGCTGCTTCGTTGATCAATGAACTTCGCATTGCTCCCGACCGCAATGCCGCACTCAAACCTTACATCTAGCCGCATGTGCTGGTGATTGATGAGATGGGCTATCTCGGCTATGGTGCAGGTGCTGCTGATGTTCTCTTTCAACTCGTTGACCATCGCTATCATCAGGGCAAGCCCACATTGTTCACTACGAATAAACCGTTAGCTCAATGGGGTCGAGTGCTGCATGACGAAGAGCTTGCAAGAGCTATCATTGACCGCACCTTGCATCATGGGGACTATCTCAAACTCTCTGGTCCTTCCTACCGCTTGAAAGGACGCAAGCTTGATCTTGATCTCCCCGACTCCGCTACCTCAGCAAAGTTGAAAAGTACTGACAAAGACAAAAGCATTGACAATGTTCAACCTGCTGCGTCATGAATAAGTTAGCTGCCATAATTTCCGGAATTCTTTTCCATTCTTAGTGCCATAGTTTCCGGAATTCACAACAGATTTCCCGCTGCATATAACTTTCGGCTTCGATCATAGTTGTCGCGACAATTATGATCGGTTGGCTGGGCAGGGTCTCTAGCTGTCGCCAACCCGCCTGTGTCGCGCTGGTTTCTTGTCCAGGTTTGATACTGGTGGCGAAATATTGCTTAACAAATAAGGCGGTTCGGTTGCACCTCATTTAGAATTTGGATGACGATCCACGAGGTGTCGTTTGA
>CAXTDB010000220.1:0-275 GCA_964242045.1 uncultured Leptolyngbya sp. | reverse complement strand
CAATCTCGCTACGTTGTCCCAACAGAAACGGCTAAAGTTGCGAGAGCGATTTTCCCAAAAGGCAATCTTTGCATCACAATGGCAGATCACCTTAGCTCCTTTCTGGGCGACCAAGATTTTAGCGCATTGTTTTTCAGCCAAGGACAGCCTGGAGCATCACCAGGGCAAACGCATCTTATTTAAGTAGCACTTTGAGCAAATAATCTTCATCCCAGCCTGTCCGCAGTCGCTTGTTCTTCATCCCAGCCTTCAGGGTGGTTTCCTGAGACAGCAAG
>CAXTDB010000219.1:0-8726 GCA_964242045.1 uncultured Leptolyngbya sp. | reverse complement strand
CGCTTCCTCGATATTGTGAGTCACGATCAAAATACTTTTAGAAGGAAACGTGCCTGCATTCCACAAATCGTCAACTTCGCCGCGTAAGTTCTCAGAAGTTAAAACATCGAGAGCGCTGAACGGTTCATCCATAAACAGCACTTGCGGCTGAAGCACAAATGCCCGCGCGAATCCGACTCGCTGTTTCATCCCGCCAGATAGCTCTTTTGGATAAGCACTTTCAAATCCATCGAGTCCGACTAAATCGATCGCGCTTAATGCTTTTTTGCGTCGTTCTGTCCGCTTCACACCGCGCGCATCTAATCCGAGTTCCACGTTTTCTTGCACGGTTAGCCAAGGCAACAATGCAAAACTCTGAAACACCATCGCCACATCTTGGTTTGCGCCGCGTAAAGGTCGATCGTTGCTCCAGACTTTACCCTGACTTGGCGGAATCAATCCCGCCATAATTCGCAGCAGCGTACTTTTACCGCTGCCGCTTCTACCTAAAAGGGCTAACACTTCGCCCGATCGCACTTCTAGATTGATTTCCCGCAGGACGTTAAACTCGCCTTTGCCATCGGGAAGCGGAAAGCTTTTATAAACGTGATCAACTTTGATTAATGAATTCATCGATCGTTCTTCCTACAAATGGTATTTCGTTTCTGCAAGTCTGTATAAACGCCGCCAAAATACCCGATTGATCCCAACAACAAACAAGCTCATCATCCCGATTCCGAGCGTAATTCGCGCCCAATCTCCAGCACTTGTAGCATCTGCGATGTAAGCTCCTAACCCATTGGCTGTGAGTGTCGCTTGTCCCCAAGACACAATCTCAGACACAATACTAGCGTTCCAGGCTCCACCACTTGCCGTCACGCCGCCTGTCACCCAAGCCGAAAAGATGCCGGGAATAATCAACTTCTGCCAACGTTTCCATCCTTTGAGTTCAACATCGGCTGCCATTTCGCGTAGATCGGTTGGAATGCTCATCGCTCCAGCGATCGAATTAAACAGAATGTACCACTGCGCCCCCAATGCCATCAGTAAAATGCTGCCCCAGTCCAAACTGATATTGGCATGGATAAAAAACAAAGTCGCGAAAGGAAAGATAAAATTCGCCGGAAACGAGGCAAGAAATTGCACCACGGGTTGCAGCAATCGTGCCAATCGCGGATTAAACCCGATCGCGACTCCGATCGGTGTCCAAACGACTGAAGCAAATATCAGTAGAACCGTGACCCGCAGCAGTGTAAGCAATCCTAGAATGAAGGCTTTCCATACTTCTGCAAGTCCAACTGTTGCCAAAATAAAATGCAGTCCTGCATACAGTAAAGCTCCAATTCCAAGTAAAAGTATGAAATGATAAACGCGATCGCTTCCCGACTTCGATTCGATTGGATGCTTTTGTCGGGGTGGAGTCAGCAACGACAATCCGCGTTTGAGTCGTTCCGCGATCGGAGTAAATGCCTGTCCTAGATAGCGAGGAATTCGCGCTGCTTTGAGTAAGTCATATAACCACGATCGAGGGGGTTCGACCGCTGCACTTTGTTCAAGTCGAAACTTATCTGACCAAGCCACCACAGGTCGCCAAAACAATTGATCGGTGAGTACGATAACAATGACGATCGTGCCTAATGCCCATCCCAATGCAGTTAAATCCTCAGCCGCTACCGCTGATGCGACATACGATCCAATTCCCGGCAGCGTGTATTTCTGATTTAGTACGCTAATCGCTTCACTTGCAGCCACGAAAAACCAGCCGCCCCCGAAGCTCATCATCGCATTCCAAACTAAACCGATCATTGCAGAAGGGACTTCGAGCTTTGTAAACCGTTGCCAACCCGACAATTGATAAAGCGTCGCTGCTTCATCTAGTTCGCGCGGTACAGTTCGCAGCGACTGATAAAACGAAAACGTCATATTCCAAACTTGACTGGTAAAAATCGCAAAAATCGATGCTGCTTCTAATCCCAACAAACTACCTGGAAATAGCGCGATAAATCCCGTCACTGTAATCGACAAAAAGCCCAAGACTGGAACCGATTGTAAAATATCCAGCAGCGGAATCATAATCCGCTCGGCTCGCTGACTATTTGCGGCAATATAGCCGTAGCTCAGCGTAAAGACGATCGAGAAAAACAACGCAATAAACATTCGCAGCGTCGATCGTGCAGCGTAATACGGTAAATTAGCAGGGTTCAGATCAACACCGGGAAGGATATCAGGCGGGCGAAAACTCACGAGCGTTCCGGCTCCCACACGCGCCACGAGTGCCAACAGTACGAAAAAACCGAGCAGCAAAGCAAGATCGGCTAAACCAAAAGGAAAGCGTCGTAAAGCATCGGGTGTGGGAAAAGTTCGCATGAGACTGAAGCCCTCGATCGCGGCGATTTAGTGTCGCACTTGAAGGTGGAGCTAGTGTGTTTTCTCGATGACATTGCATCAATGTTCATCGATCGCAAGGAACGTTAACGCAATGAGAATTTTGTTAATCGAAGACGATCGCCGAATTGCTCAACCGATCGCCGAAGATCTCAGACATCAGCATCATCTTGTTGAAATTGCGATCGACGGTTTAGCAGGCTGGGAAGCAGCACAATCTCAGCAGTATGATTTGATTTTGCTCGACTTGATGCTGCCAAAACTCGACGGCATTACCTTGTGCAAACGATTGCGATCGGCGGGAATTCAAGCGCTTATTCTCATGTTGACTGCACGCGATACGACAATGGATAAAATTATCGGACTCGATGCGGGAGCCGACGATTACCTAGTGAAACCGTTTGAACTCGAAGAACTTGCTGCCCGAATTCGCGCCTTATCGCGTCGCAGTTTAGAAACCAAACCGCCAATTTTAAGCTACGACCAACTCCAGCTTGATCCGAGAAATTGTACCGTCACGTATGCGGGCGTTCCGGTATTGCTCACGCCCAAAGAGTATCAAATGCTCGAACATTTTTTGCGCCATCCAACTCAAGTTTTGACCAAATCACAATTGCTTGATCGATTGTGGGAATTCGATAAGCCATCAGGCGAGGAAACGATCAAAACGCATTTAACGAATTTGCGCCGTAAGCTTAAAGCAGCAGGCTGTACAGCAGATCTGATTGAAACGGTTTACGGATTGGGCTATCGGTTGGGGCAACCTGTTGCAAACGGACATGAGCGTATTTAAGCCGATTCAATATCGCCTGTTAGTTTCGTATCTATTAGTGTTTGCTTCGATCTTGGCAATGTTCGCGATCGTGGTTCGCTGGGTGTTTGCTCATAGTTTGCGGCAGCAATCGACGAATAATTTGATTGAATTGGGACAATCAGCCGTCAGTAGTGCAGAGTTAAAAAACGGTAAGCTCGAAGTCGGGCAGGATTTTTCGACCTCAGATTTGATTGCCCGTAGTCAAGGTTTACAGTGGTTTGATTCGCAGCAACAGTTAGTCTTTCAGCAAGGGAATGCGATCGCGACTCTGCCGTTTTCTCATCGGGAAATGCTGCAAATCCAGCCGTCTACACCCCGAATTCAAGTCGTGACCTTGCCGATTTTGAGTAACCGCGATCGGCGATTAGTCGGGTACGTTCGCGCTAGTCAGTCGCTCGAAGAAAGTGATGAAACGCTGCAAAAACTTGATTTAGGTTTGAGCGGCGGAATTGTGCTGGCGTTGATTTTGAGTGC
Source organism: uncultured Leptolyngbya sp. (assembly GCA_964242045.1). Lineage (GTDB taxonomy): Bacteria > Cyanobacteriota > Cyanobacteriia > Leptolyngbyales > Leptolyngbyaceae > Leptolyngbya. The sequence goes on along the minus strand of CAXTDB010000219.1, from coordinate 5,074 downwards.
GGTGGGCGGCATTTGGCTGACTCGTCAAGCGATGCAGTCGATCGAAGCAAGCTTTCAACAGTTAAAGCAATTCACTGCCGATGCTTCGCATGAACTACGCAGTCCGCTAATGGCAATTAAAAGCAATGTGGCTGTAGCGCTGAAATACCCAGAAGGAATGCGATCGACGGATATCGAGAAATTTAGCGCGATCGCCAGTGCGACTGATCAAATGGCTCATTTGACCGAAGATTTATTGCTGTTAGCGCGATCAGATCAAGCGGTTATTCAAGCTCGACAGTTAGTGCATTTATCGAGCGTTTTACAGCAACTTGTTCAGCTTTACCAGCCGCAAGCAGAAGTCAAACAACTGAAATTGAATGCTGAGATCGCACCGGATCTAGACCTATTCGGCGATGCGGGACAATTGACGCGATTGTTTACTAACTTGATTAGCAATGCGCTGCGCTATACCGAACAAGAAACTATAACAGTTCAAGCAACTCAGATAAAGCAGCGACTCATTGTGAAAGTGATAGATACGGGAATCGGAATTGCACCCGAACATCTTGAACGAGTATTCGATCGATTTTGGCGAGCGGATGCTGCACGATCGTACCCCGATGGAGCAGGCTTAGGGTTGGCGATCGCGCAAACGATCGTACAAGCACATGGCGGAACGATCAGTGTTAAGAGCGAGCTTGGTTCAGGAAGCTGCTTTACAGTTCGTCTGCCTATTGCAAGAACGTTTGAGTAGCACGAAACCGCTCTGATTAAAAGCTTCCCAGCGCTGATGAGCAAAATGCCGCATCATTTGCTGAATCAATCGATCGCGCCATCGATTCGAGCGCGATCGATTAATTTCTTGCCAAATCGATCGAAACTCGCTCACCGTCCATCCGTACTGCTGAAAAAAATCAGTTCCAGATTCAGGCGCAAACAAAAATGATTGCTGTCCTTGAGCAAAGCACTGATCAAAGCGATGTTGTCCTGCATCCGTTTTGGCGAATTGCAATACAGTCGGCGCAGCCATCTCAAATAGCCACCATCGAAAGCTCGAATAGTTCGCCAAATCGATCGCAAGTTCACTCACTTGTGCTTCAGATAGATACATTAACAGTCCTTCTGTCACAATTAAAACGGAATCTCCTAAAGCATCAATCTGCTGAAACAAAGCGCTTCTTAGCGCACGATCAGTTAGATCCAGTTCAATCCGCTCTAGCCGACAGTGCGATCGCTCATGCTTTAATTTGTACGCTTTTTCTTGCAAAATCTCCGGCAAATCAACCTCAATCCAACGCAGTGAAGCAGGGAGAGCAAGGCGGTAAGGGCGAGTATCAAAGCCAGCCGCTAAATTTAGCACTGTCCTGATCGATTCTGTTGCTAACACATGCTGAAGCAATTGATCGATCGCAGAAGTTCTAATCGCGATCGCAGTTCTATTCTGCTGAGGATCGCCCACAATCTCGACTAGCATTTCACCGCGCCCTCCTGCCAATCGCCGCGCAAACGGATCTCGAAACAAAGCGTTAGATCGCTCTGTTTCGAGTGCCCGATACATTGCCACTAGATACGCCGTTTCAGAAAGATGTCGCATTTCAAAACTGTGGCATCACTTGAAGAAAGTATTCCTTACTTGTCATCAGAAGAAACCTGAACACTACTACGGGGACGAGTTTCATGCTCACTGTCCTTGTTATCCTTACCGTTCTGCAAAGCTTCTGAGTAGAGAATCTTTCCGTTTCCAGCATCGACTTTGACTTCCTTCTGTTCAACGACGATTGTATACACTAAATTGCCATCGTCATTTTCTAGCGTGACCCGACTCGCTTTCGTTTTTTCAGCCGCTTCAACGGTTCGCTGAGCTTGTTCAGCCGAAATTTTTGCGAGAGGCTGGAGCTTTTTGACTTCTTGAGCATCATCGTTTGTTTCCCCATCTCCGTCGCTCTTTTCTGAAATCATGGCAACGATAGATTGAGGTTGAGACGCAGAAACAAATTTAGCAATTCCGCTAAGCGCGATCGTGCCGAGAATTGTAGTTCCTAAAACGAGTTTTGTTGAAGTTTTCATCGAGCGGACTCCATTGATTTGTAAATTCACTGTAGAAACTGAAAGTCAAGAACTTGGAAAGATGAATAAAAAAATTCCTAGCACTGCTAGGAATTAAATCAGGTGAGAGGAGCGATCGACATCCCGATCGCAGCCTCGTCTCCGGCAACTTTACGAAAAGACTGTCAAGAACTTGAAAAGATCAAGATTCTCGCAGCTTTTCAAGTTCTTGACATTTGCAGGCTATGCTGTGCAAAACTTTCTCAAGCATTTGTTTCTCGCGATCTGATATGGAAAGGCTCACCCGATTTTGGTTTCGTTCTGTTAGTCCCCGGCTTGCAACGCTGATTGCCACGATTGGAACAGTCGGTTTAATTGTTTGTTTGCTGCTGCTAGTCTTTATTGGTTGGCTAAGTCAAGAAATCTTAGAAAAAGAAAGTTTTCAACTGGATACGAGGATTCTGCTCGGAATTCATCAATGGGCAAATCCAATGCTCGATCGATTGATGCTGAGCATTACGCGCTTGGGCGATCCGGAGGTCGTGGTCGTGATTGTGATCGTTGGATTAGGGTGGTTGCTGTGGCGGCAACGATGGACAGAAGCGAAAATGTTAGCGATCGCTTGCTTAGGCGCGCTCGTTCTCAATCAAGGGCTGAAATTAGTGTTTGTGCGTCCTCGTCCGCTACTGTGGACACGCTTGATTGCAGAAACTTCTTATAGCTTTCCGAGTGGTCATGCGCTTGGATCGCTTGTTTTGTATGGGTTTTGGGCGTATGTACTAGCGACTCGATTTCCACAATCAGCAAAATTAATTTACACCGCAAGTGTTCTGATCATCGGCGCGATCGGTCTGAGTCGGCTTTATTTAGGCGTTCACTATCCGACCGATATTCTTGCAGGCTATGCGATCGGGCTATTATGGCTGATGATTTGCATTGTAATGCTAAGATTGCAAACCCCAGTGAAATCGGCAGATGTTCGATAAAAACTCGATCGCTTTCAGCAACTCACTGTACCACTCGCCTGCTTAAGCAGAAGATGTAACTTTTGACAGCCGCAGAAATACACTGCCTCTGCTTCCGCAATACTCGAAATTTCAACCCGATAGCTCACGTGGGCAAGTTGTATTTAAGACGTTGTTCAGCAGCAAATTCATCAAAAGAGCGAAAATTCCCCGCTTCAAAATCATCTAAGCCTTGTTGGATGTCTTCGATTGCTTCCTCTGAGTCCTGAACTTCCCATGCGAGTACACTTGCTAAAAGCTCTGTGGCAACAAGGTTGATATCTTGCCCTTGCTCAAGTGCCTTTTTGCGGAGTTGCTCTTCTAGTTCTGGCGTTAGGGTAATCTCGATCGACATCGGCTAATTTTCCAAGTTGTTTACCAAGCGACTCTTTGTAAATTCTCAACTTCTTGAAAGTGAGCATCGCGCGTTACTAGTATCAATTTGTGTTGAAGCGCGATCGCAGCAATCCAAATATCATTTTCCGGAAGTGGTCGCCCCTTAATCCGCAACTTGGCTTTAATCCCTCCGTAGTGCTGCGCTGTCTCAACGTCACAATGCAACACAGTACTTTCAGTAACCAATTCATTGATTCGCTCTAAATTTGCAGTAGTTCGGGCTGATTTCCTCGCGCCATAATACAACTCTCCCACTGCAATGCTCGAAAGGAACACTTCTGCCTGTGCAAATTGACTTCTGACGCTCTCTTCATTTGCGAACAGCGCAATGATGATATTTGTATCTAACAAATATCTACCAGTCATTTATATCAACCTGTTCACAATCTTGCTCGATCGCTTCCCGCATTAGCGCAATATCATCGGATGTAATTGTGCCTGCAAAGCGTAGAAGTTGAGAACCCGGAACGCCTCGAATAGCTGAATGATTCAAGGTTTTAGCAAACTCTAGGACTTGCTTTTGGGAACCTTCTGGCATTCCGCGTAGTTGCTCAATCACTTGGTTAAAAATTGAAGTGTTCATGTTACCGAGGTAGATAACCTACGTTGATTGTAGAAGCAGCATCATGAAGCGACTCACCTCAGAAGGGAATATCTTCCCACTCTGCTTGAAGTTCTCTCGCTCATCAACTCCTGAGTTTCCTTTTTCAATTGCTTCTATAAACTTAATTGCGCTTGAAACATTGTTGAATATTAAAACGCTTTCGTGATAATTCAAAATAGGATTGTCATGAGTAAGGCTTCTATTATTTCTAACGTCATTGAAGGACTCCAAAATTGAGATTGAAGACTTCAAAATTCTTTCTGCCATTTGTGACTCAATCAGGCCATTTTGTCTGAGATACCTAACGTATTCTCCGTAAAGGCTGTGTAATGGCTTACTTCTATCGTAACTAATCTCATGTTTGTCACAGAGCCTCCGTGTATACTTCACTACAAAAGTATGTAGCCTGTCTAGAGCAACTTCTGGTTCATTGTTCTCAATACTTTTTCTTATGGATTTTGCCAATACGGAAAAGTCTTTATCGCTAGAGTACAGTTGAATTGCATCCATACTTTCAACAAGATTCTCCTGTATGAGCCTCTCTGCTATTGCAGAACATTCGTAGAGCAAGGATTGCTCTGCTGAACTTATGCCTCTATAGTTTATTAGCTTCTGAGTTCTCCAGTAATCTAGTAGGTTTAAAATTAATCTTCCAGTAATAATGTTAGATTCTTTCTCCCAAAATGCCCTTAGTCGATTTGCCTTAGATCCACTAGCATAATCGTACTTGCTCTCATAAATATCAATTCTCGTATTTTCGAGTATAAACTCTTGAAAAGTTTTATTCGAGAAATCGAGAACGTAACCGCTCCCCATATCGAACAGCTTTTCAAGCTTTATTTTATCGATGCTTCATAAAACAGCCATTAGCAGCAACACATTCGTTCGCAGTCAATTTCAACTCGCTCGAAGTAAGTTAGCTGCGTAATTCCTCTAGCTTTTATCAATCTGTTTATCAAGCTAAAAATAGCAAACTCCTCAAAAGCTATTAACCTTTAAAGAGTTCAACTTAACGAGCATGGCAGGAATCGAACCTGCGACA
>CAXTDB010000218.1:0-8851 GCA_964242045.1 uncultured Leptolyngbya sp. | reverse complement strand
GATCACAAGCCGCGTTTTTTGAGCATCTTTGAGCATTCCCGCATCACCCAACTGCCGAATCGCTTCCGGGAAGAATTTTGGTGCAACCGATAAATAGAAAACGCGATTGCCTCTTGTGCCTCGCTTACCATCGATTTCAGTCAGTCGGTCTTTGAGTTTCTGATAGCTTTCGGGATTGTCGATGTCGCCGGGACAGTAGAACAATCCTTGAGCGAAATCTTGCCAGAGCGCATCCGAGCCGACTCCATCAGAATATTCTTCGACTCCTTCACGCATTTGTTCGCGAAAATAGTCGTCACTCCATTCGCGACGAGCAACGCCAACGATCGTTAATTCTGGTGGAAGTCGTCGTTCACGTTTGAGGTGATACAGCGCAGGAACGAGTTTGCGTTTAGTTAAGTCACCCGATGCGCCAAAGAATACAATGATATTCGGTTCGGGCATCCGTTGCTGTTGCAGTCCAACCCGAAGCGGATTCTGTAAAAGAGTAACCATAGTAATGTGATGAAGGATGAAAAATCAAGGCGGAGATTAGCAAGCTTCTAACCTCCGCAGTGCTTCTTAGACTTTGGCAAGTCGATCGACTTTTTCTTGCATCGAACTCATCAGCGAATTAAACGGCTGAATGAATTTGTCGATGCCTTCGTCGAGCAGTTCGGTCATGACTTGCGCCAAGTTGATATTGATGTCTGGATCTTTCAGGCTTTCAATCAAGTTGTAAGCTTCATCAACATCGGTATCAATCCGAGGAGCCACATCGCAGTGATCCGCACACGCTTCGATCGTATTCGGCGGTAACGTATTCACTGTGTCTTGTCCGATCAGTTCATCGACATACATCACATCGCTGTAGTCCGGATTTTTGGTGCTGGTGCTTGCCCAGAGAAGTCGCTGGACGTTTGCGCCTTTTTCTTTCAGCGCTAACCAGCGGGGATCAGCAATGATCTTTTTGTATTCTTGGTACGCGATTTTGGCGTTAGCGATCGCAACTTTTCCTTTGACTGCAATGAGCTTCGCTTCTTGCTCTGGAGTATCAACTCCTTTGCTGAGCTTCGCATCGATCATTTCATCGATTTTGATGTCGATCCGGCTGAGGAAGAAGCTTGCAACTGAAGCAATTTTGCTGATGTCTTCGCCTTTTTCAGCCCGTCTTTCGAGTCCGCGAATGTACGCCCAAGCGGTGTTCACATAGCTTTGAACTGAGAAGAGGAGCGTTACGTTGACGTTGATCCCGTCTGCGATCGCGTCTTCGACCGCTGGCAAGCCTGCCGAAGTTCCGGGAATCTTGATCATCACGTTCGGACGACCAATCTCTTTGTAGTAGCGACGAGCTTCGCTGATCGTCTTTTCAGTGTCGTTGGCAATGTTCGGCGGCACTTCAATGCTGATGTAGCCATCTAATCCGCCCGATTCTTCGTAGATCGGCAAGAAGATATCACACGCCGCGCGAATATCTTCAAAGATTAGCGATTCATAGATTTCAAGCAGCGTTTTTCCAGCTTGAATACCTGCATCAATGTCAGCATCGTAGATTTTGTTTCCGTTGATCGCTTTTTCAAAAATGGCGGGGTTTGAAGTGATCCCGCGCAATCCTCGATCGTCGATCATACGCTTGAGTTCGCCGGATTGAATCAGATCACGAGTCAAGTTATCCATCCAGATGCTTTGACCGTAATCTTTGATTTCTAAGAGGTGATTTGCTGCTGTCATCGGGGTCTGCTCCTATTTAGGTATGGTGGGAACTAAGATGCTGTTCCTAAAGCGGTCTTTTCTCGAATGCGCTCTTTCACGAATGATTCAACCAGCGCTACATCATCTTTACTACCGATAATCAAGGGAACTCTGGCATGAAGTTTATCTGGCACAAAATCGAGAATGTCTTGGGTTCCAGTACTAGCGCGCCCGCCCGCTTGCTCGATCAAAAAGGCTAACGGTGAAGCTTCGTATAGCAATCTGAGTTTGCCTTCAGGCTGCTTTCCAGTGCCAGGATAAAGAAAGACACCACCTTGATACAAAATGCGATGAAAATCGCCGATCAAAGCACCCCCGTACCGTGCGGTATAGCCTTCATGCCGATGAACATATCGAATGAAGTCGCGATACGATTCTTCCCATTGCCAGAAGTTCCCTTCATTTACGCTGTAGATTGGACCGTGATCCGGAACGCGAATGTTTTCGTCTGCCAGAATGAATTCTCCTAAGCTGGGATCAAGCACAAACGAGTGAACTCCATTCCCGATCGAGTAAACCAGCATCGTACTCGGTCCGTACAGAATATATCCTGCTGCCAGTTGATTACGTCCGTTCTGTAACAAATCGCGCGCCTTGCCGTCTGTGTCTTCTCCTTCTTGCTGCCGAATCGCAAAAATCGATCCCACATTGATATTGATATCGACATTCGAGGAGCCATCGATCGGGTCATACAGTAAGGTATAGCGTCCGATCGGACAGTTTTCTGGAATGTAGTAAGGCTCGTCCATCTCTTCTGAAGCCAGACGGCACACTAGACCGCTCTGTTTGAACACAGAAATAAAGACTTCGTTGGCATAGACATCCATGCGCTTGACGGATTCGCCTTGAACATTGGTTTCGCCCGTAAAGCCTAAAACGCCGTCCATTAATCCGGCTCGACTTAGACGACGAGCAATCAGCTTTCCAGCCAGTGCAATCCGCGTCATAATCGCGCTGAGATCCTGCGCTTCGGCTGAAAAACTATTCAGTTGTTCGAGGACATGGCGCGAGAGCGTCATGCAATCTCGATCGAGAATTGAATCGCGATCAAGTAGCAGCGGATGAGCATCGACCATTCGATTTTCCTCCCTGAGACTCAGGGTTTTCACATTCACACTTCTGTAGACTAGCTAAGTCAGAAATGCACTTACTTCTATCTTAAGAAGGCATTCCAAGAACGGAGCGTTCTTTAAGACCAACTATAGAAAGTCACGATCGACTCGTAATCGATGATACAAAGCGAAGCAAATTACACTTTGTCAATCAACAAATGAAGTAATTCTTTAGGGCAATCAATCAGAAAATCAGGGTAATTTTCCATCAGAATTTCAGCCGAATTTAATCCCCAAGTTGCGGCGATCGATTGCACTCCGCTTTTCTTTGCGGCTTCGATATCGCGAGTTTCGTCACCGACATAATAGATTTGATTCGGCTGTAGTCTTTGTTGCCGGATGATTTTCTGAATTAACCGACTTTTACCGAACAAGGCATAACTTGCAAAAACGACATCAAACGTTGTGGTGAGATTTTGAATTCTGAGAAATTCTTGAATATTTTTTACAGAATTCGTCGAAACAATGCCTAGAAAATGTCCTTGCTGTTTTAGTTCCAGCAGTGTTTCTTTCATTCCCGGAAAAAGCTGTAGGTGGGGAATTTCTCGATTTAGCTCTTGGCTTAATCGGCGAATCAGAAACGGTAATTGCCAGACGGGAATCTTCGATCGCTTCAGTGCCTCTCTCGACCCCAGTTTTTTCAATTGTTTCATCATCGAATGGGGGAAATCCAAATTCAATGGCTAAACGATTGGTAATAACAGTGCCAGCGTGAACACTATCGACGATCGTGCCGTCAAAATCAAACAAGATAACTTTCACAGGTGAGGTTCAAAAATCGCAAAGATACATTAATACGTAGTTACAGTCTAATCAATTTTGATGTCAGTCTGGCTCGACCTTCTCAGAATCCTTTAGCCTAAAAGCATAGAGATCTTAGCGCTACGATTTCTCTCTATGTTGACGGTTTAATTATTTGCGAGGAACTTTGCTATGTCGCAAGATCATGCTGCTGCATTCTTCAAAGCTGTTCAAAAAGATGACGCGCTTCAAGTTCGGTTACAAGCGAACAGTGATCCTCAAGCCCTTGTGAAAATTGCCAACGAACGTGGTTACGCTCTAACGGAATCGGAAATCGAGCAATGGCTCGATCGCTTACCCGAATCAGAACTTGCCGCTCTATTTAATCCTGGAATTGGTGGACGGCAACGGTTAATTCCTCGGTAAACATTGCTCAGACATCTCGGATCACTTCTGGGTGTCTGAGAGTATACGATCGATAAAGATTCAACCTTGCAAAAATGAGCTAAGCTAAATTCCGATTCTTCGCTCATTTTTCCATGCGTTACTCTGCTTCTGCCTTGTTTGTCAGTTTGTTTCTGCTGATCGGATGCACCAATCCAGAAGCTGCAAAAGCTCCGACTGCAACAAATTCCAAACCTGAAGAAGCAAGTCGTAACCTTGTGTTACCATCTGTGCCCACTGCTCCGTTAGCCCTCGCGCCGACCACTCCAGATCCAAGCACAAGCGCGATCGTGCAACAGTATCTCTCGAAACTCGCGGCTCAAGGCTATCCCCAAAGCGCCCAAGGGATTTGGATTCAAGCAGGTAAGACTTTACTTGCAAATCATCAAGGTACAACTCCGCTTTCAGCCGCATCGCTCACCAAGGTTGCAACTTCGCTCGCTGCACTACAAACATACGGAGTTGATCATCGGTTTCAAACTGTTATTGGAACCACTGGAACAATTGAAAACGGTGTTGTGAAAGGCGATCTGATTGTTCAAGGCGGTGATGATCCGTTCTTTGTGTGGGAAGAAGCGATCGCGCTCGGAAATGCTTTATCTCAACAACGAATCAAACAAGTTACAGGCGATTTGATTGTTACAGGTCGCTTTTTCATGAACTTCGAGACGGACTTAGGCAAATCAGGCACATTGTTTAAGCAAAGCTTGAATGCAAAAACTTGGTCGAATGAAGCGATCGAACAATATCAAACTTTACCCGCTGGTACTCCGAAACCTCAGATTGCGATCGCGGGTTCCGTAAAAGTTGCCGCCAATCCGCCGAAGTTTACGACGATCGCTACCCATCAATCGTTGCCCCTAGCAGAACTGTTGAAAAAGATGAATCGCTACAGCAATAATGCAATGGCGGAAATTATATCAAGCTCGATCGGTGGTGCAAAAGTTGTCTCACTCAAAGCCGCTCAAGCCGCAGGCGTTCCCCAAACTGAAGTGATTCTCGTCAATGGTTCAGGCTTAGCGGTTGAGAATCGCATTTCACCGCGCGCGGTCTGTTCGATGTTTTTAGCGATCGATCAATTGCTCAAACCTGCAAAAATGACGATCGGGGACATTTTCGCGATCGTCGGAACCGATAAAGGCATTCTCGAAGGGCGCAAACTCCCAACCGGACTGGTGACAAAATCAGGCAGTCTCGATGCGGTGAGTGCGTTAGCGGGTGCATTACCCACGAGCCAAAAAGGGATTGTTTGGTTTGTGATCATGAATGGTGGCGGAGCGAATTTAGAAGGATTTCGCGCGGGACAAGAAGCGTTAGTAAACACATTTGCGAATCAATGGGGCAGAGTTCCGACCGCTCCGGCTGAAATTGCATCAAATCGCGATCGATCTAACCTCAAATCTGTGATCGAAAAAGCAAATTAAATCGGCAAAACACTTTTATGCCAGATACAACCAGATAGATATAATCGGAGCATATTGTTTGAGTTATGGTGTGGAATGCCGACCGTCGCACAGTTAGAATGTTTGTACCGAATTAGCTACTACCTGACGTATTTGACGTTGCAACCGCTCCACCTTATTTGTATTGATGGTCGAACTCAAAATTTATATATTTTGGCAGGTCAAAATGAAGAAATTGAGTTTGAAGTTACACCAAGCGGGGAGGTTCAGTGATGAATCCAGTTGATTATTCAGCGATGTCTTACCAAGAGTTAAGACGTTATTTTCTGACTCATCGGGATGATACTGCTGCATTTCAAGCTTATCTAGCAAGACGCAGAGAACGTTCCCGTCCTGTGATTACGACGATCGATGATCCAGACTTTGACATTAAACTTCAAGCAGCAATTCAGCAACAAATGGCGGAGTACCAAGGCGGCAACGCAGGCTAATAGAATGTTGTCGCAGATTTGCTGAGACAAGCGGAAGAATGGCAAAATCGAGCAAATGCTAACTTCAGCGAGAAAAGTCTTACAGTGAATACAGACGATTCAAAATAATAAACATGACTGAGTTTCATACTGTTCGAGTCTATCATCGCCAGAAAAACAAGTTTTATACTTTTGAAGTGCCAAGCGATCGCTATATTCTCCAATCCGGTGAAACTCAAGGAGTCGAACTGCCGTTTTCCTGCCGCAATGGAGCTTGTACCACTTGTGCTGTTCGCGTACTGTCCGGGCATTTAGAACAACCCGAAGCGGTGGGATTGTCGCCAGAACTAAAGCGGCAAGGCTATGCGTTACTGTGTGTGAGCTATGCGCGATCGGATATCGAAGTCGAAACCCAAGACGAAGATGAAGTGTACGAACTGCAATTCGGGCGCTACTTTGCCAAAGGTCGGATCAAGCGTGGACTGCCGCTAGACGAGGAATAAACGATGAGCATGACGATCGCGAAATGGACGCTAGACGAGTATCACCAAATGATCGATGCGGGGATTTTAGACGATCGACGAGTGGAGTTATTGCGAGGAGAAATTGTCGAAATGCCCCCGGAAGGAGAACCTCATGCTTACGGCGCGACTGAAACACGAGATTACTTAATTGCAGTGTTAGGAACGCTTGCCAAAGTTCGAGACGCAAAGCCGATTACGTTGCCGAACAACTCTGAACCAGAGCCAGATCTGGCGATCGTTCAACCGTTGGGACGAGAATACCTCGCGCATCATCCTTATCCCGAAAACATTTTTTGGCTAATTGAGTACTCCAACTCCAGTCTGAGTAAAGATCTTCAAATTAAACGCAAAATCTATGCTGAAGTTGGAATTCGTGAATATTGGGTCGTGAACTTGAAAAAATCACAGCTAACCGTGTTTCGCAATCCTGAAAATGGCGATTACAGTTCGGAAATGACGCTGACAACTGGAACGATCGCACCCGTTGCATTTTCAGGAATTTCGATCTCAGTCGATCGCGTTCTCAACGGTTAAGCCGTGCGCTGCTGTTGACGTTCGCGAATGCGATCGATTGATCCAATTGGAATTGCAGAAATTAACTGACGAGTGTAAGCCGTTTGCGGCTTGCTGTAGATCGTATCAGCGGTTCCGATTTCTTCAATCTTGCCGCGATTCATTACGATAATCCGATCGCTCATGAATTTCACAACGCTTAAGTCATGCGAAATGAAAACGTAAGTTAAACCGAATTCAGACTGCAATTCTTTCAGCAAATTCAACACCTGCGCTTGAACGGAAACATCGAGCGCGGAAACCGATTCATCGCAGATGATGAATTTCGGATTGAGGGCAAGCGATCGAGCAATACAAATCCGCTGCCGCTGTCCGCCGGAAAACTCGTGCGGATAGCGATCGATCCAGTTCGGATCGAGTCCGACTCGCTGTAAAAGATATTCCACTCGCTGCTTAAATTCCTTGCGGTTTCCCCGTCCATAAATCAGCAGCGGTTCCATCACCGCATCGCCAATGTTCATGCGCGGATCGAGTGAACTGTAAGGATTCTGGAAGATGATCTGGGCATCGCGGCGCAGTTGACGCACTCGACTTTTTGAGAGCTTGAGGATATCTTCGTTCTCAAAGAAAATTTTCCCTTGTTTCGGCTCAATCAATCTCAGCAGCGTTCGCGCCAGGGTCGACTTACCACAGCCCGATTCACCCACTAATCCAAGCGTTTCCCCTGGATACACCTCGAACGAAACATCGTTTACTGCCATTGTGTAGCGCTTGGTTTGCCCAAATACGCCCCGAATTGGAAACGCAACTTGCAGATTTTGGACTGAAACGAGCGGTTGTTTCTCCTGAAGCGTTTTAAGCCGTTGATCAAATTCTGCTTCACTGACTTCTTCTGCTTCAGCCAGTGCAGTCCTGACATCGCGACTTTTTGCCTGAATCAATTTCTCCCCGGTCGGCAGCATTGAGACATCCATGAAGTCCGAAACGGTTGGCAAAAATCGCAACCGTCGATCGGGCTGTGGGCGACAAGTCAGCAATCCTTTTGTGTAGGGATGCTTCGGATTCGAGAAGATGTCGAGAACAGACCCATACTCAACGATTTTGCCTTCGTACATCACAGCGACATCATCGGCGATTTCTGCAATCAAGCCGAGATCGTGGGTAATGAACATCATCCCCATGCCGCGTCGATCGCGCAATTCTCGCAGCAGATCCAAGATCGTCGCCTGCACCGTGACATCAAGCGCAGTTGTCGGCTCGTCTGCAATCAATAAAGTGGGATTACACGCGATCGCCATTGCAATCATGATTCGCTGCAACTGTCCGCCGGATAATTCATGCGGATAGCGATCGAGCATTGCGGTTTTAGCGCGATTAATTTCTTGATCGAGTTCCGGTTCGCTAATTGGTTTGTAATTGCGTTCTTCTAGCGATCGCTGTTTCAATTCCTCATCCGGTGGCAGAACGCGCACTTCTTGAAGCAATGAAGCTGCACGTCTTCGAGCTTCTGACTGCGAAATTTCTTGATGTTGCCGAATCGCTTCAACTAACTGAAATCCGCAGGTGTAAACCGGATTCAGCGAACTCATCGGCTCTTGAAAAATCATCGAGATCTGTTCGCCGCGATAAGCCTGCATTCGCTTTTCGCTGAGCGTGAGTAGATCGATCGCTTCTGAAGCATTCTCCGCTTGAAACCAAATCTCTCCGCTAGTAATCCGTCCGGGCGGATTGGGAATCAGTCGCATCACTGCTAGCGATGTCACCGATTTTCCTGACCCTGACTCGCCAACAATCCCTAACGTCCGTCCGCGTCGCACTTGAAACGAAATGCTATCCACGGCTTTTACAACGCGCTCATCGGTTTTAAATTGAACTTGAAGATTGCGGACGTTCAGGATAGTGTCGCTCATAGG
>CAXTDB010000217.1:0-8858 GCA_964242045.1 uncultured Leptolyngbya sp. | reverse complement strand
TTGTAGTGCGTGATAATCGAGGGACCATTCGTTTGAGTCACTTTAACTAAGTTACCCAGCGGAATCATTTGTCCGGGTGCGCCATTGGTTCCAGCACTGCGAACATACAAGCGTTTGATGTCATCGGGATTCGATCGAAACTGACTATCCGCTTGTACATAGACTCGGTAAGCTCGGTTGAACTGGTTGAAATCATTAATGTAAGCAGAGCCAAGAAAGATTTGCAGCGTGCTAAAGATATCTTGTAGCGACACTTGAAGCTGAGAAGCGCGATCGCGATCGACTTCGATCGAAATCTGAGGCGTATTGCCGTTAAAGTTCGGACGCAATCCCGAAAGTTGTGGATTTTGTGCCGAAGGATAAGCAGAGGCGCGCGTGAGAAATTTGCCTAGCGTTTCCCCCAATGCCGGAAAGCCTAAGCCAGTTCGATCCTGTAAGTGAAACTCGAATCCGCCGAAGTTCCCGATTCCTGGAACCGCAGGTAAGTTAAACGGCAACACGACTGCTTCTTGAATCGATGCCATTTTGGGAAACAGTCCGAACGGTTTCGGAAAGAATCCACCGATGACCGATTTTAGCGATTGATTTGCTCCGGTTCTTTCGTCCCAAGGTTTGAGCGTGGTAAAGATTAAACCGTTGTTCGGTGTTGCACCACTAAAGCTAAATCCTCCCAATGCGAAGATGTTTGCAACTTCTGGCTGTGCTTTGAGAATCGCTTCCGCTTTCTCTAACACTCGCTCTGTATAGTCGAGTGAAACTCCTTCAGGAGCTTGCACCACGGTAATAAAGACACCTTGGTCTTCATCGGGGATAAAGGCTTTCGGCACAAAGTTGTACGCAAAGTAGGTTAGAACTAACGCGCCTGCAAAGAACGAGAGAACTAATCCTTTGCGGCGAACGGCTCGATCGAGGTTTCGCGCGTAAGCTTCTCTCGTTCGGTCAATCCCCCAGTTCACTCGTCGGAAAAACCAATTGTCGCTCTTTCTCTGTCCAGGTCTGAGCAACAGTGCAGACAGCATTGGCGTAAACGTCAGCGCGTTAAACGTTGAGACTGCAACTGAAAACGCGATCGTTAACGCAAACTGCCGATAAAGCTGTCCAGTCGTTCCCGGAAAGAAAGCCACAGGCACGAACACTGTAATTAACACCAGCGAAGTCGCAATCACCACGCCAGATAAAGTGTTCATTGATTCGACCGCAGCTTCGAGCGGTCGCTGTCCTTTGTCTTGAATCCGGCGGGTCACATCTTCGATAATCACGATCGCATCGTCGACGACTAGCCCCGTTGCCAGAGTTAATCCAAACAGCGTCAGTGTATTAATCGAAAATCCCAGCAGTTTCACAAAGATAAACGTACCGAGAAACGCGATCGGAATCACGATCGAAGTAATAAATGCAGCGCGCCAATCTTGTAGAAATAGAAACAAGATTAAGACGACTAATACGACCGCTTCGATCAACGATTGAACAACTTCTCTTGCACCCGCATCAATAAACGTCGTGGTATCGAATGCAGTTTCATACCGTAGCCCCGGTGGAAAGCTTGCCGAAAGATTTTGCATTTCTGCTTTGACGGCTTTGGCAACATCGAGCGCATTACTGCCGAATTGTTGGTTTACGCCAAGTCCAACTCCTCGGTGAGTAATGCGATCGTTGGTTGTAAATCGCAGCAGTGAACCATAATTTTCTGCTCCGAGTTGTGCCCGACCGACATCTTTCAAACGAATTAAGCTTCCAGTATTTGTAGTTCTGATCACCAGATTGTTGAATTCCTCAACATCTTTCAGCCGTCCTTGTGCTGTGACCGAATACTGATACTGCTGTCCTGGAACTGCCGGAGATTGTCCGATCTGTCCGGCTCCAACCTGAACGTTTTGCTGCTGCAAAGCAAGCACGACATCTTGCGGCGTGAGCGATCGACCTGCCAGCCGTTCTGGATCAAGCCACAAGCGCATCGCATAAGTTCGTTCTCCGAAGATCTGAACTTCGCCCACACCCTTGATTCGTCGAATCGCATCAGCGAGATACAAGTCCGCGTAGTTACTGAGGTAAAGATCATCGTAGAGATCTTGGTTTTTGGCTTCGTCTCGATCGGAATAAAGCCCGATCGCTAACAGAAAATTATTGTTCGCTTTGGCAACTTGAACCCCGGTTTGGGTCACAGGTCCCGGTAAGCGCGATTGCACCGTAGACACCCGATTCTGCACATCAACCGCAGCAAGATCTTGATCGCGCCCTAAGTCAAACGTCAGATTAATGTTGCTGACTCCGGTATTGGCGCTAGTGGACTTGATGAATTTCACACCGTTGATTCCGTTAAGCTGTCGCTCCAGAATATTCGTCACGGTGGATTCGACGACTTCAGCGTTTGCGCCTACATACGTTGAAGTCACACTCACTTGCGGCGGTGCAATCTCTGGATACTGCGCCACAGGCAAGGTCGGAATACAAGCAATCCCTAGCAGCGTGATCATAATCGAACACACTGTCGCAAACACGGGGCGCTTAATGAAAAAGGTGGAAATTGAAAAAATCATAAATCAGCGCCTTAGATTAAGGTGAAGGAGAGGGCTGAAGCTGTGCGGCATCCGCGATCGGCGCACAGTTTTGCAGTTGTAAAATGCCAGCAGTCACGATGCGATCGTTTGCGCTCACTCCTTCTAAAACTTCTTGCTCGTTGCCGACAATCTTGCCGAGTTGAATCGGCTTTTGAGCCGCCACTAGCTGATCTGGAGTAACTTCGACTTTTCCGCCACCTTGAGCAGCAGCAGGTGCTGCACATCCTGAAGCCCTAAACGGAGTCGCTACAAACAGAAAATCTCTTCCGCCCAAGCGCGAAATCGCAGTCGTCGGCACGATCACACCCGGACGATTTGCCCAAATCACTCTAGCGCGAACAAACTGCGAAGTTCTCAAATTTCCTGTATTGGTGAATTTTGCTTTCGCTTGTACCGATTGGCTTGCAGGATCAACATTCGGCGCGATAAAGGAAATCTGCCCGGTTTGCACTGCTTGATTTTTGTCGTCTAACAATTTAACAGGTAATCCGGTGCGGAGTGCAGAAGCGCGCTCTAACGGAATTTGAATCTGAATTTCTAGCTGATCGTTTTGCGTCACCGTTAAAAGCTGAGTGGTATTGCTCACGGTGTCCCCAACTTTTGCCGGAATATCCCCGATCGTGCCTGAAAACGGAGCCGTAATCGTGTAGTCCTGCAACTGTGCGACTCCTTCAGCGGTGTTCGCTTGTGCTTGTTCGACCGCGCGCTGATTCCGAGAAACCGTGGTTTGGGCGCGCTGAATTGCGGCGCGTTGGGCTTGAATGTCTGCTTCTGCTTGTTTGAGAGCAGCTTGAGCGGTTTGCAGGGCATTCAGGCGCTGATCTAAAATTTGCTGGCTGGTTGCGCCTTGTTTTTGCAAATCAGCGAAGCGATCGTATTCGCGCTGATTTAACTGCACGTTCGATTGAGCCGTAGCGCGTTTTGCTTCGAGCGATTGCAAAGTTTGATTTGCGCTGTCTACATCTGCGCGCGCGGTTTCGACTTCCGCTTGAGAAGTTTGGGTTGCGGACTGCCGACTGGCAACTTGGGCGCGCTGTTGAGCCGAATCGATTTGAATCAGCGGCTGACCCGCTTCGACCCGCTGCCCTGGTCGCACATAAATTGCGCTAATTTGCCCGGAAACTTTTGGCTGGAGTGTAACAGACTGACGCGAATCTAAGCTGGCTGCATAGTCGGAACTGTCTTCGATCGTGGTGGCTTTGGGATTTGACAGCGGTACCGGAGTCGGGTGAGCTTTCATCTGGCTTGCGATCATGATCGGCAAAATCAGCCGATTAAACAAAACCCAGCCGAATCCACCGACGATCGCGAGTCCAATCAGTGCAGGAATCAGAAATCGTCGCCAGCGGGGAGGCGGAGTTTTTCTTTCTAGAGGCGTTTCGATTTCGGTAGAGGTCTGAAGCTTGAGGTTTCGATTGGTTTCTTCGCCGTTCATTGAGTTGGCCGATAAGGTCTAGACGGAGCGCGAGATCGAGCGTAAAGACGAACTGTGTCGATAAAACGGGAATCTAATATTACTATGTATGCGAACTATTTGATCTCTGCCTTTTGGTAGACAGATCTATCTGAAGAGGGTTAGCAGAATTCTGTAAATCTTTCAAGCGTCAGATGCACGAACAGTGGAACTCGATCAATACTTCTCGAACAATACAGTTTTACCATTTATGAGCAGCCCGATCGAATTTAATGTGTTCGCCCCGCGCAACGAAGCGATTCATCTTGTCGGTTCTTTTTCTGATCAAGACATTCCGATGCAGAAAGGTGAAGACGGGTTCTTTCGGGTACAAGTCGATCTCGAAGATGGGCGGTATCAATACAAACTACGGGTAAAATCAAACAGTCCGGCACTAAAAGATCAATGGGTTGAAACAAACGATCCGTACATCACAGAGATGGATCGTAAAACAGAAAATGGAGTCGTCCAGATCAAAGATGGCAAGCGTGTTTTAGATACTTATGCTTGGCAATACGACGATCGACCCCTGCCCGAAAATCGCGATTTGATTCTCTACGAAATGCACATTGCAGATTTTTGCGGCAAAGGAACTGATATTTCTGATCCAACCAAGTTCAAGCAAGTTCTAGAAAAGCTCGATTATCTGAGTGAATTAGGCATTAATGCGATCGCGCTTATGCCCGTAACCGAATACGCAGGCGACTATCGCTGGGGCTACATGCCGCTTCACTTTTTTGCATTAGAAAGCAGCTATGGTAAACCCGCAGACTTTCAGCACTTTATCGATCAATGTCATGCACGCGGAATTCGCGTTTTGATTGATTGTATTTTCAATCACACAAATGAAGAAAGTCCATTGTTGAAGATCGATCGCGATTATTGGTACTACCACGATCGACATTACCCCGAAGATGATGCGAACTATTGGGGTCCTGAACTGAGCTATGAGAATTATGATCGCGATCGCAATATTCGCCCGACTTGGAACTTTGTGCGCGATATCGTGCAGTTCTGGATTCGCGAATATCACATTGATGGCATTCGCTATGATGCAGTACGCCAGATTGCTAACTATGAATTCTTTGCCTGGCTATTCGAGCAAATCGAAGTCAAGGGTAAGCCTTTTTATCAAATTGCAGAACACATTCCAGATTCAAGTGAAGTCTGCGCTCCGAAAGGCGTGTTCGATGCGTGTTGGCATGAAAGCTTCCGCTACTTTCTCAAAGATGCGCTGACAGGCGAATCACTGAATTTAGATGAATTAAAAAAGGCGATCGATGCTCGACAACAAGGCTATGCCGGATCAACTTCGGTGATTAACTATCTTGCAACCCACGATCGCGAACACATGATCGTTGAGCTTGGCGATGTTGGCATCTTTGATCAGCCTGCCTTCGATCGGGTTAAATTTGGTGCCATTCTCCAATTCACGGCTCCCGGCGTTCCGATGCTGTGGATGGGCGATGAATTCGGACAAGCCACACACAAAACTAAAACGACAACCGAGCCGAATCAGTTAGATTGGTCATTGCTCGATCAGAATCGCGATTTGTTTGAGTTCTATAAAAGAGCGATCGCACTCCGCCACGAAAAGTCATCGTTACGCACCGACAACATTGAGTTCTTTTTCGACAATGCAGAAGATAAGATTTTGGCGTATGTGCGATCGAACGATGCAGGTGAAAAAGTTGTCGTTGTCGCGAATTTCTCTGATCGAGGTTACGAAAATTATGCGATCAACTTTCCCGGCGACGGCACTTGGCACGATTGGAACGATCAAAGCACGATCGAAGTCAGCGGGGGAAAGTTGTCGATCGATCTCCCCAGTTTCAGCGCCAAGGTTTTATTGAGTTGAGGCAGGCAGTTCTTGATCGACCGCTTGAACTTGCGGTTTTTTCCCATCGATCAGGCAACTCACGGTCATATCTCCCATCACATTAAGGACGGTGCGACAGCGATCGAGAAACCAATCGACCGTAATTAGAATCGCAATGTACTGAGTCGGTAAACCTACTGCGTTAAACACCAGCGCCATCGTCACCAGTCCTGCTTCGGGAATGCCTGCCGCTCCCACCGAAGCAAAAATCGCAGTCAATACCACAATGAACTGCTGCTCTAAATTGAGATGCAAATTCAGGACTTGAGCAATAAACAACGCGGACATGGCTTCATACAACGCCGTTCCATCGTTGTTAAAATTCGTTCCGATCAAAGCACCAAGCGCCGCAGACGATTCTCGCAGCCCCAACTTGTCGATTAGTCCCCGATAAGTCACGGGCATCGTTGCGGTTGAAGAATCTGTTGAGAACGCCGTGAGAAACGCATCGACACCACTGCTTAGAAATTGCTTTGGACGCACCCATGATCCAAGGCTGACACGGATGAGGTAGAAGCACATTTGCAAAAACAACGCTGATACGACTGCCACGATAAAGATCGCCAGCGCTTTAAACGGCGAAAATCCTTGAAGTGCAACCGTTCGCGACACAATGCCAAAAACTGCGATCGGCACCAGTCTAATCACCCAAGTCAACACTCGAATAATCATGTTGAACAGCACCGAAACCAAGTTCTCGACTGGCTGAAATGTCTCGCTTTTTCCTTGCGCCGCCAACTCAGACTTAATCGCGCGCAAAGCAATGCCAAACGAGAGTCCGACCACCAAAAGCTGAATCACGTTATTGTTCACCAACGGTTGCAGCACCGCTTCAGGCACGCTGTCTTGCAGCAAGCTCAAGGGATCGAATTTTTTGCTGAGTGCAGCAGCGCCACCCGGATCACCGAACTTCTCCCACGAACCCGGCTGTACGACATTCGCAACCAGCAAGCCGATTAGAATCGCAGCGATCGTATTCGTCAACAGCAAGAACACCAAGCGTCGCCCCGTGCGCCCCGGAATATGAGTCGTCAGAAACGAATTGAGAATGGCAAACAAAATCAAAGGAGTCGCCAGCGCGCTCAAGGCTTTCAGCACCAGCTTGCAAGGAACCACCAGTCCATTTGCAAATGCGGCATTCTGAGGGCTAGGATTCCCGGCTCCTAACAAAATACCAATCAGCACTGCACAAACCAGGGCAACTAGAATCTGAACATAAAGGGGAATGTTCTTTCCAAAAACCCGTAATCCCTGACTTTCTTCACTCATCATTTTATCCAAACACGGTTGACACAACATAGCACGGGCATTTTGAACCGATGCAAGAGAAGATACGACTCGTCTAGGATTGATTCAGGACAATTTGTTTATCCGGCTCCCGAATTGCTGTGATAAGATTGAAAACTGCCGTATTCATCGCAATTCAGGACAAATCTCAATGGCACTGGTACAAGAGCGCAAGCAAGAAATTATTACGCAATATCAAGTTCACGAAACCGACACCGGATCGGCGGATGTGCAGGTTGCAATGCTCACCGAGCGGATTAATAAGCTCAGTCTGCATCTGAGAACCAACAAAAAAGACCACGCTTCTCGCACCGGATTGCTGAAAATGATCGGTCAGCGCAAGCGTCTTCTCGCCTACATTCAAAAAGGGGATAGCGATCGCTATCGCGCTTTGATTACCCGCCTCGGTATCCGGGGTTAAACCGATGTCTGCCAACGCCCCTGATCCCAATCCAGAGCGACTTCCATTCGAGCCAGGACGCAAAAAAGCGAAATCCTCCGCAAAACCCGCGCCCGAACCCGCAAAAACCCCCGCGAAAGCGGCAAAGCCAACCTTCATCGAGAAGCGCCCTAAATCCGCCTCGAAAAAGCCATCGGCTCAACCCCAAACGCGCGAATCGACGGCTGTTCCTGAAATCGTCAGTCAGCGAATGGCACGACGAATGGCGTTTTTCTGCGGAATTCCGACCACGTTGGGTATCGCTACATTTGTGGTTAGCTATTTTCTCGCTACCAAGGGCATTTACAAATTACCGAATACTGCGGTGGTGTTAGTGAGTATGCTCTTTTTCGGGATTGGGGTCGTTGGACTGTCTTACGGGTTACTTTCAGCCTCGTGGGACGAAGATCGAGTCGGTGGGCTGATCGGAGCGAATGAATTCTCCGTGAACCTTGGGCGGCTGACCGGAGCTTGGAAAGAAGCGCGTGAGCAACAGCGCCAGAAACGCAGTAATTAGGGATTCGATCGAGTACGGTACGATAAACATGACTGATCCGGGCAGCAAAACGCTCGATCGGCATCGCGACACAACACCATTCAGCAGGATTTTTAACATGATTGTGGTTATGAAAGTCGGCTCCCCGGAAGCCGAAATTTCCCGCCTCACCGAAGAGTTTGTTAGTTGGGGACTCAGCCCCGAAAAGATCGTTGGAAAGCACAAAGTCGTCATCGGATTGGTGGGCGAAACCGTTTCGATGGACCCGCTACAGATTCAAGAATCCAGCGATTGGATCGAGCAAGTTTTAAGAGTTGAGCAACCCTTCAAGCGCGCTAGTCGTGAGTATCGTCAAGGTGAAGCCAGCGAAGTTGCGATTCCAACTCCGAACGGTGTGATTTGTATCGGTGAAAATCATCCGATCGTGACTGTGGCAGGTCCTTGCTCAGTTGAAAACGAAGAAATGATCATCGAAACTGCGAAACGAGTGAAAGCCGCAGGCGCACAGTTCCTCAGAGGTGGCGCATTCAAGCCCCGTACTTCTCCCTACGCATTCCAAGGACACGGAGAAAGCGCACTCGGCTTGCTTGCTGCTGCACGCGAAGCGACCGGATTGGGAATCATCACCGAATTAATGGATGCCGCTGATTTAGAACCGTTAGCCGAAGTTGCAGATGTCATTCAAATCGGCGCGCGCAACATGCAGAATTTCTCGCTGCTGAAAAAGGTTGGCGCACAAGATAAGC
>CAXTDB010000216.1:0-8870 GCA_964242045.1 uncultured Leptolyngbya sp. | reverse complement strand
AGTTGCGATTTTTGCAGACTGTGGAAGATGATGATTTCATCGATGCGGTTCAAGAATTCAGGACGGAAGCTCGATCGCATCGCATCCATCACGCGCGATCGCATTTCTTCGTAGCGATCGTCGTCTCCACCGTATTCAAAGATGTACTGTGAACCGATGTTTGAAGTCATGATGATGATCGTGTTCTTGAAGTCCACCGTCCGACCTTGCGAATCGGTGACGCGACCATCATCGAGAATTTGCAGCATCACGTTAAACACATCAGGATGCGCTTTCTCGATTTCATCAAACAGAATCACCGAGTAAGGACGACGACGCACCGATTCGGTTAGCTGTCCACCTTCTTCGTAGCCGACATATCCGGGAGGCGCACCAATCAAGCGCGAAACCGAATGCTTCTCCATGTACTCAGACATATCAATCCGAATCATCGCTTCTTCGGTATCAAACAGGAAAGAAGCCAGCGCTTTTGCAAGCTCGGTTTTACCGACACCTGTAGGACCTAAAAAGATAAAGCTAGCAGTCGGACGATTCGGATCAGCAAGTCCGGCTCTCGATCGCTGAATTGCATCTGAAACAGCCGTCACCGCTTCATCTTGTCCGATCACTCGTTCATGCAAAACGTCTTCTAACTGCAATAGTTTTTGCATCTCAGACTCAACCAGTTTGATCACCGGAATGCCAGTCCACTTGGAAATGATTTCGGCAATGTCTGCTTCAGTCACTTCTTCACGCAGCAGTGATACGCCAGACTTCTGAGTTTGCGCCAGTTTCGATTCGGTTTCGTCAACTTTGCGATTCAGTTCATTCAGCTTGCCGTACTTCAGTTCAGCCGCTTTGTTCAAATCGTAATCGCGCTCTGCTTGCTGAACTTCAAGATTGACTTGATCGATCTCTTCTTTCAATTTCTGAAGCTCAGTGATTACGTCTTTTTCCGCTTGCCATTGAGCATTCAAGGTCGATTGATTTTCTTTGAGATCTGCCAGTTCGCGTTCGATCCGCTCTAAGCGATCGCGTGAAGCCGCATCGTTTTCTTTCTGCAACGACAAGCGTTCCATTTCAAGCTGGAGAATCTTACGATCGACTTCATCCAACTCTTCTGGCTTCGAGGTAATCTCCATCTTTAACTTCGCAGCGGCTTCGTCTACGAGGTCGATCGCTTTGTCTGGAAGAAAGCGATCGCTAATATATCGCGTCGAAAGCGTTGCGGCTGCGACTAACGCAGAGTCAGAAATTTTGACCCCGTGGTGAACTTCGTAGCGTTCCTTCAGGCCACGCAGAATCGAGATAGTATCTTCAACCGTTGGCTGATCCACATAGACTTGCTGGAATCGTCGCTCTAGTGCGGCATCTTTTTCGATGTACTTGCGATACTCATCTAAAGTGGTCGCACCGATACAGCGCAATTCACCGCGCGCTAACATCGGTTTGAGCAAGTTTCCAGCATCCATCGCGCCTTGAGTTGCACCTGCACCCACGACGGTATGAATTTCGTCAATGAACAGAATGATATTGCCGCGAGAATCGGTAACTTCTTTGAGAACAGCTTTGAGCCGTTCCTCGAATTCACCTCGATATTTCGCACCTGCAATCAATGCGCCCATATCGAGCGCGATTAGCTTGCGGTCTTTGAGCGATTGCGGAACATCGCCGCTTAAGATTCGCTGGGCTAATCCTTCTGCGATCGCAGTTTTACCCACACCCGGTTCGCCAATCAAGACCGGATTGTTCTTCGTCCGACGCGACAGAATTTGAATCGTGCGACGAATTTCGTCGTCTCGACCGATCACCGGATCGAGTTTGCCTTCGCGCGCGTACTGAGTCAAATCGCGTCCATATTTCTCTAATGCTTCGTACTTGTTTTCCGGTGTTTGATCCGTCACTTTTTGATTTCCCCGAACTTGTTCGATCGCGTTTCTAAGTTTTGCTTCATCGACTCTAAATTCTGCCAGTAAGCCTTTCCCGAAGCGACTATCTTGGGCATATCCTAAGAGCAAATGCTCGATCGAGATAAAATCATCCTCGAACTGTTTGCGATAGTCTTCCGCTCGATCGAGCAGCGCGTCTGCACTGCGTCCCCAATAAACGGAAGTGCCGCTTCCCGATACTTTCGGCTGACGGCGAATAAATTCATCGGCTCGATCGCGCACTCGATCCACAGGAACAGCCAATTTATTGAAGATGCTAATTGCTAAGCCTTCTTGTTCCAGCAGCGCCTTCATCAGATGTTCTGTTTCGATCTGCTGTTGCTGTACCTGCTTCACAATCTCTGGAGTGCGGACGATCGCTTCCCAGGCTTTCTCGGTAAATTTTTCTGCGTTGGTTGGCTGCATCGCGTTCCCCTTTATAAGATCGATCGTGATATTGCCATTGTAAAGAAGCGATCGGTTTTCGCGAGATCGGAGTACCGCCCTTTTGCCGTCCAAGTACCCGAAGCGTATGATTGAAGAATCGTTTATTGACGAGAGTATGACAGAGCAGTCCTTTCCAGATCAGCTTCGCATTCTAGAGGAAAATTCAGAAGCATGGGCACTACGATTTTCTGACTGGGTGGAAGGACATCGTAACCTTGAGTTGCCCTCGCTGTCTGATGAATCGATCAGCCGAGAGAGCATTTATGAAGATAGATCGACCAAGCCTAATCAAAATCGAGTTCAGTGAAGAGTTCTGCGATCGCTAACCGAAATTCATCGACCACTTCTTCACCGTCTAGGAAATCGGTTTTTTTCAGCAATCGATCAGGTGTTGTGCCTCGATAAACCAGAACCGTTTCTTCATCGGGATTAATCACCCAAACTAAGCGAGAACCGCTTTCAAAATATTCCACGATCTTCTGGTGAATTTCATCAAACGTATTGCTGGGGGAAATGACTTCTACAGCCAAATCTGGCGCACCGTCGAAGAAGCCTTTAGGCAGTTTTTTCAAACCTTTCAATCGGTCTTTTGAAACAAAAGAAACGTCTGGCGATCGCTTATTTCCAGATTTCATTTTGAATGCAGTACTGGAATTGCAAATCACCCCAAGCTTACGATCAAAGCTGTAATTGCCTAAACTGCAGCCAACAAGCGCTGAAAGATAGCCATGCTCCATTCCTACACTGTCCAAAACTTTGATTTGTCCGTTTACTAGCTCGTAGCGATTGCCGTTGTCCGGCAATGCCATAAATTCTTCGTCTGTCCAAATTTTGGGCTGTGCAGAAATGGTCATGGTGCTGTCCTCAATTGCCAAACTTCTGTTTTGCTTGATCGTAAATCTCAGTCGTGATCTGAGTGGCTCCTAGTTCTTGGGCAAATTTTTCTATTTTCTTTCGGGCTGCCGGACGCACAAAAAAGGGGATTTCTTTTAATTTTGCTTCGGCTTCAGTCGTCCATTCCATAGCGATTTTTAGCGAGTTGCGTAGTCCACATTCTACACAGCTTGATTGCGGCGTGGGCTGCAAAGAATCAATAGCGATTTGGAAAAGCCCGTAGGAGTACTGAGCAAGCGTTAGGGATACGTAGGGAAATCTGGCTAGGACTCCCGCAGTCAGAGTGTTATGTCCAAGCTTCTCGTGAGTCAGTATCACGCAGAACTCGATCGCACTAAAATTCAACACCTACCGCTTTGCCGACTACAAAGATCAAGTGATTGATCTACTCCAACGAGTCTGCACCGTTAGCGTCGAAACCTTCAAAATTATCGAACAGATGCAGAATGCAGATTAAGCGGAAAGCGATCGACAAGCAAGCCTTAACGTACAGCACTAAACGAGGCAAACCCACAAGAGCAGATTCAGCAGGCAAAAGCATTTTTAGAAATGGCAAAAGGTAGAATATCCGATTGAACTTCTTATTTCGATCGAAAGACGGCAGAGAACTCGACATTCTTCCCGTATCCTGACAAAGAAGAATTGCAAAGTTTCTCTTATGAATCCACACATCGAAGTTCTTTCTGATCTGTCTACACTTGTCGATCGCGCCCTCGAACTTGTTGTCGAAAAACTCAAAAGCGCGATCGCAACTCGCAATATTGCCACGATCGCCCTGGCTGGTGGCAGTACTCCGAAACCGCTCTACGAAAAACTCGCTCAACAAGACCTTCGCTGGGACAAACTCCACATTTTCTGGGGCGATGAACGCTATGTTCCCGCCGATCATCCCGATAGCAATCAGCGAATGGCGCGTCTCGCTTGGTTGGATAAAGTTCCAATTCCCGCCGCTAATATTCACCCGATGCCAACCGATCAAGCTGATCCTGCGATCGCAGCCCAAACATACGAAGCCGAATTACAAGTCTTTTTCAACTCGCAGCCTGGAAAATTTCCCGCCTTCGATGTGATTTTGTTAGGAATTGGCGATGATGCTCATACTGCTTCTTTGTTTCCACATACGCCAGCATTGCAAGTCCGCGATCGCTTAATCACCGTCGGCAACAAAGACGGAAATCCCCGCATCACCTTTACTGCACCGTTTATCAATGCTGCTCATACGGTTATCTTCCTAGTTGCAGGCGCAAGTAAATATCACGCGCTCACCCAAATTTTTGCAGACGAAGCAGACGAAACAACTTACCCCGCGCGACTAATCAAACCGCAAGGCGAACTCTGGTGGCTGCTTGAACGATCGACGAACTTCAGTAAATAATTCTGAATTTCGGGAGTCTTGGGTTTAAAATCGGCTTCACTTGATATCACTCAGATTTCTCGATCGTTCTAAGGAGTTGAACCTTTAATGAGTAACTCGGCTTCCCCAACTCGGCTTAAAGTTGGACGTGCTTTATCTCTCGCTGTTATCACCCTGACGGTTGGATTACTTGCCGCCGCTTGTCAAGAATCCGCCCCGCCCACTGCACAAGGCGGAAACAGCGCCTCCCCCGCTGGTACATCTTCTCCTACTACAGCCACAGGCTTAAAGATTGGTTCGCTCCTACCGTCAACCGGAGATCTCGCCTCGGTCGGACAGCAAATGACTGCCGCTGTTCCGATGCTGGTTGATACAGTGAATCAGTGTGGCGGAGTCAACGGTCAACCTGTCACGCTAGTCAGCGTTGATGATCAAACCGATCCCGCCGCTGGTGCAGAAGGCATGACCCGACTGGCAGAACGAGAAAAAGTTGCGGGTGTCGTGGGATCGTTTGCAAGTAGCGTTTCGACTGCGGCTTTACCGATCGCCGTTCGCAACAAAGTCGTTTTGATTTCGCCGGGAAGTACTAGCCCGGTATTTACCCAGCAGGCGAAAGAAGGCAAATTCCAGGGCTATTGGGCAAGAACTGCGCCTCCTGATACGTATCAGGCGCAAGCACTGGCAAAATTGGCAAGCGATCGTAAGTTAACCACCGCCAGTACGCTCGTGATTAACAATGATTACGGAGTGGGCTTCGAGCGCGAATTTGTCAAGTCATTTAAAGCACTGGGTGGCACATTAACAAATGAAGCAAGACCGACTCGTTACGATCCCAAAGCTACGACCGTGGAAACCGAGGCTGCTGCGGCATTCTCAGGCAATCCAAAAGCGATCGCGGCAGTTTTATACGCGGATACTGGAAGCTTGATTGTTAAGTCTGCTTACGAACAAGGCAGGAGTCAGAATACTCAGTTCTTGCTTACTGATGGCGTTTACTCTCAGGATTTTGTCGATAAGGTTGGCAAAGGACAGAATGGACAATCAATTCTATCCGGTGCGTTGGGAACGGTTCCGGGAGCCAGCGGTAAGAGCTTAGCTGCATTTACAAAACTGTGGGAAGAAAAGCAGAAGCGTCCTCTGGTGGCGTATGCGCCTCATGCTTGGGACGCAGCGGCAATTCTGGTTCTTGCGGCACAAGCGGCAAAATCAAACAGCGGTGAAGCCATGAAGGATAAGCTGCGTGAAGTGACGAATCCGCCAGGAGAAGAAGTGACAGATGTGTGCAAGGGTTTAGAACTTTTGAAGCAAGGGAAAAAGATTAATTATCAGGGTGCGAGTGGCGATGTCGATATTGATGCGGCGGGCGATGTGATTGGTAGCTACGATGTCTGGACGGTTGGCACAGATGGGAAGTTGAAAACGATCGGTAAAGTCAGCCCTGCCAAACAGTAAAAGAATCCGTCGATCGAGATTGAATCGATCGACGGATTATCTCAACTAATTCTACGCTTCATCGAGTGCCGCAATTCCCGGAAGTTCTTTGCCTTCGAGCAGTTCTAAACTAGCTCCGCCACCCGTCGAAATGTGGCTCATTTGACTTGCAACTCCCACTTTTTCAACGGCTGCAACCGAATCGCCACCGCCGATAATTGTCGTGGTTCCTTTCGGAGTCAACTCTGCTAGGGTGTGCGCGATCGCTTCGGTTCCTTTAGCAAATTTCTCCATTTCAAACACGCCCATCGGACCGTTCCAAATCACGCTTTTGCACTGAGACAAAGCCTCTTGGAAGGTCTTGATCGAATCAGGACCGATATCCAATCCCATCCAACCATCGGGAATGTTCTCGACGCTGACGATTTGCGTATTAGCATCGGGCGCAAAGTTATCTGCTACGACCACATCAGTTGGCAGCAATAAATCAACGCCTTTCTCTTTTGCTTTCGCTTCTAAGGTTTTCGCCAGTTCCAGCTTGTCTTCTTCGACCAAAGATTTACCGACTGCTAAACCGCGCGCTTTGTAGAACGTGAACACCATTCCACCGCCGATCAGCAGCTTGTCTACTTTATCGAGCAGCGTTTCGATTACGCCAATCTTGCTAGAGACTTTCGAGCCACCGACGATCGCTGCTAACGGACGCTGCGGATTTTCGATCGCGTTTTGGAGATATTGCAGTTCTTTCTCGATTAGCAATCCCGCAACCGAAGGCTTAAGGAATTTGGTCACACCTTCTGTGGAAGCATGAGCGCGGTGAGCCGTTCCAAACGCATCATTGACGTACAAGTCTGCGATCGATGCCAATTTCTCAGCAAACGCCGGATCGTTTTTTTCTTCTTCTTTGTAGAATCGAACGTTTTCTAACAGTAAAACATCACCGGGCTGCATCGCATCGACTGCCGATTTTACTTGATCGCCGATACAGTCATCGGTTTTGACAACAGGCTTACCGAGCAGTTCTGAAAGTCTTTCACCTACCGGAGTTAAGCGATACTTATCTTCAGGTCCATTCTTGGGACGACCAAAGTGACTCGACAAAATCACTTTTGCTCCTTTTGAGGTGAGCGCTTCGATCGTGGGCAATGCGGCGCGAACTCTGGTGTCATCGGTGATTTTTCCTTGCTCATCCACAGGCACATTAAAATCTGCCCGGACTAAAACGCGCTTGCCCTGTAAGTCGGCGGACGATAAATCATTGACGGTCTTCTTCGGCACGATCCTGGCTCCTAAGTGAGTCTTTCTACCTATTTCTTATTTTTCCATTAATCGCGACACCTACGATCGAAGTTTCTGCAATGCTGGTAGATAAGTTCAGAAAGTCCAGACATTATGTTTAAAACTGTGTTGTTTCCGATCGATGCCAGCCGTGAATCTCGTCAAGCGGTTGAAACCGTGGCGGATGTAGTGAAAATTCATCAAAGCCGCTTAGTGCTGTTGTCGGTCGTCGAATCGATGGCTGATCAACCCGATGCGATGGCTTCTCCGGATACGGTTGCCGATTTGCTCGAAAGTGCGCGATCGCTCTTTTCTCAGCAAGGCATCGAGGCGGATGCGATCGAGCGCGAGGGCAAACCTGCATTCACAATCTGCGATGTTGCGGACGAGATAGAAGCCGATTTGATTATTATGGGATGTCGGGGTCTCGGACTCACGACCGAAGGCGCATCGGATAGCGTCACCAATCGAGTGATCAGCCTTTCTCCCTGTCCCGTCCTTGTGGTTCCTTAGTCATGACTCAAGCAAAACCCAAATTTGCCACGTTTGAAGCGTACCTAGAATTTGATGACGGTACAGACGATCGCTATGAATTGATCGATGGAGAATTATTTGCTTTGCCGCCAGAATCGGAGCCGAATGACTTTATCCCGAATCTTCTTCTGCTGAAGCTCGTAGGAGCAGGAATTCCACTGCGGCTGATTCGCCCTCACACTTGCGAACTTCAAGTTCCAGTGCTGGAGAGGAAAGATGCCGCGAACCGATACCCTGATTTGGTGATTTTGGATCAAGTTCATCTTGGACTGACTCAGAAGCGGCTCACAATTTTGATCGACGCACCGCCGCCTCAACTCGTTGCTGAGGTGCTGAGTTCAGGCAAAGCGAATCGCGATCGAGACTTAATCCGAAAACGCGCCCAATATGCCAAACGTGGCATTCCTGAATATTGGCTGATTGATCCCGAAAATCAATCGGTGACAGTTCTCGCGCTTGAAGGCGATCGATACGCTGAAGTGGGATCGTTTCAGGGCGATTGCACGATCATTTCCCCCCAATTTCCCCAACTCCAACTCACGCCCGCCCAACTTTTCGAGAATTAAATTCATGTCCTCGCCTCCGATCCAGTGGTATCCCGGTCATATTGCTAAAGCAGAAAAAGCCTTACTAGAGCAACTGAAGCGCGTCGATGTTGTGCTAGAAGTTCGAGATGCTCGGATTCCGCTTTCTACGCATCATCCACAGGTCGATCAATGGATCGGGGAGAAGGAGCGAATTTTAGTGATGAATCGAGTGGATATGATTCCGCCCAAAGCGAAAGATCAGTGGATTCGATGGTTTCAAGATCGCGGAGAAGAGCCACTGTTTACCGATGCTCAACACGGGAAGGGCATTGAAGCGATCGCGAAAGCCACGCAAATTGCAGGCGCACAAATGAATCAGCGCAGGCTCGATCGCGGAATGCTAATTCGTCCGGTTCGCGCTGTCGTCGTCGGCTTTCCTAATGTTGGTAAATCTGCTTTGATCAATCGCTTATTAAAGCGGCGAGTGGTCGAAAGTGC
>CAXTDB010000215.1:0-8922 GCA_964242045.1 uncultured Leptolyngbya sp. | reverse complement strand
AGTATTCTCCCGTCTGAGCATTCCACAATCGAATCGTTTGATCGTCTCCTGCACTCGCGAGCTTGCGATCGTCGGGCGAGAATGCCACGGCTCGGACTCGGTAAAGATGTCCTTGTAGTGTCTCAAGACATTTACGAGCGCTGACATCCCAAAGTCGCACAGTTTTATCATCGCTAGCGCTCACCAATCGACGATTATCATGACTAAACGCGATCGCTCTTACAGGCGCGGTATGTCCTGTGAGCAGTTGCAAACATTTGCCAGTTTCGACGCTCCACAGTTTGATCGTTTGGGCATCTCCTCCACTAGCTAACAGCGTTCCATCTGGACTAAAACTCACCGATCGAATCCAGCCGCCGCGATGTTTATAAGTAGACAACAATTCCCCATCTGGAACTTGCCATACTCGTAGATTGCCGCTTTTGTCGCCTGTTGCAAGGCGCTGCCCATCCGGGTGAAATGCGATCGTCAAAATACTGCTCAATGTTTTGGTAAACACAGAGTTTCGCAGATCTGCATAAGACAAATCGGCGCGATTGAAATCTAGACTCTGGAGGTCAGCTTGCCAGATTGCAAGGCGAGAAAAGTTGCTGTCGTTTAAATCAGATTTGAATTGCCGCAGGAGTGCGATCGCGTTTGCGGCAGTGTAACCCGGTGTGAGCGGAGCGGTTTCGCGTAGCGTTTCGACAATTTGCGTAAGT
Organism: uncultured Leptolyngbya sp.; assembly: GCA_964242045.1. Classification (GTDB taxonomy): domain Bacteria; phylum Cyanobacteriota; class Cyanobacteriia; order Leptolyngbyales; family Leptolyngbyaceae; genus Leptolyngbya. The sequence goes on along the minus strand of CAXTDB010000215.1, from coordinate 8,221 downwards.
CGAGCTTCGAGTTGATCGGCTGTGTAGTGTTCGAGTAATTGCTTGAAAACCGGGTGTAAAATTTGCTGACGCTGATTGAGTTGAATATGATCTTTGGCTTGTGCCTTGACCAGAGCGTGACTGTTAAAGAGTTTTGGTCGTTTGGTTTGATCTTGTAGTTCTTCAACGATGCGATCAACAGTATGTTGTGTCACCCATTCCATCACTAGCGGCTGTAGCGTGAATTGATCGATCTGCCGTTCGATCAAAAATCGTTTCTCTAAAAACTCCAGCGCATTAAGAACTTCATCTTTTGGAGTGAGCGTCGCAATGTCTTCATGCAGTTGTTCAACTGATACGGCTTCGCGCTCGATCGCCAACCAGTGCATCACAGTTTGTTCGAGATCCGGCAACTGAGAGAATTGTCGATCGAGTGAATCTGAAATCTCTCGATACTCGATCGCTTGAGGCAAGAATTCATCAATTTCGTTGTTAAAGGTTTCTTTGATGATGCCTGTTGCCAGCTTCAGGGCAAGTGGATTTCCTTGGTACAATCCGCTTAGCTCAGTCAACTCGGATTTAGTTCCTCCCAGTCCTTCAGCTTTGAGAATCTGCATTCCAGCCGTTGGCTTCAATCCTTTTAGGGAGAACGATCGAGCGAGTTGAAGTCGTTCATTCACTGCTTTTGCTTCGTTTCGACTCGTCAAGATCACACAGCTTTGATGTTGCGTTGTTTCAAGAGTCTGAAGGAGTTGACCGTAGCTTTCGTAGTGTTCTAAAGCGTCTGGATCATCCGGCGAGATTGCATCAAAATTATCGAAGATGACTAAGCACGAGTAGGTTTGTAGATAGTAGATGAGGTTATCGGTGGTAGTCTTAGGATCATCTCGGAGGCTACGATTGCTTTCTCGTCCTCCAGTCAGAAACTCAATGATATTGGCTGCAATTTCTTGGAGCTTCGGTGCTCCCCGCAAAGATTGCCAAACTACATAGTTGAAATGATCTTGAACTTGCCGGGCTAGATTTGCAGCAAGTGCCGACTTGCCAATTCCGCCAGTTCCAGAAATCGCGATCACTTTGGCATGATCCTTAATGATCCACTGTCTAAGCGTTTTAAGCTCTGGACTTCGCCCAAATAAATCCTGGACTAACGGCATCCAGAGCGATTGATGCTGCCGTGGAGGCGAATCAGGGTCTAAAAATTTCCGTAATGCTTCATCAGGGCGCAAAGTCTCAATTAGGCAGCTCGATCGCAAAAAGGCAGCGTGATCATCAGGAGCAATTTTGAACAAATCAGACCAGCGCTCTTCTCGTTCGCGGAACTGTTCGACCTGACGCTGCCGATCGTTTGCTGCCACGATCGTAGTCTTCAGCCCGCACGCTCTAATTGTTTTGGCATTTGGAAGTCGAGCCTCCCCGTAGTAAGAGTCTCCGACATCCATAATCAAACTGTAGATTGCTTGAGACAGGCGAATTCCAGCAAGCTCTAACAGATACGCGGTTGGGATCGAAAAGGTGTGCCAAGTTTCAACTAAAACTTCTCGATCGAGTCCAGAAATCGCAGGTGGCAGAATCAAGTCGAGATCGTTTACGAATTCAACTTTTGGCGAAAGCGGTAAAACGATCGCGCTGTCCGAGGGCGACTCTGGTGTCGGCTCTTTCACGATCATGACAAATTCCGGCAAATCCGCCTGTTGCCAAAAAGATTCTTGCGCGCAGGCAGACTTCGGATCAGCTTGATACGAATTTAAGTAAGTATAGAAACTAGTACTGAGTCGCCAAATTTGTCCGGGAGCGATCGCGGTTCCAGTCTTGCTGGAAGGGACGGTTATGGTTGACCTGACCACATCCATTGTTCTGCTCCTTTGACAGGGAATTGTCTTGGTTCTGCATGATTTAAATTAGTTCAACAGGGGATTTTTATCTCTATCCGACGGTGGAATCAGCCCAAACGCACGATCGCGAGGCTGTGACCTGTTTCACCAGTAGCGAATAAACAGCGTTGGGCGCGGATATGCTTTGAGCTTCTAGCCTACTCGATCGCAGGGCAATGCAGAACCATCCCGTAGAACTTTGTATGATGACTTGCTTGATTCTGTTTGTATTCTTCGGCACGATCGCCCAAATCTTCATCAGAACTAGACATCTATCGCAATTAAAAGGTTCCATTTCCTGAAAATGATTGTGTTCCAGGAACTTTCGATCAAACCATATTTTGCGGCTCTGAGTTGAATCGTAACGAAATAAAAAGTTTTGCATTGCTGAAACTCTCAAACCAGAACTGGGTTCAGGCAAAGAAAAAGCTGTTTGCTCAAGCATCCTATCATCTTCAATAATCTGTATCTGATCGGTTTCGCGGTGGCGATCGTCGGATATTTTTGCGAAGACGTTCGGAGGTTGCTGCATCAATCCGTCCCTGTCGCTCAGCTAATAGAATACCTAGCTCTTTCATGCGTTTACTGATTTCTGAAGTACTGATACTAAGCGCGATCGCAGTATTGCTTTTGAGCGTTCCCGCAGCAGCATCGCGCCAAATTACTCCGTATTGCTTATGAGGAAATGCTCGATCGATCGCTTCGACTTGTTCAACATATTCCCAGTCCTCCACAACATCCCAAGCACTTTTGCCACTTGATAAAAGTTCTACTTCAGAGACTTGATCTTCTAAGTCCACTTGTCGAGGTTGTCTGATCCGCTCGTTGTCTCTTCTTTGTTTCCTCAAATAATCCCGAATGTGATTTCCAGCGACGACTCCTGCCCAAGAGTAGAATTCTCGAAGCTTTTGATCACCCGTTTCGCTCAAAGCGAGATCGATCGTCGCAATCCGAAGTGGATGCGTACAAGTTAAACAGACGATCGACGGATTTGATGAGTTGTCAAAACAAACTTGCTCGTAGCGAGACAAAACGGGTAAATTTTCTAGACACAATTGAGCGGCTCTGTGCTGAATGACAGCAGGAACCTCCAAAATTTTAAATTGCGAACGATTAATGGCAGCAATTCTCCCACCCTGTTCTGCTAGTGCCCAACGAAAAAAACTAGAGATAAATTTACAGCCTTGAACCTGCTCTAAGACATGGAGGTGGGCTGCTTGCGTTACGGCTTCGAGATGATGAGGGCAGGGTCTTGTTAGCGATCGAGCAATGCAGTCGATTCGGTTTCGATGCTTGTCAGTATCGAGTAGTCGATTTCCAGCATCTATATCATCGTGCATCAAATATTGCCTGAGGTCTACTACCGACATGGGCAGTACATCCTAGACTGAACGATCGCTTTCCAATTCGGTTGCAAAAGTTGAGGAAATTTTCGCTCCGCTGCTTCGTTGTATTGAGCAGAGGAGTGAATGAGCGGATTTGGCATAGATTAATCAACCTTTTTCAAAATTGAGGAAATTCTCGTCCGCTAATTTCGTTGTACTCATCAAGACGGTTTGAGTGAATGAAATCTAGCCTCAAGGTCACATTCGGCATAGGGACTCGCTCCCTTCTCACGAAAAAATTGTAACCCGATTTATTTGATCGTCTGATTCCACTGATTGCAACTGCTTTTAGCCCGAAGGTCTGCATTATCCCACAACTTGCTAGGAGTTGAAAATGAAGCTCAGCGATCGACATTCTGCCCCGTCTCAATCTCGACCGACTACTTCGGTTTGGCGCTCTCCGATTCTTTGGTTCACGATCGCGCTGTTTACTACACTGCTCGCTCTGCCTCTAATTCATCCAACACCGAGAGTGATTAGCGCACTGTACGTGGATGTATCCGCCTCGAATCAGCCGTTTCGAGCCGAAGTCGTTGGGATTTGTGAAGAGCGACTCACGCATCTCCAGCCTCGCGATGTGTTCATTACCGTTCAGTTTGCCGATCAGCCCGTTTTGCAACGCGACGGAACTTACGAAGAACAACAGCAAGATCTGTTGCAAGCAGACTGTAAACAAGTGCTTCAGCCGATTTCAACCGTGGGTAAACAGCCTGGAACATCATTCTCGCGCGCTTTCGAGAATTTGCGATCGCATCTTCAGCACCAGCGATCGCAGCACAATCGCGATCGAGTCGTCGCAATCTTTCTACTTCAAGCTGCCGAAATTGCTCTAGGACAGCCCAATCTCAATTGGAAACTGATCAAACAGCAAGTCAAAGACCTTGTTACAGATGGCAGCGTTGTGTTGATTATGGGTTCAGAAGCCACCCTTCAACAACAATTGATCACGCTGCTAAAAGATCTAGCAAACACGAAAGTTTGTACCTATAGCGACAGCAAAGATAGCTTGAAATGGGCATTTAATCTTGCTCGCACTGCCTAAATTCCTTTACCTTTGGAGTTCTTTAGATGATCGATCGACGTTATCGGCTAGCTCGCTGGCGAAATTTAACTTCAGAAATCATACAAAGTCTACCTGTCGAGTACCGCGCTCATATTTTTGCTCAATTAGAACGCGATGCCCGTAATCAATTCGCGCTTTCTCGGATTGCTGAATTCAATGCAGGCTGTGCGAAACGCTGGTCACGCGACTTGCAAATTTGCTCAAAGCTAGTCATTTTGCTACTCGGCGCTTTCACTTTTAGTCTTGCACCGCATTTATTAGCCGTACAGTCAGGCGGTGGTGAAGTCGCAAAATCGATTGGATTTTTGGGAGGTGCGATCGCGTGTTTTCTCACTCATGCCTGTGCCGCAGAGGTGTTAACAGATGTCAAGCTGAAGCAAGACACCCGACAGCGACGAAAGACTTTGATAGAGTCCTCATTGCTTGGAGAACAGTGATGAATCAAAACTTCAATCCAAACAAACACTACTATCAATCTCAACTCAAGCTATTGGAAGAAATCGAAGGCAAACATCGAACCAAGCCTGCATTGTTAACGGTTCTATTTGCGATCGGTTCAACGCTAATCGAAGCTGCGATCGCGTTTCAGTTACTTCACGGCAAAGATCTGCGTTTAGCAATCGTAGTCTCTCTTTTTCCGATGGGAGTGCTGTGGACAATGGCAAACTACCAAGCGAATCACGTCAATCTTCCCCAACACTACGACGAACTTAAGGAGCAATATGATCATGAACTCGACCTTTGAGCCGTTATTTACAGTTCGCTTAGTTCCTGATGAATTGGAGCTAACAGAACTGAAAATCGATCGCTATATTGACTGGCTCACCCAAGACAATCCAAATTGCTTTCTGAGCAACAAGGAAATGATAGAGCTAGACTTAGAAATTTCTTTTTTCCAAAAGCGGCAGCAAGACCTCGCCGGAGAATGTGATCAACTACTTGCCCAACGTCTTTTCCAGTTCAAACAAGAAACGATCGCGCTACGAAATACGAATCCACCTACTAGCAGAATCGGCGCTCCTCATCAAGTAGAAGCCCGTCAGCGGGATTGGTTTGGTCGAGCAATGAATCGCTTAGAAGCGGATCGAGATCACGAATTAAACCTAATTCGAGGTCGATACACCTCGCTGATTCAAGAATGTAAGCAACAAATCGATCGTGCGAGAGCTTGCCTAAAAGATGCGAAACAACGTCAGTTAAAGCCAGAAGACCCCTTGAACTAATTGCAACAGTCCAATGATTTTTAGGAGAATTCCATGAAAACGACACTGATTGGCTTATCGGTCGCTGCGACACTCTTAGCTTTAACGAATCAGACTTCAAAAGAAGCCTACGCAGACTATCTAATTCAAACTTGGCAAAGTCAGGTTTGCACTCAGCGATCGCTTCCCCCGGTTCAAGAAACTGTTTGTAAAGTCGGTGGAATTGTGCCAAATTCGCTCAAATCTTATATTGCTCAAAACTATGTGATGGAGAAGAATCACGTTTTCTTCACCATCTATTACTTCAACATGGGAAGTGTTCAAAATCGCACTTTAGGAATTGGTGGGCAATTCTTCAACATCTAAAACTCCTGTTTCCTTCTAGCAAGAAAAATCATGCTTGCTATCTTCGATTAATTTGCATTTTCCAACATGGCTAGAACTCGCTTCAAGTCTAATAGAAAAATCGCCAACGTTGCTTTTCCCTGTGGTAACACAACCACTTGACTTGCAATGCTGAGCGGATGACCTTGACGATAAGGAGCGGGTAATTGTCGAATCATCGCCGCATCAACCTCGATAATATCCGGAGGTGCATCAACCCGAATCGCATAGAGTTCCTCTCCAACTTTTGCAACGACCAGAAATTTGCCTTCTGACCCTGTTCTATGATCAGTTTGTTTCTGAGCAAGGCTTAGCTGCGATCGCAAATTCAACACTGAGATTGTCTGTTTTCCCAAGGGCAGTAACTCCAGAATTTCTGAAGTTTGCGATCGTAAATCATCTGAAAAGTTCACCACGCGCAAAACGCGATCGAGCGGCAATCCTAAGCGATACCCAGCGATCGAAAAAACAACTAATCGAATCGTTTCCTTGTTTATCTGAGGACAATTCATCACTTGACTCATCGCGCCACCCTTCCTTCAATTAACTGATTGACTAGCTGAACTAATTCCTCTTGGTCAAAGGGCTTTGTCAGATATGCCGCTGCCCCTAATTGCTTTGCCAACTGTTGATGCTTTTCATTGCTGCGAGAAGTCAACATAATCACTGGGACTTGGACGAGATGAGCTTCTTGCTCATACCGCATCAAGAACTCAAATCCATTTAAGCGAGGCATTTCAACATCACAGGTAATCAGTTGAATTTCAGGATGCCGCTGTAACTGTGCGATCGCGTCTAATCCATCTTGCGCTTGAATCACTTCATACCCTGCATTCTCCAGCGTTGCGGCGACCGCTTGCCGCAACGTGATCGAATCATCGATCACCAGCACGGATTTAACTGCTTGGGTCGCAATTGGCTGAGTTGAGACGGGCACAGAGCGAGACTGCTTCTGATTTTGCTCAATCAATGCCGCTGCATCGATCGCCAGCAGTGATCGACCATCCCCCAGCACGCTACAGCCGTAAACATAACTTGGTGCTGCGATCGCGCTTCCTACAGGTCGCAGCACAAGTTCTTGTTCACCCAATACGAGATCGACCTCGATTCCAATCCAATCCTTCTGGTGTTTGAGAATCAAAATCGATGAAATCAAGGCTGGATTGGTTCCGAGTCTGTCGTTCACCACCGATTGCATCCCCGCTAACCAGTTCGTATAAGTGACCGCATGCGAAAGAGAATAAACTGGAACGGTCTGTTCCTCACCTTGATAGCGCCAACGTAAAACGCGCTGATTCCCAAGTTGTTCGACTTCTGAAAGGTGCGGTGACACAATCCGAGCCACCTCCTCGGAAATCATGCCGTAGATTGCTTGTCCTGCCTGACACACGAGCAGTCGCGCACTAATCAAGGTTAGCGGCAGTTGCATCGAGAAAGTTGTTCCTCGATTCGGAACTGAGGTGACACTCACGCTACCTTGCATCGCTTTCACTTGCGATCGCACTACATCCAGTCCAATCCCTCGCCCCGATAAATCCGTCACGCCTTTGGTCGTTGAGAATCCAGGCTCAAATAGCAGATTCAACAGTTCAGATTGAGGAAAATGATCAGCCTGATTAGAAGATAATCGCTGTTGTTCAAAGCCGCGCTGACAAATTGCCTGCAAGTCCAAGCCTCGTCCGTCATCACTCACTTCAACAAAGGTACGATTTCCTTGCTGATAAGCGCGAATTTCAATTTTGCCGATCGGTTTTCCTTGGTTGCGTCGCGTTGCATCAGATTCGATTCCATGATCAAACGCATTGCGAACCAAGTGCAGCAATGGATCATAAAGCCTTTCTGCTAATGCTTTATCGACCATGATCTGCGTCCCTACTAGCTGCAATTTCACCGTTTTGCTGTGAGTTTCGCTCAGTTGTTGCACGACTGCCGGAAATCGATTGAAAATCATTCCGATCGGCATCATTCGAGCGGCGAACAAATCATCGCGCAGGTTCGTCAACAGCCGCCCTTGTTTGCTCCGCACCGATCGAGATTCTCGTGCCAAAAACCCGATCGCTTCAGCGGATGTTTCCAGTTGTTCCGCTTCGGTCAAAGCCGTTTGCAAGAGTAAATGAAGCTCGTTATATCGATCGAGTTCAAGCGGATCAAATCTCTGCTTCAAATCGCTTTTATCTGATAGAAACGAAGTATTTCTGGGCAATCGCTCTGGAGTCACAGTTGTCAAATCTCGCAGCTGTACTAGAACTTGCCGATGATGATTCAGTTGATCGATCAAATCGACCAGCATGACTCGAAGCCGTTCATCTTGAAGCAATTGCTGGTTTTGATGAA
>CAXTDB010000214.1:0-8925 GCA_964242045.1 uncultured Leptolyngbya sp. | reverse complement strand
TCGATTGGCTCAGCCGAATGCAAGGCGCATTACCGGAACCTGCTTTGGTTTAACGGGAATTCGGGGGGAGTATCCTAATTGTGTAAGCAAGGTCTTTCTGCCCTCACCCTAACCCTCTCCCCTGGGGAGAGGGAACTGGAAGTCTTGCTCCCTTCTCCCCTGGGAGAAGGGTTGGGGATGAGGGAGTTTTGCACAATTGGAATGCTCCCAATTCGAGTTCTCTCGCTCCGAGTCTGTCCCTCGCTGAAATCAACTTCCGGGCGGGACATCAACGAAGAGAGTTGTATCGAATCCACATCTGGTCTAAACGATCGAACCCTATTTCTTCCAGCAACAAGCCCCCAAGACTCGCATCCTGGGGGCATGATTCAATCGATTCGATCCTTAGACTGCTGCGAAGTACTCTTTCGACTTCACCGGATCAGGATTCATCGTTTGATCGCCCGGTTTCCAACCTGCGGGACAAACCTCATCTGGGTGAGACTGCACATACTGAATCGCTTGCAGCGTCCGTAGCGTTTCATCCACACTCCGACCAAATGACAAGTTGTTGATCGTCGCATGTTGAATCACACCATCTTTATCGATGATGAACAAACCACGCAGCGCAATGCCTTGTTCAGGATCAAGCACATTGTAAGCGGTGCTAATTTCCTTTTTGATGTCTGAAACTAACGGATAGTTCAGATCGCCAACACCACCCGATTTACGATCGGTTTGAATCCAAGCCAAGTGTGAAAACGCGCTATCGACTGATACTCCAAGGATTTCAGTGCCGATCGCTTTAAAGTCGTCGTGGCGATCGCTAAAGGCGGTGATTTCGGTCGGACAAACAAAGGTAAAATCGAGCGGGTAGAAGAACAGCACGACGTATTTGCCACGATAGTCAGACAGCTTAATGTCTTTGAATTCCTGATCGATGACAGCCGTTGCTGCAAAATCTGGAGCGCTCTGACCGACACGCAAGCATCCTTCTTGGGTCATGGGATTTAATTCTCCTTGCAAGAGTAGCAGTATTCGTATCAAGATTACGAAACAGTTACAACTATATCATAGTCATTACGATTTTGACCTACGATGATTTCCTCAGTTGAAACCGAGATCGCGTTGCTTCAATCCCGACAACAAATCTGGCTAAATGTCGGTACTGAGGCGCGAATCGATTATCTCAAGCGCTGTATGACTGGCGTAATGAAAGTGGCAGATCAATGGGCGATCGCGGCTTGTGAAGCAAAAGGTACAGATTCAGCAGGCGAAGAATGGCTAACGGGAGCGGTGACAACATTAATGATGTTGCGGGCGATCGTGAGAACGCTTCAAGGACGAACATGCTCACACGCGCCAAAGGCGACGGCAAAAATCGAAAATGGCATTGCAAAGGTGTTTCCAGACAATTTGCTCGATCGATTACTTTGGCTCGGATTTCGCGGCGAAGTTTGGTTGAATCCAGATCAGAAAGAAGACGGTTCTGGTGTTGCGCTTGTCTTAGGAGCCGGAAACACTGGATCAACGCCTTCACTAGATTTGCTTTATAAGTTATTTGCCGAAAATCAAGTCGTTTTACTGAAAATGAATCCCGTTAATGAATACGTCGGGAAATTTTTAGAGCAAGCGTTTGAACCGTTGATTACCGATGGCTTTGTGCAAATTGTTTATGGCGGTTCTGATCTAGGCAGCTATCTTTGTCAGCACCCGAAGATTGATTCCATTCACATTACTGGATCGCATCATACCTATTATGCGATCGTCAAAGCATTACCCCAACCGAAACCCATCACCGCTGAATTAGGTTGTGTGACTCCAGTGCTGATTGTTCCGGGCGATTGGTCTGAGTCAGATCTGAAATTTCAAGCGCGTCATGTTGCCAGCATGGTTGTGCATAATGCAAGTTTTAACTGTGTCGCTGCCAAAGTGATTGTCACGGCGAAAGGTTGGAAATTGCGGAGCCGCTTTCTCGATTTGATTCGGCAAGAATTCGCTAAGATTCCCAATCGTAAAGCGTATTATCCAGGCGCGCAGCAACGCTATCAGGCATTTCTCGATCGCTATCCTCAAGCCGAAATCTTCGGAACTCGCAGCGAAGAGATTGTGCCTTGGACATTGATTCCAAACGTTGAAGATGACTATGCTTTGCAAACCGAGGCTTTTTGTGGCGTAGTTGCAGAAGTGAGCATTGACGCGACGACCGCAGCGGAATTTCTCGATCGAGCTGTTCCCTTTGCCAATCAGAAAATTTGGGGCAATCTGTCTTGTGTGATTTTGACTAAAACAAGCGTAGAGAATGCGATTAGAAATCTCAACTATGGGGCGATCGGAATCAATGTGTGGACGGGTGTAATTTACGCATTACCTGATTTTGCTTGGGGTGCGTATCCAGAAAATGACCAAAGTGATATCCAATCGGGTCAAGGCTTTGTACACAATGCTTACTTTCTCGATCGACCTCAAAAATCCGTTTTATACGCTCCCTTCCGAATTCGCCCAACCCCATTTTGGTTTGCCGATCATCAAAATTTGCTCCAGTTTGCTCGACGTGCAGCAGAACTGCAAATCACACCAACTTGGAGCAAATTCGCTCAGGTAATTCTTGCTGCAATTCGAGGCTAAGCAGACTTAGGTTTGAACAATCCACCGAGTTTCTCGCCTACAGAAGCAATAGCGCCTTGTACCGCATTTGAAACACCCGGTTTCGGACGAACCGCCAATTGAATCTCTTCGTCTTTGAATTCTTTCAGGCGATAGCCATATTCCAGCGAATCGCGCTCTTGTCGTAGTTTGGGAAACAACCGAAACGCGCCTTTGAGCAGTTCTTCTTCATTTGCAAAGATGGCTGCATCGATTTGGTTCGATCGTTTAACCGCGATCGCGCCGATCGGAAACCATTGAAGCTGCTTTTTGCCCTGGACTCGGAGATAAATCTCATACTCCGGTAGCCCTTTCGATTTGAAATCGTCAAACTGCTTTGAGGCTTGAGTGCGCTTCTCGTTCCCCGTTGACTTTTTCTTTTCTTTGTGAACTTTTTTACCGAATCCAGGAGAGGTTGTCATATTTTTAGAATCACCGTCGCAGTAGAAATGTCTATTACAAAAGTTTACGACATTTTAAGAATCAATGGGGATCAAACTGCACCCAGCAAACTCGCCATCAGTGCTTTTTGAGCGTGCATTCGATTTTCGGCTTGATCCCAAACTTTCGACTGTGACCCTTCGATTACATCGTGCGTGATTTCTTCGCCTCGGTGTGCAGGAAGACAGTGCAGCACGATCGCATCTTTTTCGGCATAGCTGACCAATTCATCATTCACTTGATACGGCTGAAAAATCGGAATTCGGCTTGCGGCTAAATCTTCTTGTCCCATGCTTGCCCAAACATCGGTATAAATCACATGCGAACCTTTTGCAGCCGCGATCGGGTCTTCGGTCAGGACTACTTCGGATTTGCCGTTCGCAATCTTTTCAGTCAGTTGCACAACGGTAGAATCCGGGCGATAGTCTGCGGGGGTCGCAATCCGAACATTCATTCCCACCAATGCACACCCAATCATCAGCGAATGAGCCACATTATTTCCGTCGCCAACATACGTCAGTGTTAAACCGGACAACGTAGAAAACGTTTCTTGAATCGTTTGCAAATCTGCCAAAATCTGACAAGGATGCTCTAGATCTGTCAGCGCATTGATTACTGGAATCTTCATCTCGTGGGCGAACGTTTCGAGATCCGATTGTTCAAACGTGCGAATCGCGAGAATATCGAGATAGCGATCGAGTACCCGTGCCGTATCTGCGATCGGTTCTCCTCGACTGACTTGCGTTGCACTAATCGGCAAATCTAGAACCTGTCCGCCTAAGTGATACATTGCACTAGAAAAACTCACGCGGGTTCGAGTCGAGGCTTTATAAAACAACAATCCCAACACTGGAGGATGACCATTAACTGTGACACGCGGATTTAATTTGCCCGATTTCAGTTGTGCCGCAATCTCTAATAGTTCCATCACTTCATCGGTGCTGAGATCTGACAATTTTAATAAATCCCGTCCCTTTAGTGATCCCATGTGGTGCCTCTCAATAAGAAATAAAAATCGCTCCTTACTTCACAGTAAAGGAGCGTCCTTTCACTAAGCGTAGCAAATCTATCCGATCGCGCAGAATAAATCAGCCTACTGCTTCAGTTGCACCAGTAATTTCTGCCATTGCGCGAACATTGCTGGATTAGAAGGCTGACCCCGTACCAGCATGACTACACCATCTTCAACCTGCTGCACACCATATTGATTCTCATTCACTAGCTTTTCGAGTAGCGGCAGCGTTACGAAGAAATGAAGTTGACTGTCTTTGAACGCTTTACTATATTCCTTCAGTTGCCAAAGATCTGCGATCGCATAATCGACTCTAACTTTCTGCTGCTGGTCGTTGTAAATCTCTAAAGCTGGAAGTCGCATAATGGTGCGACGGGTTGAAAGTTGTGGAATCAGATGCGTGGTTGTGCTAACACTAGCATCGCTTGGAACATTACGAATGACGTTGTAAATATGCTGGGCGTGATCCCATTGACGCGATAAAGGCACAAACACCCAAGGACGCACCGAATCGGGAATGATAAACGAAAAAGCTCGATTCGGATTGCCGCTTAACATAAAGAGCAGCGACAGCACAATGCAGACTTTCCACCAGCGTCGAAACTTCGGCGTAAATCGCTCTCGATTGTGTTCCCACCAGAGAATTGCTCCATAAAATACACCGGGAACCACCACTACCGCATATCGCATCGAAACCGTTAGCGCCGACTGTCCCGATTGAGCAAACAGCGACAGCAATGGAAATCCAGCGATCGTCCAAGCGGCTCCTGATACCACAGGCACAAACGCTAACGCCACCCATTGTCCAGCCAGATAGCTCATTCGTCGATCGAGCGGCAGCAATAGACTTTTGGCAAGCTCGATCGGATGTGTGAGCATTCCCCACAAGACTTGTAGCGTGCTTGGGTGATCGGTATCCACGAACTGTCTAAACCGAGTGGCTAAATACAATCGAGAATTATCCGGTGAAAACTGCGGCATCACTATGTTAGTCACAAATGCCACATAGCTAAAACTGAGAACGCACACCCCAAGACCAATCCATGGATGCCGCCGACTCACTATCAAATAAGCTCCGATACCAAAGAGAACGATTCCGATCTCTTCGCGCACGCCCAATACCAAGAGCGCACAGATCCAAAACCAAACCCAATTTTTCTTCTCTAATGCAAGCAGTGTTCCAAAAGCAAATAGCGGAATCTGACAATGTTCGTAGAAGTTTGCAATCGTTGATCCAACCACTGCGATCGCGCTGTAATAGCTTGCAGTAATCCAAACCGATAGCTGCTGTGATAACCGCTGTTGTGCCAGCGAATATAAGACCAATCCACCAGCCGTCATCAATCCCACTTGCAGCACAACCATTGTGGCTGGATGAGGAAACATTGCATAAAACGGGAGCCACAGCACAAAATCTAAAACGAAATGCTGTCCTAAATGAATAAAAGCGACGGTTGGAGTCACGCCATCTTCGAGTGAAGCAACAGAATTCGCAGACGTGAGTGAACTTTGAAACCAATGTCCGTGTAGATTATTCCAAAACAGTTGATTAAAAAGCCCGTGATCATAAGAAGTATAGAAAGAGAAATAGCGATTGAGTGAAATTGCTAACACGAGACTGAAAAATACGATCGCAAGTAACAACGCTCGCTGCAATCCGACTTGTTCTTTACCGGGTACGACTGCCTTTAAAGCCTTCATCTCGATTCCTGCCAGTCCTTCGTCAACACTTGTCCCCACCTCGCCGCTAAGCTTACTTGCGTAAAAGGCACTTTGATCGATCGATCAAGTAGCTCAAACTCTAATGCAATGTTTTTTCCTTTAGCTGGAGGCGCTTTTAAATCGACGGCTTGACCATTCACAAGCAGTCGAATATTTTGCACAGACTTCAATGAAAAGGTATCAGTTTCCGTCACGGCTTTTCGGGTTGCTTTTCCGACGGTTAGTGTATCTTCTTTTTGTCCCAAAATCGAATAAATATCATATTTTGCGCGTTCAAATGGTTCTGCCCAACGTCGATAGGTTTCGAGGGTTTGATACTCATTCCATCCGGCATAAGTCAACCCGAAAAATGCAGCCAATAATGGCAACCACAACAGCCCGTGAATCATCGATTTAACCATCCTGGAATGCAACGACAGTTCCCATCGTGCCATAGCTTCATTGTTCTAAACACACGGGGATGGGGTGTATCCGCTATCGTTGGAGTGCAAGTAGGATTTTTGGCGGATTAGATATGAGAAAGCTCCTGGTCATCGCCCTGTTTCTCGTGGGATTGGGCTGGACGATCGCACAATTTCCCGGTTTAGCCGCTCAAGGCATTTACGATCGCATTGTTCTCGATTTTCGTGACGATATTGCAAATACCGAAATTCAAACGCAGATTAATACGATCGCTCAAAATTATCATGTCCGTCCTGAGTTAAATAGTCGCTTTTCACAAGCCGAACATCTGTACATTGTCAAAGGTGATCAATCGCTATTAAACGCGCTGAAAAAATCGGATTTGAAACGATACACCGAAGCGATCGAGCCAGATTATATCTATCGCATTCCCGAAGGAGAAACACTCAAAGCGATCAACCCAACTGCTGAACCGAAGCTATCCGCTCAAGCTCCGAACGATCCGATGTACAGCAAACAATGGAATTTGCACAACATCAATATCGAGTCCGGTTGGGCAGAAACCAAGGGACGCGGTGTAACCGTGGCGGTAATTGATACCGGAGTTTCGCCCGTTCCCGATTTAGAGAAAACGAACTTTGTTACCGGATACGATTTTGTCAACGATCGGGATAATGCCGAAGATGATAACGGACATGGAACGCATGTCGCAGGCACGATCGCACAATCCACAAACAACAACTTTGGCGTTGCCGGAATTGCCTACGAAGCCAACATTATGCCGCTGAAAGTCCTGAGTTCTTTCGGCGGTGGAACCGTTGCCGATATTGCAGAAGCGATTCGATTCGCAGCGGACAACAAAGCCGATGTGATCAACCTCAGTTTGGGTGGTGGCGGTGAAAGTTCCGTTTTGAAAGACGCGATCGATTACGCACACAATAAAGGTGTAGTCGTGATTGCAGCGGCGGGAAATGCCGATCGCAATGCCGCAGATTATCCGGCGCGGTATCCTCATGCGATCGCGGTTGCAGCCTTAGATTCGGCGGGCGAAAAAGCTCCTTATTCTAACTTTGGTGCGGGTGTCGATATTTCGGCTCCGGGTGGCTCAACCGTTCAAGGTGAAGCAGGCGGCATTCTGCAAAATACGTTAAATCCTCAAACAGGTGAATCTGTGTTTGCTGCGTTTCAAGGAACGAGCATGGCGGCTCCTCACGTGGCTGGAGTGGCAGCGTTGATCAAAGCGGCAGGTGTGACAGAACCCGATGAAGTGTTAGCAGTTCTGAAACAATCCGCCCGCAAGGTTGAATCTGATGATCTCAACCATTTTGGAGCCGGAAAGCTCGATGCAGCAGCGGCAGTGAAACTTGCACTCCACGGCAAGATCACGTTTAACGACTTTTTCCGCTGGCTGCGTGACAATGGCTATCTGAATCCGCGCTTCTGGATTGATGGCGGCGTGATTGCCCTATTACCGAAACTCGCAATGGTACTCGGTTCCTACCTATTGGCGTGGTTCTTGAAAGTCTACTTCCCGTTCAATTGGAGTTGGGCAATGTCATCGGGTTTGGTGGCTGGAAGTTCTGGGCTGTTCTTTCTCAAAGGACTGTACCGATTCGACTTTCCGCAATTTCCGTTCCGCATTCTTGGAAGCTCGCTGCCAGAACTCGGTAGCGCCATTCAGGGAAGTGGAGCGCTCAATCCGATTTCTGCCAGCGTGCTGATTCCGATCGTTCTGCTTGCGTTATTGTTAGGACATTCGCAGGGACGATCGTTTGCGATCGGCACGACGATCGGAGTCACGGCTTTTCTGGGAATTAGCTCGATCGTTGATCCACAAGTGATGTGGCTCGGTGGAGACTGGAGCGGACGAGCGTATTTGATTGTCAATGCGCTGCTGTGTTATGGACTAGCGCGATTGGCTTTGAAAGCGGGAGAAAGAACGGTATGACAGTAACAGGTGTGATTCAGCGCAAAGGTTTTGGAACCGGAGCTTGGGCGATCGATGCGGACAATGGCAAGTCTTACGAGTTGCACAATCCGCCGAAGGAACTGCAAGAAGCGGGTCTGAAAGTGAAAGTAGACGGCGAAATTCGCGATGATGTCATGAGCTTTGCGATGATCGGACAGATCCTAGAAGTCAAACAGTTCGAGATCCTCTAACTTTTTGGAGAGATGCGAATCGATCGTGTCTCTCCAATCGAATTGCAAAATAGCCCTCCTCGGATAGACGGCGCGTTAGTTCAAGAGTTCTATAACAGTCATGATGAGATCAAACCGATAGCAATGACTGTAAAAGACTTAAGAAAAAGCGACATGATGGCACATTTGCTCGATTCCCTCGAAGCGGGCAAAGATATCGGACACTATGGACGTTTAGTATTTGCGATGGTAGCGCGGCATTTTCTTTCAAAAGAAGAAGTGATCGATTACTTGCTCAAAGATCAAGATTGCGATGAAGCGGAAGCAAAATCGCTCTATCAGCAAGTCGAAGGCAAAGACTACAACCCACCGAAGCGCGATCGCGTTCTCGCCTGGCAAAAAGAGCAAGATTTTCCGATCTGCCCAAATTCCGATGATCCGGATGCTTGTAATGTGTACCGAGATTTAGAGTTTCCGCAGCACGTTTACGACCACATTTCGAGCTACTACGAACACAAAGCGTAAGCAGGGTGGGGGAGTAAACTCCCCCTTCGTTTTAGAGCATGTTTCAGAAGTATAAAAAG
>CAXTDB010000213.1:0-8943 GCA_964242045.1 uncultured Leptolyngbya sp. | reverse complement strand
AACGTTGATCAAGCTATCGCTGGTCATCGATCGTAAACTCACGACTTCGACCCGCACTCCTCGATAGCTCACCGCATTCACCGCGTAAGCAAGATCGCCGTCGCCGCTGACTAGAACGGCGGTATCGTAAGATCCGACTAGCGACATCATATCGACAGCAATTTCGACATCGAGATTCGCTTTTTTCGAGCCGTCGGGCAGTTGCACTAAGTCCTTAGAAATCACGCGATATCCGTTGCGGCGCATCCATAAGAGAAAGCCCTGCTGTTTTTCGTTGGTGCGATCGACTCCGGTATAAAAGAACGATCGCAGCAATCTTGATCCAGACGTGAGCCGGACTAGAAGCTTTGTGTAATCGATTTCGATGCCGAGTTGCAGCGCAGCGTAAAACAAATTAGAGCCATCAATAAAAATCGCAACTCGTCCGCGATTTTCTAGCACTTGCTCTGGCGAGAATACGGTCTCCGTTTCGTGATTGATATGGTTTAACACAGTTGCTATCCTCAATTTTTTTATGAAAGGTTTTGAACTTGAAAAAAGTAACGAACAGTCATCACACACTCAGGGGGAACTTTCGACCGGAAGTTCGAGTTTTTGAAAGACGGGTTGAGGCTTTTGAAGTGCTTGTTTAGCAGGAAGTATTCCCCATCTTGCTTGGTCTGGGAAAGCGATCGTCACATCAATTAAATTAGCGTTATTAAAGTCAATACTAAAACCTAATTGTTGATAAACTGCCGTGCTAGTACGAGGGATGATTGGTGATAAAAGATACGCTGCTAGTCGCACCGATTCCAAAACTGCATACAGCACCTCTTCTGCTTCTTGTTTCTTTCCGGCTTTGTAGAGCGTCCAAGGGGCTTGTTCATTAATGTATTTATTGCCGAGGCGAATCAGCGTTAATACTTCTTCACAAGCAATATTGAACGCCAAAGATTCGTATGCGTTTGAAACTCGATCGCCTAATGCTTCTGCCACTGATCGTAGGGGATGCTCCGCTGAAATCTCCACATCAGGAACGACACCGCCGCTATTTTTGTGTATCAACCCCAGCGTTCGATTCAGCAAGTTACCGAATCCGTCCGCGAGATCGGCATTACACATATCGACAAAGCGTCCTTCTTCAAACACGCCATCGCGCCCGAATTCGATTCCTTTGAGGAAATAGTATCGAAACGCATCGACTCCGTACCGTTCGACTAAGGCAACTGGATCGATCGCGTTTCCGCTACTCTTGCCCATTTTTACGCCATCGCGTACGAGAAATCCGTGTCCAAATACCATCTTTGGAAGCGGCAGTCCGGCTGACATTAACATCGCAGGAAAATAAACGGCATGAAACCGCAGAATGTCTTTTCCGATGATGTGAACATTAAACGGATACCACTTAGAAATTGCGTTTTCTAATGTCGGTTCTTGATCGGGTTCTAGCAATGCAGTGATGTATCCAAGCAGCGCATCAAACCAAACATAAATCGTATGTTTTGGATCAACTGGAACCGGAAACCCCCAATCAAAATTCACCCGTGAAACAGAAAAATCTCTTAATCCTTGACCGACAAAACTCAGCACTTCATTGCGACGAATCTCAGGTTGAATAAATTCTGGATGTTCGGCGTACAGTTTTTCTAGTTTTTCTTGATAGTGGGAAAGTCGGAAAAAATAGTTTTCTTCATCGCGCCATTCAACTTCCTTGGTGGTATGAATCGGACAGTGATGATTTTCTAACAATTCGCGCTCTTCTTTGAATTCCTCACAGGAAACGCAATACCAGCCTTGTTGCTGACTCAGATAAATGTCGCCGTTTTCCCACACGCGCTGAAAAAACTCTTTGACGATCGCATGATGTCGCTCGTCGGTCGTGCGAATAAAGCGATCGTAATGAATATCCAACTGCGTCCACAGTCGCTTAAATCCTTCAACGATCAGATCACAATGTTCTTGCGGCTTGCGTCCTAAACTTTCTGCGGTGCGCTGAATTTTCTGCCCATGCTCATCGCTTCCCGTGACAAACCGCACAGGCTTTCCAAGTAATCGCTGAAATCTCGCGATCGCATCTGCCGCGATCGTGGGATAAGCGCTGCCGATGTGCGGCAAATCATTGACATAGTAAAGCGGTGTGGTCAGGGCAAAAGTGGGCTTTTCTGAGGGTAAAGTCATAGATATCGTAAAAACGACCCCTGTAATTTAGTACATCAATCCGGGCAGGGGTTTAACTGGATTTTGAAAACTATCAAGATTGAACGCGATCGTCGTCGGGTTGAAGCACGCTTCTAATTTTAACCAGCAACGTTGTGCAAGATGTGCAATCAAATCTTAAATCTTATCGTCTAGCGGTCGCTGAAATTAAATTGTCGATCGCTCAAATTGCTGCTTCGCCTCAGTGACTCCCGCGAAGTTGTGATCTCTGGGAAATTGCTTGGACTTCTTGTGTTTGCTCGCTCCGGCTGAGATTACTGTCTGAGTAAGGGTACGAACTTAAAATTAAAGCAGCGATGAACTTGATCGGCTAAGAACTGAATCCTCCGTAAATGTAGGGAAACTCTCTAAAATTTGATGAGTTGATCGAATAAAAATCTACGGATCGAACTTGCATTCTTAACTTGCAGTTCACAAACCGAGTCGGATTGAACCTGCCTAAAATTTCAGTACATTTTCTCAAAGCTTCTCCGCTGCTCCGAACGAATAATGGCAGGCGTAGAGTTAGTCTGCAACACAACAGTATGAAATTCATCAAGAGTCTTTGTTCAGTTGCGGCGGTTTCTGCGATCGCGGCGCTCAGCCAAGCAGGTTCCGCTCAAGCGATTACGTTCAATATCACTCCGGGTGTCGCAGGTCCAAACGGTGTCACCAATCAAGGTGCATACTCCGACTACTGGAACCACAAAGGAACCACCACGATCGACTTCAATTCCGGCTCTGCGCCGACGACAGGGTTTGCAAAATACACTTTCCAAAGCGGCAACAACAGCAGCGTTCGTGCAGATAGATGGGCACCCGCAGGCGCAAATGGCGAAGTCAATAACAGCAGCTATCTTGCGGTTTTCCAAGGCGACAGTGTGACGATCGATTTGGAGAAAAGCTTGAGCTATTTCGGGATCGACTGGGGCGCAATCAGCGGCGGAAACGTTTTCTCGTTCTACAACGGCAATCAGTTGATCAAGTCTTTCTCGACTGAAGATGTGAATCCGGTAGCTCCGGTGAGAGCAGCACAGCATGGCGGCGAAGGAAACGGCTACCTCCACTTCTACGCTGAGAACAAGAAGGATATCTTCAACCGCATTGTGATCACGCAAACCGGAGGCGGTGGTTTTGAATCCGATAATCACTCCTTCAACGTTGCCGATCCGAGAAAGGTTCCTGAGCCGACAGCGGTTCTGGGTTTGATGGCTGCGGGTGGTGCATTACTGCTGAAGCGTCGGACTCCAGCACAAGTCGAAGAATAAATGCTTCACGAGACAGATTGAGTGGCACTTAAATCCTCCCGTCGATCGCACTCCTTGATTAAGGGGTGCTTTTTTGCGTCTAGAACTTGAAACGACCCGCTCTACAATAAAATTGCTTCAGCATTTCTATTTGTGTCTTAAGACGATGGTTAGCGTGAGCCAATCTTGGTAATAAATAGAAAGGAATTCGTTCTGTAATAAAGTGTTGTAGGTTTCATGCCAGGTTTGAGTCCCCTTCAGGTTTCCCAGTTGATGCTGATGAGCGTGGGTACGCGGATGTATTCGTATCACTGCGATCGCGTTCCCAAAAATTGTGCGGTTCTGGTCGTGAGCAATCATCGCAGCGTTTTGGATGCCTTGTTGTTAATGAGCGCGATTGATCGTCCGATTCGATTTGCCTGCCATCATTACATGGGACAAGTTCCAGTAATGCGCGAAGTTGTGACGCAGTTAGGCTGTTTTCCCTTAGATAGTGATAAACATCGTCAAAGCAGCTTTTTCCATCAAGCGATCGATCTTTTAAAATCGCGACAGGCAGTGGGAGTTTTTCCTGAAGGAACGTTACCGAGGGTAGAACCGCCGAAACCAAATCACATCGGCGAATTTTATCGGGGATTTGCTCATTTAGCCCTGAAAGCGCCGATCGAGGAGTTGGCAATTCTACCTGTGGCAATTTCACCTCAGCGTGAAACGATTAGCTCTGCGATCCCGCTGAAAGTTTTAAGTTTCTTTGATCCCTCAGAGCCATTATTTGACCAAGAGGGTTGGCATCCGCTAGTTTTGTATCAGAATGTAAATATACTCATTGGACATCCAATTTGGATTACATCGGCTCAGCGCGCCGACTATCAAGGCAGATATGCCAAGAAAGCGGTGATTGAACTTGTCGATCGCACTCAAACTGAGATTAAGACATTGTTAAACCAAGGCTACTTTTAAATCTTCTTTTTCCTCATGCTTCAAAGTTCTCCTTGCTTCCTCACCCCCAAAGCCCTCCGCCCCCAGTTCCCGCTCTTTGTGTTTTTGCCCGGAATGGATGGTACAGGGCAATTACTTAGAGCGCAGACGGCTGGATTAGAAGTAGGCTTTGATGTCCGATGCTTGGCGATCCCACCGGATGATTTGACGAACTGGGAAGACTTGGCGCAGCGGGTTGTGGATTTGGTCAAGACCGAGGTGAGAGCCGATGAAGATCGATCAATTTATCTTTGTGGTGAGTCGTTTGGCGGCTGTTTGGCGATGAAAGTGGCAGCGTTGGCTCCGGAGTTGTTCGATCGATTAATTCTCGTGAATGCGGCTTCGTCGTTTAATCGTAGACCTTGGATTGGATGGGGCGCGCAGATTAGTCGTCATTTGCCGCAGTTTCTATATCAATGGTCGTCGGTTTCTTTTCTGCCGCTGCTGGCTGCATTTGATAAGATTGCACCGCTCGATCGACAAGCCTTGGTCGAAGCCGTAAAATCGGTTCCGCAAGCAACTTCGATCTGGCGAATGGGACTACTGCATCAGTTTGAAGTGCCTGTCGAACAGTTGCGATCGCTCACGATCCCGACCTTGATTTTGGCGAGCAGCAAGGATCGATT
This sequence comes from uncultured Leptolyngbya sp., assembly GCA_964242045.1. Taxonomy (GTDB): domain Bacteria; phylum Cyanobacteriota; class Cyanobacteriia; order Leptolyngbyales; family Leptolyngbyaceae; genus Leptolyngbya. Next base: position 3,917 of record CAXTDB010000213.1, on the reverse strand, counting down.
ATTACCTTCGTTGGTCGAAGGCTATCGGCTCAAAGCGGCGTTTCAAAATGCTGAAGTCGTCGTTTTACCGAATAGTGGGCATACCTGTTTGTTGGAGACAGACGTGAATCTGTATCAAATTTTAGAAGAGCATGAGTTTTTGATTGAGCAATCATAGTCTAGCGATCGCTTTTACGAGTAGCGCGATCGCTTTACAAACTTAAAGCGATCGCGCTTTCACTTTTATGATCCCTCAGCGCGCAGCTTCTCTAAGACACTGCGATCCTCAAGTGTTGAAGTATCGCCAGAGATTTCGACTCCTGCGGCTAAGTCTCGGAGCAATCGGCGCATGATTTTACCCGATCGTGTTTTCGGTAAAGCATCTGCAAATCGAATTTCACCCGGACGAGCGATCGCGCCAATTTCGCTGACGACGTGCTTCTTCAACTCTTTTGCTAGGTCTTCACTCGGCTGATGCGTTCCTTCGAGCGTTACAAAGGCGACAATATCTTGACCTTTAATTTCATCTGGTTTTCCAACGACTGCCGCTTCTGCAACAGCAGGATGTGAAACTAACGCAGATTCGACTTCCATCGTGCCTAAACGGTGTCCGGCGACGTTAATTACATCATCAACGCGACCCATCACCCAGAAGTAACCGTTTGCATCTCGACGCGCTCCGTCACCTGCAAAGTAGATACAGTTACCATCTTTGGGTGGAATGTGTTCCCAGTAAGTTTTACGGAAGCGATCGGGATCTTTATAAACGGTTCGCATCATTCCGGGCCAAGGATGCCGAACGGCTAAGTAACCGCCTTCGTTCGCCGGGACAGAATTGCCATCAAGATCAACCACATCCGCTAGGATTCCGGGAAAGGGCAGCGTTGCAGAGCCGGGCTTTGTGGCGATCGCGCCTGGAAGCGGTGTGATCATGATGCCACCCGTTTCGGTTTGCCACCAGGTATCGACGATCGGACAGCGTTCTCTTCCGATGACGCTGTGATACCACATCCAAGCTTCAGGATTGATTGGTTCGCCCACCGTTCCAAGCAGTCGAAGTGAAGAAAGATCGCGCGAGTTCGGATGTTCGTCACCCATTTTGATAAAGGCACGAATCGCGGTCGGAGCCGTGTAGAACACAGAAACGTTATGCTTTTCGATTACATCCCAGAAGCATCCAGGATTTGAACCACGGGGTGCACCTTCGTACATCACCGTTGTTGCACCATTCGAGAGTGGTCCGTAAACTACATAGCTGTGCCCAGTGATCCAACCCACATCCGCCGTACACCAATACACATCATTTTCTTGTAGATCAAAAATCCACTGAGCGGTTATGTGCGCGTAAAGATTGTATCCGCCTGTTGTGTGGACAACGCCTTTCGGTTTTCCTGTGCTGCCTGAAGTGTAGAGAATGAACAGCAGATCTTCACTGTCCATTGGTTCGGCTGGGCAATTCGTCGAAGCATCTTTTTCTAAATCGTGCCACCAAAGATCGCGGTAGCTCTCCATCACAATATCTTGACCTGTTCGTTTGACAACAACGACTTTCTCAACCGCAGTGGTTCCCTCAGCCAAAGCTTTATCAACTTGCGGTTTGAGCGGCACGATCGCATCTTTACGCCATCCGCCATCGGCAGTCACAACCACTTTTACTTCTGCATCAATTAGACGATCGCGTAATGCCTCTGCGCTAAATCCACCAAACACAACCGAGTGAGGCGCACCAATTCTCGCACAAGCTAACATCGCGATCGCAGCTTCAGGAACCATCGGCATATAAATGCCAACTCCATCCCCTTTTTTGATTCCTAAACTTTTCAGCACATTGGCAAACTTGCAGACTTCCTGATGCAGTTCGGCATAAGTCAGAGTTTTCGAGTCTCCGGGTTCGCCTTCCCAGACGATCGCGGGCTTGTTAGCGCGAGTTTCTAAATGACGATCGAGACAGTTGTAAGAAAGATTAATCTTGCCATTCACAAACCACTTTGCAAACGGCGGATTGTTCCAATCAAGTACAGTATCCCAATGTTGAAACCAGTGGAGTTCTTGTTCTGCCAATTCTGACCAGAACTTGAGCGGATCGGCTTTGGCGCGATCGTAAAGCGCTTGGTATTCTTCTAAGCTTTTGATCCGGGCGTGCTGTGAGAATTCCGCACTAGGTGGAAAGAGGCGGTCTTCTTGTAGGATTGATTCGATCGTCGGTTGTGACATCGCGTGTATCTCAAAGTATCTAAGACAGGATTGGAGAAGTCTCCTATCCAAACGATACTGGCTTCGTGGGTTCAATCGGTAGAATTCAAGATTGAATTTCGTTAAGGAAGCGATCGAGAAAATCGCCCTCTCTCATCACAAGGTTGGATCAAACACGATTTGATGACTCGCTTCTGGCAGCAATCGCTTCAGCGCTTTGAGATATTCCTCAGCCTCGGAGCGTTTGCGAAATCTCTGAATTACGCTGCGTTGCAAATTTGGCAAGAAGCGAACAATGCACCAGGGATAAAGTTGCACAGAACAATTGAAACCCGCGCTAATCGAGGGTTCGACTGGTATCATATTGGCTGTCTCCATTGTGAGATGCGGTGCCTTCGGCTCAGCCAAGCTGTGCGCTCTTAGTTGTCCAGACCGAGGAGCGATCGCTTTTGACCATCTCTATTAAAAGGTGAAGCGTCACCTAAGTCAAGCATGAGTTTGTTTCGTGTTCGGATTCGCGAATTTGCCAAAATGCAAAACTTGAAATTAATCGAAGTAGCGAATCGCTCCGGAGTGAACTACAACACGGTTAAAAGCTATGCTCGACTCGACGCGATCAAGATGGCGGATGTGGTGGCGCTGATCAAAATTGCGCGGGTCTTGGGTGTCACCGTTGAAGAATTAGTCGAGATTATTGAAGAGTGAGGATCGATCGACAAGCATTAGACGCTTTTTCCTATTCGTGTTGTAGAAACTGCTCAAGCGAAGCCCGAAAAGTTTCAACGATCACTGAATTGCATCAATGATTTGCTCAATTACATCAATGATTTGCTGAATTACATCAATGATTTACTCAGTTACATGAATCACTTGCTGAAATAAGTGAATGATTTCGGCAAATACTGAAAGCAATTGCGGGAAATACTTAAAAATTTAGAGAAACTGAGAGAACGATCGAGGTTTTTCTGATTATGTATAAGAAGAATCGAGGAAATCGCGATGAGCATCTTAGACGATATTTACAATGCCTTTGAACCCGAACCTTTACCTGCGGGATCTCCAGTTTACGTCGATTGCAAAGCGGTCAGAGGCGGAAGCGATATCTTTGTCGAACTGGGAAGAACAATTCAGAAATCAAATAAATATACTTGTCAACTTTATACCGGACATCGCGGCGGTGGAAAATCGACCGAGTTGCTACGACTTGAACAAGATTTGGAGCAGAAAGGCTGTATTGTCGTCTACTTCTCGGCTGAGGACGAAGACATCAACACCGAAGACGTAGAATATACCGATCTTTTACTGGCTTGCACTCGACATTTATTAGAACGGGTAAAAGAAGCTGATGCTAGACCGATCTTGAGTTGGCTGCAAGACCGCGCCAAAGCCTTTGATGATATTTTGAAAACACAAATCTTTGTTGACGATCCAAAATTAGAAATCGGGATCAAACAATTCGCCAAAATTACAGGCACGATTCGGACTCAGCCGACACAACGCGCCAAACTGCGAGAACTTTTAACGCCCTACACCGAAAATTTAGTCAAAGCGCTCAACGATTTTATTGATGATGCTTACAGAAAGTTACCGCTTGGTAAAAACAAAATCGTTCTGATTGCTGATGGACTCGAAAAGATTACGCTGATCACAAAAGACGGTGGACGTACGAATCACGATGAGATTTTTATCGATCGTAGTACGCAGCTAAAAGGCTTGAATTGTCACGTTATTTATACGGTTCCAAT
>CAXTDB010000212.1:0-8961 GCA_964242045.1 uncultured Leptolyngbya sp. | reverse complement strand
CGATGGAAATCGAACTTCTTAGAACTCGTCTGCACTTTAGCAGATTGAACCTTAAGGAGTAACAGCCTACGAAACTGCTTAACATTGGCTCTCAATCAAGACAATCACATTTCAGATCATCAGGAGAACTATGAAAACGTTTACTTGCGCTCAGACTACGGTGATTGACAAAACTTCTAGACTTGTACACTTAGCACGATCGCTGAAGAAATTATGCTTGAGCATTCCCAGTTCTGCCTGGGTCGGGTTTGCTGGATTGATGATGGCAACTTCGATCGTCGTGACTCACGTGCCATCGGCACAAGCCGCACAGCTTGTTAGAGCAACGACGACGGTTAACGTTCGGAACGGTCCTGGCGTAGGATATAGCTTGAATGGTAGACCGCTGTATCCCGGTGAAACGGTGCGGGTCGTCAATTCATCCGGTGGATGGTATCAGCTACCCGATGGTGGATGGTTCTCGTCGGCTTATACCACCAGTGCTTCCGGCGGAACGGGCGGTGGTGGCACTCCGATTAGTCGAACCGTGACAGCAACCACTACAGTCAACGTTCGCAATGGTCCTGGAACGGGATATGGCTTAAATGGCAGACCGCTCTATCCTGGTGAAACGGTGCGGGTCGTGCGTCAATCCGGTGGGTGGTATCAGTTGCCCGATGGTGGATGGTTCTCAGCCGCTTATACCACCAGTGGATCGAGTGGAGGGACTGGTAGTGGAGGATATGGCTCAGCAGTGGTCTCGACGAATGGCAGTAATTTGGTGATCCGATCGAGTCCTGCGGGAAGTGCGATCGGGAGCCTCGCCAACGGGACAGTAGTGCGATTATCGGGTCAGGTCAGCGGTGGCTTTACTCAGCTTTCGAGTGGGGGCTGGGTGTCTTCAAGCTGGATTCGATAGCTGGGTTTCTCACAGGTTCAGGGAGTCTTTCCTGAACCTGTTTGCAGTGCAATTTAGAACCGAAGGGGCGATCGAGGCAACATTCCTGATCCGGCTTGTGGAGTCTGCCCGACCTGAGCGAGAAACGGCATCGGATTGATAGCGCTTTGATAATTATCTGCGCCTTGACGAATTTCGTAATGCAGGTGCGGTCCGGTCGAATTGCCATTGTTGCCAATGCTGGCGATTAATTGTCCGGGTGTCACGGTTTGTCCTACCTTGACAAACGCTTTACTGATATGGGCAAACAGGTGAATTCGTCCCTCGTTGTCGCGAATTTTGACGTGCCAACCGTAGCCCCATTCGTAGTTGGTGGTATCTTGTTCTCGTCCGACATAAAATACAACGCCGCAAATCGGACTGTTGATCGGATCGCCGATTCTGCCATCGAAGTCGATGCCCGTATGAAAATGAGTGTGACCGGGATTAGACGGATCGCTGACTTGCCCAAATCCTTGATTAATCACCGGAACCGGAACGGGATAGACGGGAGTACAGTTAGAAGATTGCGGAATTGTTGGATTCTTCTGAACCGCTGCAACTTTCTGGGGTGAGTAAACGGTCGGCGGTGCGGCAGCAAGGAGTCTGACAAAATCGCCTCGCACCCAGCCCATAACTCCAGAGCGGTTTGACTGCATTTGATACCAGGTGTAGCCATCGTTGCTCTGGGCTTGGCTGAGAATCTGAATGCGATCGCCCGAAACCGCAAAGCCCGAAAGTGCAGCAGTAATCGAGGGATTAGTACGAACATTGATCTGAGCAAATCGATCGTTAGCGATCAGTTCGGCGGGCTGAGTTGCGATCGCGCGGTTCTGCCCGCCGAACGTGGTGAACAGACCAAAGCTCAGCACAAACAAAATCAAACTTTGAACGATGATGCGCCCTGTGCGGTTTAGTTTCATCGGGGTAGGTTGGGGGTTGAGGAATACGCGCGAATCGACTCGCTTACCGTTTGAAGTAGTAAGTTTATACTATCGTAGTGCGATCGAGCGTTCTGTTTCTTTCCTGCTATTCAACCTTAGATCGGGAAATTTGGTGAAAAATTTGCTTATTGATCGATGACGCTGAGTAAATTCGTTGCCGTTTCGCACAGTTGAGCATGAATTTGACCGTTACTGGCTAAAATTCCGCCCCATTGATTTACGTCTTCGCGGTTGTACTGCACCGGGGATTGATCAAAATACGTAAACTGTCCGCCTGCTTCGGTCAAAATCAGTTCGGGTGCAGCAAAATCCCAGTCTTTCGGGGCAGATTTGCCGGAAAGCGAAAGGTAGAGGTCGGCTTGTTGTTCGACGATCGCGGCAATTTTGCAGCCAACACTGCCGATTTGACGCTGTTGTTTCACCGGAAACTGTTCCATCAATTGATTGAATCGGATATCTCGATGACTGCGACTTGCAACCACGGTGAGATCGGCACAGGCTGATTTATTTGACACTTGTAAGCGTTGTCGATCGCCGTTTTGAGTTTCGACCCAGGTTCCGCCGTGTAGCGTTGCAGAATAAAGCTTACCGAAGGCAGGACAAGCGACGATCGCAACTACCGGGCGACCTTGATACACGAGTGCGATGTGCATTGCATACTCTCCGGTGCGATTGATAAAGTCTTTTGTGCCATCGAGCGGATCAATAATCCAGACCCACGGGCGACCTAATCGCAGTTCAGCAGGTTGAGATTGATAAGTTTCTTCGCTGAGATAAGCAAAGGTTTGCGGATCGAAGACGGATTGTAGCTTTTCTAAAATGTAGGAGTTCGCAGCAATATCCGCTGAAGTGACCGGACTATCACCGGATTTCTCGACTTCAAAGCTGCGGGATTGTTCTAATAAAATATTCGCGGCTCCCCAACCGACTCGCCGCGCAAGCGCACAAATACCTTCAAAGTTCATTGAATGCTCCAAACTGCAATCGAGAGATGTTGTTTGAGCGTTAAACCCGCGATCGGCTGAGTACTTTCCATCATTGCGATCGTCCAAACAGCTTCATCATTATAGAAGCCGTTGTTTCATCCATTCGCGTGTGCCAAAGAATTGACAAGAATGTGCAGCAACATTCGCAGCTTTGGAAAGTGCAGTGGTAAAGGAATGCTCAAAGATAAAGTGGCAGAATGCGCCGTGAAAGATGTCACCTGCTCCGAGCGTATCTACTACCGGAACTTGTGGAACCTTGATTTTGCAGTCCGGAAGTTCGATCGCATTCTTTCCCTGTGTGACCGCAATGTGTAAGATTCCAAAGTCTTGTAGATAACTAAAAACTGTTTGATCAGTCGGGGGGTGAAAATTTGCGGAACAAATCGCGTAATCAACCCAAGGAAAAACAGTTTCAAATCCAGGTTTCCAACTGCCTGCATCAATCACAACCGGAATGTTGCGATCGCGCGCCATTTTTGCGATCGCGACTCCGATCGCCATTTGATGTCCATCGATCAAGACAATATCAACGTGATCGAGAACATTTGGTGAAATACAGTCTGAATCGATTTGTGAGCGCACTGCGTTCAACGAAACCACAGCCCGATCTCCGGTCGATTTCGTAACGACGATCGAAGAAACAGGCGGCGATTCGGTCTTCGGCGGATCGAGATCAACCGTGTGAACGCCACAAGTTTGTAAATCCGCTTCGATTAAATGACAGATCGGATGTGAGCCGATCGCGCCGATTAACGTCGCCGCATTGCCTAGATGTTGAAATGCGATTGCCGCATTCGTCGCAGGACCTCCCGCCGCGATCGTTGTTTCTTGTGCCACAATTTTTTGATTCGAGCGTGGAGGGGCATCCGCGAGATAAATTAAATCCAGCGTCACCAAGCCCACAAATAAGCCACGTTTTGCCATAATTTTCTACATGACAGCAACTCTATACATTGTGGGCACACCCCTCGGCAATTTAGAAGACATGACTTATCGAGCAGTGCGAACGCTCTCGACGGTAGATCTGATCGCCGCAGAAGACACGCGCCACACCGGAAAACTATTGCAGCATTTCCAAATCAAAACGCCGCAAATTAGCTATCACGATCACAATCGACATTCTAGAACCTCAGAACTCGTCGATCGCCTACAGCAAGGCACGTCGATCGCGCTTGTCACCGATGCTGGAATGCCCGGAATTTCTGATCCAGGCTACGAACTCGTGAAAGCCTGCGCGGAAGTTGGAATTCCGATCGTTCCAATTCCCGGTGCAACCGCAGCAATGACCGCTTTAAGTGCTTCAGGATTAAGAAGCGATCGCTTTGTGTTTGAAGGCTTTCTCCCTGCTAAAGAAGCCGATCGCCGGGAACACCTCGAAGGATTGATCACCGATGAACACACCCTGATTTTCTACGAAGCTCCGCACCGAGTTCAGAAAACACTGCAAGACATTGCAACTGTTTTAGGCAACGATCGACAAATTGTTCTCGCGCGCGAACTAACAAAACTGCACGAAGAATTCTGGCGCGGAACCGTAAAAGCCGCGATCGCACATTACAGCACTCGTGAGCCGAAAGGTGAATTTACATTAATTGTGTCAGGCGCAGAACCGACAAAAGTACCACTGACTGAAGAGGTACTAAAAGCTGAATTGTTAGCACTATTGCAACAGGGAATCTCGCGATCGCAAGCCAGTCGCCAGCTTTCTCAGCAAACTGCTTTACCACGTCGTCAACTCTATCAACTTGCCTTGCAGATTGAATATGAGCGAATCTGAACTCGATCTTCTACTGCAGAAAGCCTTCGAGCAATGCGAACGACTCGGACATCCGCTCGATGTCGAACAAAAGGAGATTCTGCGATCGACCTTGCGTCAAGAAACGCGATCGAACCCGTTAGCGCAACTTCCCGATGAGCAGCGCCAAGCTGTGCTGCAATTTGCTCAAGACCAACCCGATTGGAAAACATCACTCTTAAATGATTGGCTGCAAAACCGTGATTCTGGCGCAATGCAGTTTATTCGAGATCAGTATGGTTTAGTGTGGCTAAACTCAATCACGTCCGAAGACTTAGCGGCATATCGCGACCAAGAAACCCGACTGAACATTGGCGATCGCATTGAAGTCTCAAATACCTTGTGGGAATGGGTACAAGAGAACGATCGCGAATGGTATGCCTGCACCGTGATTGGTTTAACTGAAGCAGAAAGTTCGCAAGAGACACGCTGTACGATCCGCTTTGATAATGGGCAGGAATATGAAATCCAAGGTGTGTACGACTGGAATCGATCGAACTGGCGGTGATCGAAACCCATGGATAGAGATTAGAACAAAATATATCTAGAGAGCGTCCCTACGATCGTGCTTCTGAGGCTATTTGTAGATATCTCCATTATGTGTAATTCACTATGCAAGTTTCGCAGCAAGAACCACCTCTATTGAAAAGGTTTTTTCATTTATTAGGCCCAGGACTAATCACTGGAGCTTCGGATAATGACCCAAGCGGAGTCGCGACTTATTCTCAAGCAGGAGCCAAATTCGGGTTCGGAATGCTTTGGACAATGGTCTTTGTTTACCCATTTATGGGCGGGATTCAGGACATCAGCGCGCGGGTCGGTCGCGTCACCGGACATGGCATTGCTGGCAACCTGCGGCGCTACTATCCAAAATGGCTAACGTTCGCGATCGCCTTTCTCATGGTCTTTGCTAACACTGTGAATTTAGGCGCAGACATTGGTGCAATGGGCGAAGCAGTGCAGTTAGTGAGTGGCGCACCTGCCTTTCTATTTGCGATCGGCTTTGCAATCTTATCGGTCGTGCTGCAAGTCACAGTTCCCTATTCCCGGTATGCAGCAATTCTAAAATGGCTAACGCTAACTTTATTTGCTTATGTCGCTGTAGTGTTTGCGGTTAAAGTCCCTTGGGGAGAAGCGCTGAAAGGTACACTGCTGCCCGCTATCTCTTTTGACTCAGACTATCTAACGATGCTGATTGCAATTCTAGGCACGACAATCAGTCCGTATCTGTTCTTTTGGCAAGCCTCACAAGAAGTGGAAGAAGTCGAAATCAACCGCGACGAGCAACCGTTGATTAAAGCACCTGAGCAAGCCGCTGAACAACTCGATCGCATTCGCTGGGATACTTACTCTGGCATGGCATTCTCGAATGTGGTGGCATTTTTCATCATCCTCACTGCTGCTGCTACCCTACACACACAAGGAAAAACCGAGATTCAAAGCGCTGCCGAAGCCGCCCAAGCCTTGCGCCCGATCGCGGGAGACTTTGCCACACTTCTTTTTAGTCTAGGAATTATTGGCACAGGTTTATTAGCGATTCCTGTACTTGCAGGTTCAGCCGCCTACGCCGTTGGAGAAGCGATGAAGCTCCCGACTGGATTAGATCAGCATCCGCTTGAAGCCAAAGGATTTTACGCGGTTCTCGCGGTTGCAACGCTGCTCGGATTAGGAATCGCCGTCAGTCCGATTAACTCGATCGATGCGTTATTTTGGGCAGCAGTTGCAAACGGAGTCGTTGCGCCCCCTGTGATGGTGATGTTGATGCTAATGACAACGAATCGCCGGATTATGCGACAATTTACCCTATCCCGTCGGCTTCGCATTTTAGGCTGGATGGCTACGGTGTTGATGAGTGTGGCGACGATCGGCTTTTTTGCAACTTGGGGCAAGTAACTTTGCACTCTCTAGAAAATCTTCATTAATCAGGGTCAATCTACCGCGATCGGCTCCTCGATCAAATTACACTCGTTTATCTACAATCTCGATCGCTGCAACGATCAAACTTGTGTTCAGTTTCTCTTTAACGTCACTAATGTACTGGTACAATTCCATTCCTCAAAACGCTTTGAGTTGCGCTGTGTTGTACATTTCGTAGTAAGTATTCCACTCAAAAAAGTCGATCGAGTCTCCTAGTTCACCCGCCTGAAATTTCTGATAGAACTGGTCTGAAGACATCTGATAAGTCTGCTCAAATTTCTTTAAGCGCTCTTCTAAGCTTTGCAATTCTTTCGTTGTAGAGGCACGTTGAATTGCTTTCTCTAAAAACTGCCGCTCTTCATTAGATAAGGAGAGAATAACCTGCGCCAGTGATTCGACTAATTTCTGATTCATTCTGTCTCTCCTGAATCTCGCGCCTCAGTAGAACTATTCTAATAGAAGATTATGAAGAGTTCAGCGGACGTGCAGACCATGAGTAGCATCAATTCGATATACATCCATTTCTAATTCATGGAATACGGTCGTTTTCTTGAACTGCATCCCTATCTTTTCAAGCACTCTAACTGATGCTAAATTTTCCCTTTCAACAATGCCAAGAATATAAGGGAGGTTAAACTTATCAAATCCGCATTGAATTGCCGCTGATGCTGCTTCAGTTGCTAAACCCCTACCCCAAAATCTTGAAGCTAGTCGATATCCAAGCTCTTTTTCAGCGTTATTATCAATTTGATCGACCGCGATTCCACAGTAGCCAATTAATTCATCTGTCTGCTTAAGAATGACAGCCCACTTTCCAAATCCAGACTCTTTGTAGCAATTGATAAAGTCTTCGATTTTTTCTTGTGTTTGCACGATTGAAGCAACACCACTAGGAGAGAATTGCATGACCTGTGGATCGGCAAGTATCGGTGCAAGCTCTCGAAAATCTTCCCGTTGAAATTCTCGAAGGATAAGCCGCTGAGTTTCCATCAACATAGAACGCGGTTTCTTGACAAACAATAGCAGCGTAACTTACTCAAGAAGAGTGCGACAACTATTTATTTCACAGCCGCCTCATTTCCACTTTCGGCCGCTAGTTGCTCCAATCGTTCTTGCTGATCCTGAGAAATACAAGTTTCGATTACGTCTTCAAGGTCGCCTTCTAGCACAGGATTCAGAGCGAAGTTCTGCCCTAATCGATGGTCTGTCACGCGATTGTCTTTGTAGTTGTAGGTGCGAATCTTTTCCGATCGCTCTCCCGTCCCCACTTGCGATCGACGCATCGAAGTCACAGCCTCTTGCTGCTCTCTTAACTTGATCTCATACAGCTTTGCTCGGAGAATTTGCATCGCGCGTTCTCGGTTTTGAAGCTGCGATCGCTCTTCTGTACAGAACACCCGAATCCCCGTCGGCTTGTGGATCAAATCAACCGCAGTTTCAACCTTGTTGACGTTTTGACCACCCGCACCGCCAGATCTTGCCGTTTTCATTTCAATATCTTTCGGATCGATGTGAACTTCCACATCATCCACTTCTGGCATCACAGCAACGGTCGCGGTCGAAGTGTGAACCCGTCCGGATGCTTCTGTCACCGGAACCCGCTGCACTCGATGAACGCCAGCCTCAAATTTCAGTTTGCTGTAAACACGATCGCCCTGAATTTCCATTACGGCTTCTTTGAATCCGCCCAACCCTTCTGCGAGTGATTCACTCGCCATCTTGACGCGCCAGCCTTGACGCTCCGCAAACCGCGAATACATCCTGACCAAATCACCCGCCCAAATGCTGGCTTCATCGCCGCCTGTCCCTGCCCGAATTTCCAGCATGATGTTTTTGTCATCATTCGGATCGCTGGGAAGCAAGAGAATTTTTAATCGCTTTTCCAATTCTTGCAGCTTGGCTTGAAGTTCTTCCACTTCCATCGCTGCCATCTCTTGCATCTCAAGATCGCCGCCTGACTCTTTTAGGAGTTGACGCGCTCCAGCCAAATCTTGTTCGGTTTTGCGCCAAAGCTCATACGTATCGACCGTTTCTTCTAACGACGATCGAGATTTTGCCACGCGCTGAAACTCGCCCGGATCTCTTGCGATATCCGGGTCAGCGAGTCTCCGCGTCAATTCGTTAAAGGTTTGCTCAACCGAATTTAGTTTGTCAATCAGGTATGCTTCAGCCATCGGATCAGCCTCAAAACGTAGTTTCGGTGAAAAGACAATCGCGGCAACTCAAACACGCGATCGTCAAATGAGTTTTCAACCGAGTTGTCCTACTTTTGTTCTTCGCTCATGCCGTACTTCCGCAAGAACCGCTCGACTCGTCCCTCAGTGTCAATAATCTTCTGAGTTCCGGTAAAAAACGGATGGTTGCCCGACCACACATCAACGTGCAGTTCTGGCTTGGTTGAAC
>CAXTDB010000211.1:7431-9057 GCA_964242045.1 uncultured Leptolyngbya sp. | reverse complement strand
TCTCCATTGGGGAGACGGTAGAGCTGGTCAGCTTCTGTGACTGAAGTAGCAGATTGAAAGGCTTCTGAGGAACGAGTTCATAAGTGGGAAAAGCAGCATTTGCCTGACCTGATATCAAACCCCTATTTATGCAACAACGCCGCTGCGAAATTATCATCCGATGAATCCCTGTCCGCACCACCTACAATTGGACTACAGTCTTTGGTTATTGAGCCAGAAATTTGGTAGCACACGATCGAATTGGGAATCAGCACAAGCAGTGCCCCTTATCGAAGATTCTTCGACAAGGGGCTAAAACCTGTCGGCGAATTCAGGGGGTGACAGCGCTCCTGAAAGGTAGAGAAGATGCCGGATCGCAGCGATGAGAGCAGAAAAAAAGGAGTGAAACTAAACAATTCACTCCACTGTTATCAAATATGTTGCCGTCATTCTATCAAACCTGTTTGCACTCTCAACTGTCCGCGACTGAATTTTTGACCCTCGAAATCTTAGTCGAACTGTTGCAAAAGGAGCGAAGAGTCACAATTGAGCGCTTAGCGACACTATTCCCCCAACCGATTCTATTCGAGAGTAGACGACGCAATCTGCAACGATTCTTAAGCCTGCCGCAAATGACTCCCGAAGCGGTGTGGTTCCCGATAGCGAAGCAGTGGATCAAACGACAGATTCCACGCGGACAAACGTTGCAGATCGTGCTTGACCGGACGCAATGGCAACACCATAATTTATTCGTGGTCAGTCTTGTGTATCAGAATCGCGCCATGCCGTTGTATTGGACGTGGCTTGGTAAGCAAGGACAGAGTTCCCTCAGTGAACAACAGAAAGTGTTACGTCCGGTATTCCGTCTATTGAAAAAGCAGCGCTTCGTCTTACTCGGAGACCGGGAGTTTCACAGCATCGAGCTTGCTGCCTGGTGCGTGGAAAAAAACGTGTCCTTTGTCTTCCGCTTACCCAAAAGTACCACGGTTCAACCCGGAGACCGCATGGCTTTCACACGGTTGGATGACCTGCCCCAAGCTTCTGGCTTTACTGAGCAGTATTTGCAGATCCAAGTCACCCAAAAACGTGGGTTTGGCAAACACAACCTGGTGATTCGTCACAAACGCGCCTACCGCTCATCAACCCCGACCGACGTTTGGTACTTGCTCACCAACATCCAGGATGCGAACAAAGTGCTGCTTCATTACGACTTCAGGTTCTGTATCGAACCCTCGTTTAAGGATTTCAAATCGGGCGGCTACAACCTCGAAGAGTGTCGGGCAAATCCCCAGCGCTTCACCGCACTCCTCGTGGTGATTGCGATTGCGTATTCCATTGCCACCGTTAGCGGTCAGCGCATTCGCAAAAAACGAGTGCAGCAGTACGTCGGTCGCGTCACTGAACCGAAACGCACGCGAAACCGCCACAGCCATTTTTGGATTGGACTCTATGGAAGTTTGTGGATCAACAGTCTCAATCTGTGGTCATCGTTAGCCGAAAAACTGATGGCACTCAAACCGCAAAAACGCGCTTTTTTTCAACGAGGTCTCAATGCGATTTCCCTGATCCGGTCTGCGTTGTAGCCTCGTTGTCACCCCCTGAAGTCGGCGAACCTTGTCGGGTGACCATCTATCTTGTTGTCCAACT
>CAXTDB010000211.1:3582-7421 GCA_964242045.1 uncultured Leptolyngbya sp. | reverse complement strand
AGAAGGCAATCGCTTGGTCTGGATCGATAAGGTGGTGTGGATGTTAGGTTGCGCTGTCTCTTAACTCAACTTCGGCGGAAGCAGGCACTTGAACTGATATCTCTGAAAAGTCTATATCCACTTTTTGTAGTTTCAGCGGCTAGCCATAGATAAGAAAAGGTAAGCTGTAATTTTAATTGCAACTCCGAGCTTCGTGACTGAGATTCTGTGTCTAGTAGTTTTATTTCTGGTTCTAGGAAACCAAGATAGCCATCGGGGTGCTGATTATTCTTAATAAAGTCGAAAGCTGTCTGAAAACCATATCTTGTGGAAGCATGTGGGTAATTAGGTACGCTTAGGACGTTTAGCAATCTCAGTAATCTTAGGGCAAACTCAAGATCGTAGGACTGTAACCGTTCGATTAAAATTGCTTCTAGAACATCAATGCTTCCCTGAAGTAAGAAGTTAGGTGCTATTCCATACACTGTTAGATCTTCCAGGTTAGTAATCACATCTTTAACTAAGCGATGTTCTGCATTCAACAAAGTCAGTAAGTCGAGATCGTAAGAGACAATATCAAGTGTAGGCTTTGGATTTAAACTTAGAATTGAGGTTAGAAACAGGAGAGGTTTGGTAGATGGTGATGCTTCCAGTGGGGTTCCGAGTAATCCATCAACCAAGAACTGTAAATAACTATGTATTGCTGGGACTCTGATTTCAAATAGTCTTAGAGACGAAACAGAAACAAGTGCTAAAAGCCTAACATTGCCACTGTGAATTACGCGATCGGGTAGTTTATGTAACCGAGTTACTATCCGTTCAAGTGTCTGAATTTCTAGTACAGATGCTTTGTTTTTAACGTCGTGCAAAATGGCAATTGCTACGTAAGTTTGAAGCAGCAGGTTAATGTCACCATCTGCAATAGTCTCTAGAGAGCCATCAAGCCATTGCAAATGTAAATTCAGTGCTTCTTCAATCGAATCGATCGTAGGAAGACAGATCATGATACATTTCCTCCAGAAAGGTATGTCATAGATGAAAGCAGTGCAACTAAAGTAGGATGATAATCTAGTGTAAAATCATCTACCTTATCAGCATTCTCAGACGATTTCTCAGCTTCTGTATGCTTTTCAGGAGGTCTGTCAGAAACAGATCCTTGCGGATTTTGTGCTTGAAAAAGACCCTGCCAAGCCAAGTTAACTAGGGGAGAATTACTGCACCGTAAGAAATTGCAGCACATTAACAGTTCACCCACCAAATCCCAACCACGCTTTCTTGTGTGCAATCCAAGTAGGAGTAGGGTGTATTCACAGGTATTTTTGTGGCGGTGTTTTAGGAGCGAGTCTAAATTCTGCCGTCCAAAATCACTTAAATAAAATAGAGCATGCGTTAAATCATAACCATGCTTGCGAACTGCATGTATGGGCGATGGATGTAGAAACGCACTTGTGTAACGATACGCATTGTCTGGAGTAGGAAAGCGATGACTAAACTCACCTAATTCAGCATAATAATTCATTTCTATCTGATGCCAGGGCGTATACTCTTCTGCATCGACAAAGTGCTCATTTAAGAGCTTTTGTAAAGGAACCCTCATATTATCTGCTTCCGTACCACAAGTTCTAAGGCAAGAGTAGACTATTAAGTAAAAATAGAAGAAGCGAATTCTACGAGACATACCAAATGTAAAACTGCTTCTTTCAATCTCTTGCTCAACATGTTCCAGCAATACTTTAAATTCTTGGCGCTTTCGCATGAACGAGTGGCGATTCATTAAAAAGCAGGCTATGACCAGTTCGGCAAAGGACTTGTGCTCTGGGGTAAAAGTAACGTATGGTGCATTTTCTACTGTGAGTTCTTTGTGGTCAGGTAAATTAAAGTGAGCAAGATTTTGAGTGAGCCAATTCAGCGTCCCATCCAAAAAAATGCTGAGTGATGATTCAAAAGTAGTTAGCATGATTTTACCTCCAGCCGTTCCAAGTTTGTTTCT
Source organism: uncultured Leptolyngbya sp. (assembly GCA_964242045.1). GTDB lineage: Bacteria > Cyanobacteriota > Cyanobacteriia > Leptolyngbyales > Leptolyngbyaceae > Leptolyngbya. The sequence continues at coordinate 5,452 of CAXTDB010000211.1, read as the reverse complement.
AAGCAATAATTGCACTGTTAGCATAAACATCCAATGTAGGCAATGGATTGTTAGTTAAAAGTAGCAATAATAGCTTTCCTATTTGATTCGTATATGTGATGTAGGCACTTTGCCTACATCACATACTTCACACATCACTTAATATGCTTTATAAACATACCAGTCACCGCCAAAAGTAGGAACAGCAGATTGGGCTTTGAATCCTCCTTCTTGGTCTGCTTGAGAAAGTTTGAGGGATGCGCGTTTCTCAATCATGAACTCTGCCAAACTGTCTAAGTCGGTGATGTTTTGCTGTTGAAGAACTGCCACGATCTGTTCTTTAGTAGCCGTATCTTGAGTAGCCATAACTTGTCTCCTGTTTTGTTTGAACTTTGATTATCAGTAACGAGTTAGATGAATTTGCCAACCCAGTGAACTGATACTTCTAGATTAGAGCGATCGCTCTTGCTACGCATCGACAAACGTGGCAACTCACTTTCCAACTTTGGAAAGCAATTTCTCATGGAAAGTGTCTTACTCGCACGATCGACCTAAAACGATTTCTCCAGTCGGGAGGCGATACATGAGATCTGCTTCTGTGACTGGAGCAGAAGATTGTGAAGGCTTCTGAGGAACGAGTTCATAGGTTGGGAACGCAGAGTTCGCCAGATCATCGGGCTGAGGGGCTAAACCCCCGGTTCCCATGATTACAAACCGCCCTTGACGACTGCGACGCGCCACACAACTACTCGCAATCAGCGCATTAAGATCGATTACGCTAGTCGGTAGCGTGGCTGTGCCGCGACTGGGATCAACATCCGGCGTATTCAGGACGATCGTGCCACTGATGCCAAATTGAGAACTCGCGGTAATACTACTCAATTTGGTTGTTATGCTGGAGCGAGGTTCAATGCCGAAAAGTCCTTGAGTGGTGATGCGAATGTTACCGCCGCGACCAGAGAAGGCATTGGCTGTGATATTACTGTTTTCTTGAGGCACAGCGACAATGAAGTTGCCGTTAACGGTGATATTGCCCCCATTGCCGCCGGATTGAGCTGTTCCAGCAGTAGTGGAAATTTGACTATTGTTACGCAGTAGGAGCGTATTACCGACTTGGAGAGCAATGTTACCACCATTTCCCAAGCTACTGGTCGCTGCAATTTGTCCTTGATCGTTTAATTCAATAGAGCGAGCCGCGACGGATAAGTTACCCGCAGAACCTGCCCCTTGGCTACTCACACTGATAGATGCCCCGTCTCCGAGTAGAAATTGATTTGTATTGATTATCACATCTCCAGCAGGCTTAGGACTTGTACTGCTAGCAGAGATTGTACTGTTGGAATCGCTAACTCCTACGGATGCAGCATTAATCGTCAAAGAACCTGCTTGACCCGTACTACCTCGGTCAGCAGAAACTGATATTGCTCCCCCATTTTGAAGCGATAGACGACCTGTGTTGACTTGTATGCTTCCTCCATTGCCAGTCGTAGATGAACCCCTCGTCCCAGCAATTAAACCCGATGGGAAAGGTGTATCTTCTAACACGCTTTTACCGCTAATCTCCGTAGCGTCAGAAGTGTTTATGTTGATCCTTCCTGCATTGCCTGACACCGCCGCTCCAGTAATCGGCGTGGAAGCCGAGGCTGCAATTTGCCCACCCTCACGCAAAATCAATTTCCCAGTCGCTACATTTATATCTCCAGCATTTCCACTACCGAAGGTTTGAGTGGTGAGTTGAGTCAAAAATCCTTGTCCATCTATTTCTAGTGATTCAGCCGCATTCACGTTGATATTTCCACCTTGTCCGCCGATTCCTTGAGTTGTCGTACTGATAAGAGACCCATTACTCACAACCAATCGCTGCGTTTTAACATCGATATCACCAGCTGAT
>CAXTDB010000211.1:0-3572 GCA_964242045.1 uncultured Leptolyngbya sp. | reverse complement strand
TCCGGTGGTGCTAATTGTGCCTAGACCCGTTGTAGTGAATAATGCACTGTTGCCCAGTTCTACTAAATCAGAAGCCCTCACGACAAGATTTCCACCTGGGCTTTCCCCTGAGTTTGCGGCACTGACTACTGAATTATCGATTGCAATCTGCTTACCCTGCAACTGAATGCTATCAATGCCGAGTACGCCAATAGTCGCGTTGGATAGTTGAATATCTTGAAAAGCACGCACAGCGTCGTAATTTAGTCTCCAGCCTTTAGAAATTGCAGTTAACCCAACAAAGCTATTACTGGCAACACTTCCAATTTCAAGTCTTCCCCCTTGATCGCCCAATAGAGTAGCACCCTCTAGCACGATGTCGCCGCCCACAAGCGCTAATGTTTTGTTAGGAAGGACTTGAGGGACGCTAGATAGAGTATGGCTAGTAATTTTTCCTGGATTATTGCCAAATTGCAATCCAATAGGAACGCTGATCGTCAGCAGGGGAAGGGCTTTAGTGTTCGTTGCACTGAAAGAACTGCCGTCCGCAAAGTTCAGACGATCAGCTGTACTGAATACGACCGAGCCTCCAGTATCTAACTGGGCGTTAGCACCAAGAACAATTCCATTTGGATTAATGAGAAAGAAATTGGCATTGCCTCTGGCTAAGATCAAACCATCAATGCTGGAGATAGACTTCCCTGTAACCCGATTAATGATGTTCTGAACATCTAATGCATTATTGAAGGTTGCTGAACCACCAGTGATGACTGAAAAATTACCAAAGCTATGGAAAAGATTCCCGCCAATTTGTCTACCACCGTTAATCTCAAAGTTGCGACCATTTGAGCTAGTCACTTCAGTAGGCACTGTTCCATCACTAGCAATTTGTGCCTGAGAATAGGTTGCTTCAGTTAGCGAGAAAAGTGAAACTAAGGCAGCGAACCAAAAGCGATAGGTAGGCTTGTTCATAATTGCGGAGTTATTGCAGCTTCCTATGTTGCTCTCTCATACCCCCACCACAAAAAGGACAGATACGAGAACCAGGCAGAAGTGCCTGACCAGGACCGCAGCTTCCACATATCTGGGATATAGTCACTAATAACAGCTGTTTTCTTTTCTCCTCATTGTCTGCTTCAGGAAGTAGCTGACCGATCAGATCGACCGTGTAGCCTTTCTGCTCTTCACATCGTACTGGGACAAAATCTTCATTAGTTATTTCTCGCAAAGCCTCAAAAGCAGCGTTTGCGTTTAGGAGCCGTGTTTGTCTCTGATTCGGCTCTGTTTCTACTCTAGCTAAACCAGCGGTTGCAGCGCACAGCGCTTCCGAGGCAAGCCTAGCAGCGATCTTATAATTCTCTTTAGCCCGATCGAACTGGTTAGCGTTCTCATAAACTTCTCCAAGATAGTAGTAATCACTGACTGAATCATCTCCAGAGTTGATGAGATGTTGCAGAACCTCAAACGCTTTAAGATTCTGATTGTTTTCTAGAAAAAGAGCAGCTATGCCCAATGCTTTTGCTCTTTCCGATCCTGTTCGCTGGCTTATCTCGTCAACAGAAGCTTGTAATTCTGCGGCTTCATCTTCGTGAAGATGTTCGTTTCTCAAACCATTAGATAGCGACATTGCAACCTCCCCTGATGGATAATGCAAAAGATTATTTAGCGATCGCTCAATTTAAGAAGAAACTACAGAAGATTATCCAACGATCGATCAGTTTAAGAAGAAATCGTGGTAAAACCCTACCATTGTTTCCCACGATTCGCAAGATTAAATGATGTTGAAACAAAGGGTGCTAAATGTTTTATTCCTAATTAGCCTGACACTTTCTTTAGGCTGGGGTCAGGTTTCGGCTCAAGTTACATCGGTTCAGCAAGGGCTAGAGCGCTACCGGAGTGGCGATTTTCAAGGCGCGATCGACACCTGGAACAAAACCTTAAACCAGGCTCCCAGTGAGGCAGATCGAGTAATACTGCTGAAGTCCTTAGCACGAACTTATTCCCAACTCGGACAGTTCGATCGAGCAATCTCATCCTTTGCTCAATTGATTACTTACTATCAGAACGATAAGAAAAACAGCGATCGCGTTCAACTGGGGCGAATGCTGACCGAACAGGCGCAAGCATACAGCAGCTTGGGGCAACAGCGTAAAGCGATCGCGCTGCTCTGTGGTGATGAACCGAACTGCACAAAAGAAAGTGCATTAGCGATCGCCCGTCAACAATCGGATCAGCTTGGAGAAGCGGCTGGATTGGGCAGCTTAGGGAATATCTATCGACTGCAAGGTGAGTATGAAACAGCACTGCAATGGTTGAAACAGAGTTTAGCGATCGCTGAAAAACTACAGAACTCAGCGTATATCATTGCAGCGAAGAATGGGTTAGGCAGCACTTATGCAAATCTGGCAAAACGAGATTACCGCTATGCAGAATTTGCATCAGAAACCGCAGATCGGACTGCAAGCGACAAGTTTACTCAACAAGCGATTGAGAACGATCGCACTGCAATCCAGTTCTTTGAAGCGAATCGGATAGCTGCACGTTCTCAAAGCAATCCGACCGATGAAAGTCACGCACTTCTGAATCTAGCTACCTCCTATCAGCGCAGTTTTAACAAATCACCCGTTGCTGAAAGTACGCTTAAACAGGCGTTTGCTCTGCACGATCGCTTACCTGATTCCCGCGATAAAGCTTACGGAATGATTCGACTTGCCAACTTATTTCAACAGTCAAGCCGCTCCAGACTTGATCCGAATGTTCGGTGCTTACCGCAAACTCCAGCTGAAACCGTGACTTTGATTCAGAGTGCGATCGTAGTTTCGCAACGCATCCGTGATCCGCAATCTGAAGCGTTCGCATTGGGGCGTTTGGGACATCTCTACGAATGTCAGCAAAATTTTACTCAGGCACTAAAACTGACGGCTCAAGCGCAACTTATTGCCCAAAATCAAAACAATCGCTATCTGTGGGACTGGCAAACGGGGCGGATTTTGCAAGCACAAGGAAAAGAAACCGCAGCGATCGCAGCTTACCAAAGCTCGGTGAAAGCTTTGAAAGAAATTCGGCGGGATTTAGCGATCGCTAGTCGGGATTTCCAGTTTGATTTCCGCGATGTGGTTGAGCCTGTTTATCGCGAACTGACTGCACTACAACTCCAATCTGCATCCACGAAAACGCTAGACAAGCAGAACAATGCTGAATCTGCATTAGAGACGATCGATAGTTTAAGACTTGCAGAATTGCAGAACTATCTGGGAGAAGATTGCACCATTACAACGGTCGAGAAACCGATCGCGCTTGTGAATGATAAAACAGCAGTCTTTAGCACCATTATCCTTCAGAACCGAATCGCAGTCATTCTTACTCTGCCGAAATCAAAGCCAGTGGTTCGCTGGATACCGGCTTCGAGTCAAGCGATCACCGCAACCGTCAATGATCTCCGCCTCAAATTAGAGAATCGATCGGACTTAGCCAACACCTATCAAGCTCCCTCACAGCAAATTTACGACTGGCTGATTCGCCCATTTGCTCAAGAGTTGCAAGCTTCACAGATTGAAACGCTTGTGTTCATTCAAGACGGCATTCTCCGCAGT
>CAXTDB010000210.1:0-9156 GCA_964242045.1 uncultured Leptolyngbya sp. | reverse complement strand
CGCGTCGCATCGCACTAAAGCAGCTTCCTCCCTGTTGATGCGAAGCCTCACTGATGCCACCCCATGAAAGCATCGACATTAATTCAGCAACGGCAGCAGGCGCAAGATAAGTGCGATACTGTCCGCGTTGAATCGGTTTTGGCAGTTGTGCCAGACGTGCGAACTGCGATCGAGATTCTTCAAGCTTTGTTTTATAAGCTGAATCCTCCCAATCTGTTCCCGCTAGCGTTCCTTTTACCGCTTGTCCATCGGTGGTAAATAGCGAATAATCGAGCGAATATGAATCGGTTGCAAACCAATGCTGTTGTCCGACTGAATCTGCATAAGCCCGAATCACTGATCCGGCGGCATAGATGCCCGTGAAATCGAGATCTGAAACAATCGGGAGCAATGTGGAAACAACGGCATCCGGAGCAAGTAACTGACCTGTATGAACTTCGCGGCTCGTATTGTTGCCTGTCGGAAGAACAAGATAAGGGTTTTCGGGCAGTTGCAAAACTTCGTCGCGTAGAGATGCGATCGCATCATTTGCGGTTTGTCGATCGAACTCCAAATTCCCCGTAAACGGAAACTCCCGATAGCTACTCCGCTGATTGTGCATCAACACTAACTGCAAGCTACCATCGTTTACTGTTCCCGTTTGGCGAACCTTTGCATGATTAAACCGGGTGAATTGGCTTTGTTCACTATCGAGTGTCAGTGTGAATTGTTCATCCGGTTTTAACTGACTGCGAATCTCGTCTACTAATTGATTAAAGCTATTTTCTAGTGTCATGCGCCCCCTCCAAAAACTTCGATATTGGCGAACACTGCGATCGGGGAACCATGTCCGACTGTGATCGCCTGATTCGGTTCACCTTTGCCGCACATCGGCGTGCCGTACATTTGCCAAGTCGAACGATCGCCCACTTCGACTAAGCCACCCCAAAACTGCGGAGTAATGCTGCGATAGTTCGGATTTCGCAAAGTGGTTGTGAGTTTGCCGTTCTCGATGCGTTTACCGTATTCGCAACTGAACTGGAATTTATGTCGCTGATCGTCGATCGACCAAGAGCGATTCGATTCCATGTAGATTCCGCGATCGATGCCTGCGATGATTTCCTCAAAGCTTTTTTCACCGGGTTCGAGATTGAGGTTTGCCATCCGATCGATCGGCGGACGATTCCAAGAAGACGCGCGCGCACAGGCAACCCCTTTCACCCCCGTTCTCGCTTGACTTTCGAGGCTTCCGACTCCGCGCTGTAAAATGCCTGCTTTGATCAAATACTCACGGCTTGCGGGCGCGCCAGTATCGTCAAAACTGTAGCTGGCAAACTCTCCAGCAACGGTCGGATCAAAAGTGATATTCATCAACGGCGAACCGTACACCAAGTTTCCGAAGTCTTGCAGCTTCACAAAGCTACCGCCTGCATAGTTGCGCTCATCGCCTAAAATCCGATCGAGTTCCAACGGATGCCCGACACTTTCATGAATTTGCAGCAGCATTTGATCCGGTGCGAGAACGAGCGTTGTGGTTTCGCTTGGACATTCTTCAGCGGTGAGAAGCTCGATCGCTTGTGTGCCAATTTGCTGCACTCGCGCCCACAAGTCCGGGGTGATGAAGTATTCCAGCCCGCCTTGATAGCAGCTTGCTAACCAACCATTATTCGATCGACGCTGAACGATCGCGCCTGCTTGTGCGGTCGCGGAATAGTCGGTTCCGATGCGAAAGAAATGCTGATAGACTTCTGAACCATTGGTACTCACAAACCAAGTCTCTGTCTCAGTCGTAAGGGCGGTCGCGCTCGTTTGCACGATTTGATCCGACACCTTGAGTTCGCGAGTGATTTTGGTCAGAATCTCGTTAATCTCACCCGGACTCAGCGCATCGAATGGTTTAGCTAACGGAGAAACATACTGCCCCACGACTTTAGGACGCGCCGCAAGTGGAGTGGAATAGATGTTCCATTCGGAAGCCGCGATCGCTTGACGATATGCGCTCTGTGCCGCTGCTCGAATGCCTTCGAGCGTGATCAAGTTCGTAGCAGCGTAGCCGATCTGACCGTTGACCAACACTTCGACCATTACGCCTTGCGTGAGCGATGAACCATTGGTTTCGGGAATGCCGTCACGCACCGAGCGGGTAGTAGATGCTTCCTTGGTCGCTCTGATTCCAACCCAATCGGCGGGAACATCGATCGCATCGAGGAAATGGGAAAGTTCAGAAATCATGGAACCTTGTGGATGAATTCAGGATAGGAAATCGGCATCTCTGACAATATACTTACCATCAGAAATTAGTCATTATACGCATTATTCTTAGTCTAGCGATGCCAAATGGTTTCGTTGCCCGGTTTATCAATCAATGTGATTCCTTGGGCTTGAAGTTCGTTGCGAATACGATCGGCTTCTGTGAAATTCTTCGCCTTTTTCGCGTCTTTCCGCTGCTGAATCATTGCCTCGATCGCATCGTCTGAGATTCCACCGGAACTTTCTGCTTCTGGCTCTGCCTCTAATCCCAAAACTTTCGCCAATTCAATCAGCGTGTTCCATTGAGATAGAAGAACTTCGGGCGCAGTTTCAGTTTTGCCTTCGTGTATCAAAATATTGCCTTGTCGCTGTAATTCTTTTGCAACCGGAAATAGAGCCGCTAATGCGCTCGATGTATTGAAATCGTCGTCCATTGCGGTTTGGAAGTCTTGCACGATCGCACTAGCTCGATCGATTTCTCCATCGGGTGTTGCATTCAGCTTAAACCCAAACAGCAAGCCATCTTTGAGCGTATTCCAGCCATTTTCAGCAGCGATTAACGCATCATCGGTAAAATCGATCGGCTTTCGATAACTCGCTTGCAGCACGAAGAACCGAACCACCATCGGATTGACTCCCTTCTTATCCAGCAGATCTCGAATCGTGGTGAAATTGCCGAGTGATTTCGACATTTTCTCACCATCGACATTCACCATGCCATTGTGCAGCCAGTAATTTGCGAGAGACTTACCTGTCGCGGCTTCAGATTGAGCAATCTCATTTTCATGATGAGGAAAAACCAGATCAGAACCGCCGACGTGAAGATCGATCGTGTCTCCCAAAAACTCCCGCACCATTGCCGAGCATTCGATATGCCAACCGGGGCGACCTTTCCCCCAAGGCGAATTCCACGCAGGCTCACCCGGTTTCGCTCCTTTCCACAGCGCAAAATCAAACGGATAGCGCTTTTTCGGCTCTTCGTCATCGACGCGCCCACTCGCTCCCGCCTGCATATCCTCTAATTTGCGCCCCGAAAGCTTGCCGTATTCTGAATCTTTCTGAACCGCGTAATAGACATCGCCATCCGCCGCATACGCGAATTCTTTCTGCTCTAATTCGTGAATCAGGCGTTTAATTCCGTCTAAAGTCTCGGTCGCGCGGGGATAAGCATCGGCATCGAGAATATTTAACCGCCGCATATCTTCAAAATACGTCTGAATATTGCGTTCCGCCACGGCTTCCATTGTCGAACCTTCTTCGCGCGCTCGTCTGAGAATTTTGTCATCGATATCAGTGAAATTCTGCACGTAGCGCACGTTGTAGCCGCGCCACGTCAGATATCGTCGCACCGTATCCCAGGCAATATACGATCGAGCATGTCCCAAATGGCAAAAGTCGTACACCGTTACACCGCAGCAATACATCTTGATGCGATCGACTTCGATCGGCTCAAACGGCTCCTTGCTGCGGGTTAGAGTGTTGTAAACGACTAAAGCCATGAAATTCTTAAGGTTGAATAATGATCGATATCCCATCCTAATCGATTCTAATCAGCAATAATGGGGGAAAAGATATTTGATGCGATCGTGCTATGCAATCAGTCAGCACTCAGTCTGAATTAAAGATGGATTCACCCAAAACTGGGCTTCCGGTTACGATTATCACGGGATTTCTCGGTAGCGGTAAAACAACGCTGCTAAATCACATCCTCACAAATCAGCAAGGCTTGAAAACAGCGGTGTTGGTGAATGAGTTCGGCGAAATTGGCATCGATAACGAACTGATTATCCAGACCGATGAAGATAAGAATATGGTGGAACTCAGCAACGGCTGTATTTGTTGCACCATCAATAACGATCTCGTTGATGCCGTTTACAAAGTCTTAGAGCGTCAAGACCAAATCGATTATTTAGTCGTTGAAACGACCGGACTCGCTGATCCGCTCCCAGTTGCGCTGACGTTCTTAGGAACGGAACTTCGAGATTTAACTCGGCTTGATTCGATCGTTACCGTGGTCGATTCGGAAAACTTCAGCTTAGATTTGTTCAATAGCGAAGCCGCTTATAGTCAGATTGCTTACGGCGATATTATTCTATTGAACAAAACGGATCTGGTTGATTCAGCAAACGTTGACGCGCTCGAAGTTCGGATTCGTGACATCAAAGAAGGCGCGAGAATTCTTCGCACGGTAAAAGGACAAGTGCCTTTAGCCGCATTGCTGAGTGTCGGATTGTTTGAGTCAGATAAATACTTTGATCCGACTGCTGACTCAGATCACCACGATCATGATCATCATGATCACGACCATCACGATCATTCCGCTTGCGATCATGATCACGGTCATTGCGATCACGATCACGAGCATCACCATCATCACTCGAATCACTTAGAGAACGATGGTTTCACTTCAATCTCGTTCGAGAGCGATCGACCCTTCAGCATCCGCAAGTTTCAGCATTTTCTCGATACTCAGCTTCCGACGAACGTTTTCCGCGCGAAAGGCATCCTTTGGTTTGATGAAAGTCCGAAGCGTCACATTTTCCATCTCAGCGGCAAGCGGTTTTCGCTCGATGACGACGAATGGAAAGGTACACCGAAAAATCAATTAGTGCTGATCGGACAAGGGTTAGATCATGCGGGATTACGATCGCAAATCGAGTCCTGTCTCTGTCCTTCTTCACAAAACAAAGGAAAAGGTTTCGGTCGATGAGGGCAAGCTAAGGGCATCACGAAGTTAATTCTTTTACCCTTCGTTCTTCCTGAAATGTCTTGTAAACAGGTTTTAGTCTGCCAGTATCGAAGCTGTCTTGCTCAAGGATCAGCCGAGGTACTGGCAGCTTTTTTAGCAAGTTCTGTTTCTGATGCGTTGATCGTGCCAACCGAATGCCAAGGACAATGTAATCTCGCAGTCACAGTGCGAGTTTTACCCGATCAAATCTGGTATTGTCGAGTCAAACCGATAGATGTAGACACGATCGTTGAATCTCATTTAAAGCATGATCAACCTGTCGATCGCTTACTTCATCCCCGTATTCATTCGACTTATTCGACTCCGTAATCTATGCGTGTTGTTCTCCAGCGAGTTCTTTCTTCTCAAGTGACGGTAGACGGAGAAGTGATTGGGAAAATCGATCGCGGTTTAAATCTCTTAGTTGGAATTTCCACAACCGATACCGAAGCTGAACTCAACTGGATGGCACGCAAATGTTTAGAGTTAAGAGTCTTTTCAGATGAAGGAAGATTTGATCAATCCGTTCAAGACATCAACGGCGAAATTTTAGTTGTCAGTCAATTTACACTGTACGGTGATTGTCGTAAAGGTCGTCGCCCTTCGTTTGATCAAGCCGCAGCACCGGAGCGAGCCGAACAGCTTTACAACCAATTTGTTGAGAAACTGCGTCAAAGCGGACTGAAGATCGAAACCGGGAAATTTGGGGCGATCATGCGAGTGTCGATCGAGAATGATGGACCTGTCACCCTAATCTTAGACCGCTCTAGTAGCTCAATAATTGCTTAGATCTATCTTGACGCATTTTCAGCGACAAAATAGTTTCAGTCGCCAGTTCTACAGGTCAAGAAATAGAAGATGGAATCACAGCCTCGCGAGTTAGAAATATACAAAACCGATGACGGTGAGGAGCCATTTTCTTCCTGGTTAGACTCGTTAAAGAATCGGGCGGCTAGAGCGAAGATTAAACAGCGATTAGATAGAGTCATTCTAGGAAATTTGGGTAATTGTGAGTCTGTTGGAGAAGGGGTATTTGAGTTAAAAGTTGATTACGGTCCTGGCTACCGAGTGTATTTCGCGCAAATCGAAGCAAAACTTCTTTTACTTCTGTGTGGCGGGGACAAAAGTACTCAGAATCGAGATATTATGAAAGCTAGACAACTTTTGGCTAATTTTAAGCAGCGTAAAAATGTCGATGACTAGGAGTTACCATTCTTATTTGATTGAGTCTCTCAAAGATCCACAGGAGGCAGCCGCGTATTTAGATGCTGCTTTGGATGATGGCACTGTTGAGGAGGTGCGCCTAGCTCTGGCAAACGTGGTAGAGGCTCAAATCTCAGGGTTAGATGGTTCAACTCAACCTTCGCATCAACAGGCAATCTACGAGATGCTAATCCAGCAAAACAAGCTAGAATCTTTTGATTTGTTGAAGATCATAAATGAGCTAGGCTTTAGATTATCTGTTTCTCCTAGAGACGCTGCTTAAATCAATAAGTATCTCAGGAAGAACAGAAAAAGCTGGTGTCAGAGATTTTGCAGAAGCTTCGTCATCGTCCCAGAATTAACCCAGTTGATTTTAGGCTACTCGACAGCACCGTTTTAATCCGAGAAGGTCGTAGTAGACGACGGTCTCAGATTTCATTCAATCATCTTTGCAATAGAGCGCGATCGTTCTTGTTGAACGATCGCGCTTTCCCTTAAACCTCAACCAGTTGACTTGCAGAAACTACGGTCTGACGTGCCCATTCATCCGCTGCTAAAATTTCTTCTAAGGTTGGAGTTGAGCGATTTTGAGCGGTGTAACGATCGCAGGTTTCTTCAATCAATCGCGGAATATCCAAGAACCGAATCTTCTCTTCTAGAAACAGCGCGACCGCTTGTTCGTTCGCTGCATTTAGCACCGCAGGCATACACCCGCCCGATCGACCTGCTGCATACGCCAACTTCATACAAGGATATTTCGCGTGATCCGGCTCTCTGAAGGTCAGCGTTCCCAACTTCACCAGATCCAGCCGTTCCCAAGTCGTCGGAACGCGATCGGGATACGACAACGAATACAATAGCGGCAATCGCATATCCGCCCATCCCAACTGTGCTAACACAGACGTATCTTGCAGTTCAATCAGCGAGTGAATAATGCTTTGCGGATGAATCACAATTTCAATATCGTCGTAGTCTACTCCAAATAAATAGTGTGCTTCGATCACTTCCAAGCCTTTGTTCATTAGCGTGGCGGAATCGATCGTAATCTTACGCCCCATTGTCCAATTCGGATGTTTCAGCGCATCCGCAACCGTTACCGATGCCAACTTTTCGACAGGCAAATCGCGAAATGATCCCCCCGAAGCCGTCAGAATAATCTTCTTCAATCCGCCCTCTGGAACGCCTTGCAAACATTGAAAAATTGCAGAATGTTCCGAATCGGCGGGAAGCATTTTCACACCATGTTTTTGCATTAGCGGCAACACCACAGGCGCACCTGCGATGATCGTTTCTTTGTTGGCTAAAGCGATATTCTTCTTGGCTTCGATCGCGGCAATAGTCGGCAACAATCCCGCACAACCCACAATCCCGCTTACTACCGATTCTGCATCTCCGTAGCGCGCCACTTCGACAATGCCTGATTCGCCAGAGAGAATAATCGGCTGTGGAGTGAGATCTGCGATCGCGTCTTTCAACTCGGCTAACTTACTCTCTTCACAAATCGCCACGATCTCCGGTCGAAACGTGCGAATTTGCTGCGCGAATAACTCCACATTGCGTCCCGCTGCCATGCCGACAATGCGAAACTGATCGGGATGCTGCGACACAATATCAAGCGTTTGTGTCCCGATCGATCCAGTTGAACCAAGAAGGGTGATTGCTTTCACGGGTTGTTTGTTTGACACTTCCCCCATATCTTACGGGGAAGCGGGGATCAAGCGTTGAGGATCTTTGAGCGGCATCTGCGATCGTTTTTCTGCATCGAGTCGGTGTTATCTGAAAAGATCTGATTGGGAAAGATGCCTTTTGTACTCGCAGAATCAAAGAATTTCCGCAAAACTACAAGGTTTGATTAGTTGATCGGATTCTTCTGCTTTCGCCTCGCAAAAGTATGATGAAATAAACAATCTTTTCAACTGCGATCGCAACGTGCGCCATAGAATCGCTGACTCAGATCTACAGTCCCGCATCGGAGCTATAGAACATGGAACTGACTCTTCCGCTCAAACTAGACCTCGAGCGCGTTCATCTCACCGATGAGCAGTTCTATCAACTCTGCCTCAACAATCCTGAATGGAACATTGAGCAGAATGCAAAAGGAGTTTTAATTGTTATGTCACCCGTCGGCGGAGAAAGTGGAAAACGGGAAATGAGTTTGGGCGGAGAGTTGTATCTCTGGAATCGCCAAACCCAACTCGGAGAAGTCTTTAGCTCCTCAACCATCTTCAGACTTCCAGGAGGCAGCAAGCGATCTCCTGATGCAGCTTGGATCGAATCTGCTCGATGGCAAGCCCTCACTCCCGAACAACGCAAGCAGTTTCCTCCGATCGCGCCTGACTTTGTCATTGAACTGCGCTCGGCAACTGATGACTTGACCACACTGCAAGAAAAGATGCAGGAATATCTAGACAGCGGAGTTCGTCTTGGTTGGTTGCTCAATCCGCAAGACCAGCAAGTTGAGATCTATCGAATAGGGCAAGCGAAAGAAGTGAGAGACCTGCCCACTTTGCTGCTAGGAGAAGCGGTTTTACCTGGATTTGAATTAAACGTCGATCGATTCATCGACGAGTAAACCACTTCTCCTAACCGTTCGACCAACCTTTTAAGGATTGAGAATCTTCGAGACGCTCAAGACATCTTTATCGCCCCGCCCTGAACAGTTGATCACAATGCGCGGACTTCCAGAAAGCTGAGGACAGAGCACATCGAGATACGCGATCGCATGTGCGGTCTCTAATGCTGGAATAATTCCTTCTAGCTGAGAAAGCTTCTGGAATGCGATTAATGCTTGCTCATCGGTCACCGCATAGTATTCCGCTCGTCCTGCTTCCATGAGATAGCTATGTTCAGGGCCAACTCCCGGATAGTCTAATCCTGCACTCACCGAATGCGGTTCAATCACTTGACCATCTTCATCTTGCAGCAAGTAACTCATCGCACCGTGTAGCACCCCGACTCGTCCTTTCGTTAACGTCGCCGCATGCTTATCGGTTTCG
>CAXTDB010000209.1:5919-9201 GCA_964242045.1 uncultured Leptolyngbya sp. | reverse complement strand
CCGCCGTTGCGTCCGACCACCACAACTGAAACCTCACTCGCTAAAAGATCGCGATCGAATCCCCGTTGCGCCGCTGTTCGCGCGACTAATTCCGCGCGTCGAACTAAGCCGTCATAAGTTTCATCTGGTGCGCGATCGATCATGACCTCGATTCGAGAAGTGTATGCCTGTGCGATCGGCGCGACCATTGCATCGATACCATACACGGTGGCACTACAAGCGAGAAGACTGAGAATTAACGAAGAACGAATCATAGAAGGAGTTAAAAAACGAACAACACCGGGTAAGTCGTGATACATCTTAGTTGAGGACTAGGTTTTTGTTGCAAAAAAGCGATTTTTTCCTATGATGTGTTAGCGCGAGAACTGCGCCAATCCTTCTAAACAGTCGAGGTGTCGGGATGAGCAATTATTGGGCGATCGCAGTCGGAATCAATCACTATCAGTTCCTTCAACCCCTTCATTTTGCCCAACCAGATGCCCAATCTCTCTGTGAAAGTCTGGTGAGTGATGCTGGTTTTTTACCCGAACACTGCTTGCTGATTACGGATACTTCCCCGGATTTGATGGGACATTCGACCGACCCGACTCACGAAAATTTGCAGTACTGGACAACGGTTCTCAAAGACAAGCTTCAGCCCGAAGATGCCTTGTGGTGCTACTTTAGCGGCTACGGAATCTGTGTCGATGATGAGGATTTTCTCATCCCGATCGATGGTGATGCCGCCCGCGCAAAAGAAACGGGATTTTCAGTACGATCGCTGTTTCAAACGCTGCGATCGCTGCCGACCCAAAAGATTTTTGTCTTGCTTGATATTAATCGCTCATCATCGGTGTCCAATGAGAAAGTGGGCGCTCAAACGGCGACTCTAGCTCATGAATACAGCATTCCGACCCTGTTGTCGTGTCGCCCTGAGCAGTTTTCTCACGAAGCACCCGCGTACAATCACGGCTTATTTACGCAAGCCTTACTCGAAGGATTACGATCGCATCAATGCTCGACGCTGGCGGCTTTAGAGGATTTTCTCAAATCGCGACTGCCGGAACTTTGCGATCACAGCGATCGACCCACTCAAGACCCCGTTTTAGTCGTTTCTGAGCCAGAGCAGCTTTATCAAGTGATCATGCCTGTAAACTGGGCGGAAACTGAATCTTGGGTAGCAGCATCGAACCCGTTCGCGATCGAAGATGATTTGTATCTCACGATGGATCACGATGCTTCATTCCACGATTTCGCCGCTCAGCCAACCATTATGGGCGCAACCGCAGAACTGTCGAATCAAGAAGAAATTCCAGAGCAATTCATCCTCGACCCGGTGCAAATCGAGCCAGAACCCGTTCCCGATTTGACGCTAGACGACCCGATCGAAGCTGATCCACCTGCGATCGCGTCACCAGTTCCCGCAGAACCGGAAGTTCACGATCAAATGTTTTGGGAACGGCTTTTGTTCGGTGGAAGCGCGATTCTGCTCGTATTACTGCTGGGTGTCTTGTTTCGCAACTGGTCTACATTCATGGGCGCTCAGCAGACTGCAAAAACCGGAAGCTCTCCTGAACCGGAAGCAGTTGCATCTCCAAGTCCAACCGCAAAACCATCGGCGCAGATTCTGAACGAAGCCCGATCGTTAATCAAACCAACCCTAGCTTCTGATGCGAGTAAAGCAATCGATCGCGCGCGGGTGATTTCCCCGAATGATCCGCTTTACGCTCAAGCCCAGCAAGATATCGATCGCTGGAGCCGCAATATTTTAGACATCGCCCGCCAACGAGCCGCACAAAAAGAATTTCAGCAAGCGATCGCAGCCGCTCAACTGGTTCCGAAAGATCGTCCGCAAGTTTACGCCGAAGCACAAAAAGCGATTCAGCAATGGAAGAAAGCGCGCTGAAAATTCACTGTCATCACCCGCTAGACTAAAGAAGCAGATTCGCGATATCAACCATGAGGAGAAGGCATGATTAGCCCGGATCAAGTTGAGGCAATGATCAAATCAGGATTGCCAGATGCTCAAGTCACAGCGGTAAGCCCGGACGGTGAACATTTTGAAGTGACGGTAATCTCTTCTGAGTTTGCGGGTAAACGGCGCGTCCAACAGCATCAACTCGTTTATGGTGCAGTCAAGCAAGCGCTCTCCACCGAGGCAATTCACGCGCTTTCCCTCAATACTTTCACGCCCGAAGAATGGGCGACGAAAAACTGATGTCTCTTTACCCCCTTAAATTCCTATGACTACACAAGCTCACGATCGCATCCAAAGCCTGCTCAACACCAATAAAATCGTTGTATTTATGAAGGGCAGCAAATTAATGCCGATGTGCGGATTTTCCAACAACGTCGTGCAAATTCTCAACACGCTCGGTGTGCCATACGAAACCGTAGACGTGCTGGAAGACCCCGAAGTCCGTCAAGGCATCAAAGAGTTCTCGAACTGGCCCACGATTCCCCAGGTGTATATCAATGGGGAATTTATCGGCGGCTCGGACATCATGATCGAAATGTACCAGAAAGGCGAACTGCAACAGCTTGTAGAAGTTGCGCTCGCGTCCTAATTTCAACAAAGAAGGGGCACGATCGCGCGCCCCTTTGCTCTTTATCGATAATCAGGTTCCGGCATTACATTCTCAAAGTTGGATGGATCATAGATGTAGCGCGTAATTTCCTCTTCTAGGCGGTTGACTTGGTACGGCTCCAAAACACTGGAATGTCTCAGCGCTGCCAAATATCCGTCTAAGTAAAGCCGCAGATCATCGTACCGATATCCCCGGTTCCAGAGTTCGACCAGGGCATCGGAAAGGCGTTGGTAATAACGGATCGTTAAAGAATCTTGAAGCATATACTTATTGACAAGAATGTTAGATGCCATTTGACATCAGACTCACTGTGCTATTACCTAAGCTTAACATTTCTGCTTCAAGTCTCTCGGTTTGTATCGAAATTCTACAGATCCAAATATTGAGAAATGGTTTGTCGTACAAACCCGTTAAAGCTGAGTAGCACCCGTTACAAATCGAATCGAATAAGCTTTGATACCCTTATCTCAAGCATTTTGAGGATAATAGCCCCTGTGGGAGCCATTCACATACAAATCGTTGAGGGAAATCCGCACCTGCGATCGCTGCTCGGATGGCATCTTCAGCAGGCGGGCTACCAAGTTCACCAATCCGCTGATTTGCACCAAGCGCGCGAAGTGTTTCTGTTGCGGCAGCCGAATCTAGTCATTCTCGATTCTGGAATGCCGATCGGGGACGGCTTGGAATTTTGTCGCTGGCTGCAACAGCAGCAATG
>CAXTDB010000209.1:0-5909 GCA_964242045.1 uncultured Leptolyngbya sp. | reverse complement strand
AGATATTGTCGAAGGACTGCGATCGGGTGCGGACGATTATCTAACGAAGCCGTTCGGAATGCAGGAGTTTTTGGCGCGAGTTGAAGCACTGATGCGACGACAACGAATCGCCGCTCCGCCGATTAATCTCGATTTTGGCGATTTGAAGATTGATTTAGTGCATCGTCGAGTGCGGTTTAAGGGAGAACTGATTGAGCTAACACCGCAGGAGTTTAGTTTGCTGTATGTGTTGGCGCAAGCGGGCGGATCGGCTTTAAGTCGGGCGGAATTGCTCCAGCGCGCTTGGCCCGATGAAATTGACAATCCTCGGACGGTTGATACACATGTCCTTTCGCTGCGGAAAAAAGTCGAAATCGATCCGCGCCAGCCGAATTTAATTCAAACGGTGCGAAATGTGGGGTATCGGCTCAATCTTGAGATTTTGAACGTGACTCCGCCCGCTCAAAATGGGCATGTGGTGCGAAAGCCTGCGGCGGCTCCGATGCCTCGAATGGCTTCGGCTCCACGTCCTCGGCTTTAAAGCTGGGTTCAGGATGAGCGTTCTACCCTCATCCTAGGCGGGATGAGGGCATCACGAGCGGTTCTGATTGAACAAAATTTGTTCGCTTACCAGTTGTCAAAATCGTCCGATCGAAATACACCCCAATTCACGGCTTCCTTATCCGGGCAAATCTCCACGCCTTCCCCGACTCCATACGGGTGCATTGCACAAACAAGCAAGCTATCGCCGTAGTACTGTCCATGAAAATTGCGGCAGCCGACACAGGCAGGATGTTGTTTTAGCATCGGTTCAACGGTTTGCGTCATTGGCTGGGTGATTTCTTCGATCGCGCCGCCGATCCCAAAATAAGCCTCAAGGATTGGTCCAACTAATACCGTAATCGACTGTTCGACTTCATCCACAAAAGTCGTATTGAGGTGAGCGGAAATTTCTTCGGAAACCTCGACAAAGCCATTCATCGCTTCGGTGACATCGAGCGCAACATCGAGAAAAAATCCTTCGACTTGATCCGCGATCGTGTCAAACATCTCAAATAAGTCTTTTTGCCAGTCGTTCATAACAGTTATCTTCGGGTTTGTTGCGTGGGAAAATCGGTCGTTTTGAACCGTTAGCCGTGATCATAGCTCGAATCCTAGACGGCTGACTGTAACGGAATCTTACGCTTCTGGTGAACAAATAAATTGAGCTATCTTCAACTCATTTTTAATCGAGAAACAACTTAAGAGAATGTTTAATCAAGTGTCATTCATTGCATTCACCCGCTCCCGGAATAGAATTCGGGTTCAACAACCAGCGGATCTCAGGGTTGGAGCTTTTTAGAGACGAGCAGAAAGTGAATTGAACTGTAGCTTTCGTTAGAGGTCAACTCAGAATTAGGTTGCTAACGTGACATTAGCTTTCAAGATTAGGAGACAAAGAATGAACCGCGCGATGATGTCGCTCTTAGTGATGACGTTGCTGATTGTGATGGTGATCTCGCCATTCTCAGCGCTAGCGATGTTGATGATGTTTCTGTTGGTTGGAGGAATTGCAGGCACGATTACATCAATGGTGCATCTTGTTTTGCATCACAATCCGCAAGAGCGATCGGATTCTCAACAAACTTAGATCGATCGGGATCAACGCGGTCTAAAGTAATAAGTGAGCAATTTCAGAAATGATATTGTTCACTTAAAGCCCTTTTAAAAGCCCCATACGATTTAGAGCTATTTTAAGCGCGAAATCCCGTGAGTTGATCCCATGAAGTCTTACTTAGCTGCTGCTGTACAAATGAATAGCCTGCCTGACCTCCAGAAGAATCTGGCGCAAGCAGAAGAATTAATCGATCTCGCCGCTCGGCGCGGTGCAGAGTTGGTCGGTCTGCCTGAGAATTTTTCGTTTTTAGGAGATGAAGAAGCCAAACTCGCGCAGGCAGAGACGATCGCAGTTGAAAGCGAAAAATTTCTCAAAACAATGGCGCAACGCTTTCAAGTGACAATCTTGGGCGGTGGTTATCCGGTTCCAGTCGAGCAAGGCAAAGTCTACAATACGGCGCTGCTGGTTGCTCCCAATGGTCAAGAGCTTGCCCGCTACGAGAAAGTTCACTTGTTTGATGTAAATTTGCCCGATGGCAATACCTATCGCGAATCGGCAACTGTGGTTGCAGGAACAAGAATCCCGCCGATTTATCCTTCTAAGGAACTCGGTCAAATCGGCTTATCGGTGTGCTATGACGTGCGATTTCCCGAACTTTATCGCCAAATGACTCAAATGGGAGCAGAAGTGCTGTTTGTGCCTGCCGCATTTACCGCACACACCGGAAAAGATCACTGGCAAGTGTTGTTGCAGGCAAGAGCGATCGAGAACACTTGCTATGTGATTGCACCCGCTCAAACCGGACGACATAACTCACTCAGACAATCTCACGGACACGCGATGGTGATTGATCCGTGGGGTGTGATTTTGGCGGATGCGGGAGAAATGCCGGGAGTGGCGATCGCGGAGATTGTGCCAGCGCGATTAGAACAAGTCCGGCGACAAATGCCTTCTCTACAACATCGGGTGTTTGTCTAGGTGAATGAGCCTTGTCGAAATGGGCAAGGCGTACAATGATATATCACTCAGCTAAAACTGTATGTTGACAAAATATATTGATGCCGCGGTGCAGCGAGCGGAGTATTCCATCTTGGATATTGATTGAGGAAGAAATCTCGATCGTTCGCTCGCAGTCCCGCAAACACACCTGAATGGTGCTTTACTGACTTGCACGACCGCTTAAAATAGGACAGACGAGTTGAGATGGTAGCGAATGACCAGTCAAGCCGAAAATCTCTCCGATCATTACATAGATATTCCAGATCACGTACTCACTGCACTACAAGTGCTTGCACCTGAGCAACGTCAGCAAGCCTACGCATTCATCGAGTTTCTGTACCAAACTCAACAGTCCGCCTTGCAACAATCGACAATCCCAAAGAAGCAACGGGTGTTCGGGCAGTACACAGGCAGAATTTCGATGAGTGAAGATTTTGATGCTCCTTTGCCTGATTCCTTTTGGTTGGGTGAGTCATAAGACTGCTCATCGATACCCATATTTTTATTTGGCTTAATGAAGCTCCAGGCAAAATTCCTCAGCAGACAGTAATGATATTAAGTGATCTAGAGAATGACTTACTGCTCAGTCTGGTTAGTGTTTGGGAAATGCAAATTAAGATTCAACTTGGAAAATTGCAGCTTCAAAATCCATTGCCAGAGATTCTTACGACACAGCAGTCGATCAACGGCTCACAAATGCTTCCGATTCACCTTAATCATATTTGGGCACTAGAAGGATTGCCCGAACATCATCGCGATCCGTTCGATCGACTGTTAATCGCTCAAGCGATCGCAGTTCAGCGACCGATTGTTAGCGCCGATTCCATGTTCGATCGATACCCAATTCAGCGAGGATGGTAAACCTCTGGATTGCGCGATCGCATTTCTCTTTGAAATAAACGTTAAGAAGTTTGTACGATGAAAAGGATTTTCGGTCACTCCCTCGAACATGATCAATTCCCTTTCGTTCGTTGTTCCGCCGCCTTTGTTTGCTGCCGCTGAAGCAGAAAACGGTTCGCTCGTGCTGGCGGGTGTTCTATTGAGTCTGGTTGTGGTCTATTTTGCCAGCAAGATTGGTGGCGAGATTTGCGCTCGGCTCGATTTGCCCTCGGTGTTAGGCGAACTGGTTGCAGGGGTGATCGTTGGCGTATCGGCGCTGCATCTACTCGTGTTTCCGAATGCTGAGTTTGATGCGAGTCGATCGCTGATCATGCAGGCGCTGCAAATGACCGCGCATCTTAGTCCAGAATCGCTTAATTTGGTGTTTGAAACGCAGAGTGAAGTGATCTCCGTGTTGGCAGAAATCGGTGTGGTGATTCTGCTATTTGAGATTGGTTTAGAGTCGGATCTAAAGGAACTGATTCGAGTTGGATGGCAAGCCGCGATCGTCGCTTGTGTCGGGGTCGCAGTTCCATTTGCGTTAGGAACAGCCGGATTGATGACGTTGTTTGATGTGCCTGCAATTCCAGCGATTTTTGCAGGAGCCGCATTAACCGCAACTAGTATCGGCATTACCGCACGGGTGTTGTCGGAACTGCAACAGATCAATTCTAAAGAAGGTCAGATCATCATCGGGGCGGCAGTGCTGGATGATGTGCTAGGCATCATTGTGCTGGCAGTGGTGGCAGGACTGGCAAAGACCGGAGAAGTACAAGTGACAAGCGTGATTTATCTGATCATTAGCGCTGCGGTGTTTCTGATTGGGAGTTTGTGGCTTGGAAGGTTACTTAGTCCCTTTTTTGTCACGTTAGTCAATGAGCTTAAAACACGCGGACAACTGTTAGTCAGCGCGCTGATCGTGGCGTTTATTTTAGCGGATGTTGCCGCAGTTATTCAGCTAGAGGCGATTTTGGGCGCGTTCGCTGCGGGGCTGATTTTGGCGGAAACCGAGAAACGGACGGAACTCGAATCACAAATTAAGCCGATCGCGGATATGCTCGTGCCCGTATTTTTCGTCGTTGTCGGTGCAAGAACCGATGTCAGCGTCCTGAATCCATTCGATCCTGCCAATCGAGAAGGATTGATTATGTCTGGCTTCTTGGTCGTGGTCGCGATTCTGGGAAAAGTGGTAACGGGCTTTACGCTGTTCGGTCAGTCGGACTTAAATCGACTGGCGATCGGGGTGGGTATGATTCCGCGCGGTGAAGTTGGGCTGGTATTTGCGGCGTTTGGAACCAGTACTGGAATTCTCTCAGATGCGTTACAGGCAGCAATTATTGTCATGGTGATTCTTACAACTTTTGTCGCACCGCCATTATTGCGAGTCGTGTTTCCTCAGACCGACTCTGTAGCTGCTTCGACCCTGAGTAGCATCGATGACATCTGAGCAAAAAATTATGCTGGAGTCAGGCATCCATACTAGAATGCTCTAGCCCAAACCTAAAAACGCCTGAATTTTTAGGTCTGGGATGACGTTGTTTTGTGCTTTGAATGCTATGCAGCCGTTATTTTCTAGAAATTCGATCGCGCTTTTAAGAAACTCGATCGTGATTTTTTGCGTCCCCGACATCGAAGGAGACAACACCGTTTCTTCAATGAATTAAGCAAATTTTCCAGATATCAGGAACGAGCTTGAGGATATTAGGTCAGTTGATCCGATACGCTTGATTTTGCTTCGATTTATTGAGAAAAATCGTTGAATTTTGGTGATGAATATCGGCTTAAACGCTTGTGTTTGGCTGAACAGGTATTCATCGGATCGTGGGTGAGAGAGGACGCATGCTCAAGATTGACACTCAAATCTGTTGGCAAAGTTTAACCATTTTGCCGCGCGATTTTGACTGTCAAATCATTAGAAATGATTGCCGAAAAATAGCGGCGCAACGCATCAAAGGAGAAAAAAGTTGGAACGCGGTCTTCAGTCTACCAGTGCAAAAAAGTCTAATAGAAGATTTCATTTCCGGACTTACTTTTTGCTCTGCTCATTCTATTTTTTGCTATTCACCTTTCCGGCGCAAGCAGCAAAATTGCAGTCTTGGCGCTTGAGTCCATCCCAAAATCAATTAGAATTTTTCACCGATGATGGGGTTCAAAGGCACAACTTCTCAGTAGTCCAACTCGATTGGTAATCGATTTACCGGGTGTGACTTTCGGCAGACCGCAAGTTACGGAGAATTATAGCGGTGGAGTCAAGTCGATTCGAGTCGGACAGTTCGATGCCCAAACCACTCGATTGGTCGTGGAATATGCTCCCGGATACACTGTTGATCCGAATCAAATTCGGTTTCAAGGCAGAACGGCAAGCCAGTGGGCTGTACAGTTGCCCACACCAACCCTATCGGGAACGGGTGGAACGCCTGCAGTGACACAGCCTGCAGTGACACAGCCTCCAGTG
>CAXTDB010000208.1:0-9209 GCA_964242045.1 uncultured Leptolyngbya sp. | reverse complement strand
GATTCCCCGGATTCTTCAAAATCGGATGTAGCATAGAAAGGCGACATTTTCGGATGGTTGTCTAAACAGTATGCGTGACTTTCTCAAACACACTCTCGCGACACTGCTCGCTTTATTCATTTTTCTAGGAGTCAGCGTAGGCGGCGTTTTGCTCCTGTTCATCTCGATCTCGATGATGGCAGCGCGCGACAGCACGCCCACGGTTCGAGATAAGTCAGTTTTAGTTTTTGATTTGTCGCAAACGATCACTGATGCGCCTGTAAGTTCTAACACTCGTGATGTCTTAAACGATGCGATCGCTGGAAATCGTCCAGCTACCGTTAGTCTGCGATCGGTACTGAATTCGATCGACGAAGCCGCGAAAGATAATCGCATTGTCGGCATTTATCTAAATGGAGGCAATAGCGCCAATACCACAGGTTACGCCACTCTGCGAGAAGTTCGACAAGCCTTGGAGCGCTTCAAAGCCAGCGGTAAGAAAATTTTTGCTTACGACGTAGACTGGCAAGAACGCGAATATTATTTGGGATCGATCGCGGATACCATTGCAGTTAATCCGATCGGTGGACTCGAAGTGAATGGCTTAAGTTCAGAAGGTTTATTTTTCGCGAAAGCCTTACAGCGCTTTGGAATTGGGGTTCAAGTAACGCGAGTTGGAAAGTTTAAATCTGCGGTCGAACCGTTTTTGCTAAATCGCCGCAGTCCGGCAGATCGAGAACAAACGCGAAAATTGCTCGGAGATATTTGGACTGACTTTCTCAATACCACGGGTAAATCGAGAAATCTGACTCCTAAGCAGCTTCAAGGAATTGCTGATCGATCCGGACAGCTAGAGCCAGAAGAAGCGGTCAAAGCGAAATTAGTCGATCGAGTTGCCTACGCCGATGAAATGGTCGCGGAACTGAAAAAGCTAACCGGAGAAGACGACGACACGCGATCATTTCGACAAGTTAATTTAAGAACGTATTCACGAGTTGCAGACAGCAAAAGCGAATCGAAAACGAGCAAAAATCAAATCGCGATCGTGTATGCCGAGGGTGAAATCGTTAACGGTCAAGGCGGAGCGGGACAAATTGGGGGCGATCGCTTAGCAAGACAACTGCGAGATTTACGCTTAGATGATGATGTTAAAGCCGTTGTTCTCAGAGTCAATAGTCCGGGTGGGAGTGCGACCGCTTCGGACATTATCCAGCGAGAAGCAATTTTGACGAACAAAGCGAAACCTGTAGTAGTTTCAATGGGAAATGTTGCGGCATCTGGCGGCTATTGGATTTCGACTTATGCTAGTCAAATTTTTGCAGAACCGACGACGATTACAGGCTCGATCGGAGTTTTCGGCAGAATTCTCAACGTGCAGCAAATCGCTAACCAAAACGGCATTACTTGGGATGTGGTGAAAACAGGTCGATTTGCCGATAGCCAAACGATTTCGCGCCCCAAAACGCCAAGAGAGCTAGAGATCATTCAAGATTCTGTGAATCGGACTTACGATCAGTTCCTAACCAAAGTTTCAGACTCGCGCAAACTGGAAAAATCCAAAGTCGCAGAAATCGCTCAGGGTCGCGTGTGGTCAGGTGTCCAGGCAAAATCGCTCGGCTTAGTCGATCAACTCGGTGGACTTGAAGATGCGATTCGGGCGGCGGCAGAACGGGCAAAACTCGGCAACGATTGGCAAATCGAAGAATATCCAAAATCTCGATCGTTCGAGGAACGCTTGATCGAAACGCTCACAGGTTCTAGTTTGAACGAATCGAAAACCGCGATCGATCCGCTCACCAGTGAGATGAAAAAGTTTCAGGCAGAACTTGAAAGCTTGAAATCAATGAACGATCCACACGATGTTTATCTACGACTGCCGTTCGACTTGTCGATTCGTTAGAACGGTTAATTCCTTGGAAAATTCTCAGACTCGACCCGGAACCCGCTACATTAAAAACATCGCATCAGAGAGACGCTATGTTTAATTTAGGTTGGGTAGAAATTGGAGTGATTTGCGCCGTTGCTATTTTGGTTTTTGGTCCAAAAAAGATTCCAGAACTCGGTGGAACCTTTGGTAAAACGCTTCGCAACTTTAAAGAAGGCATGACCAAAGGAGACGAAACCGACGAGATTGATAGTGATGACGATCGCGCCTAAGAATAGTACGGTTGCCTCAATTTTTTGACGGTTATCCTCCCTCGTTGCTCATTAGACTCCCCCGCTAGAGTGGGGTGAAGAACTACAGAAAAGTTTACAACTAAAAGTAGTTCGTAGCTCTCTGTTGCTGGCATACCCTGATTGGAGTCAGCGCAGACCTCGCATAGTGGAGACAGCCCGATGTTTGAATACTTCACCGACCAGGCGATCGAGACCATCATGTTTGCCCAAGAAGAAGCCCGTCGGCTGCGGCAAAATTCCGTGGGCACCGAAGCAATTTTGCTGGGCTTACTCAGACAAGATGACACGATCGCGGCATCGGTTCTAAATGAACTGGGCGCAACCTTGGAAACTGCGCGCTCAGAAGTGGAAAAAATTGTGGGTCGCGGATCTGGCTCGTCGTTTGGAGAACTCCCCTTTACGCCCAAAACGCGCCAAATTCTCGAACGTGCGCTGCAACAAGCCCAGATGATGGGAATGCGCTATGTGCGATCGGAGCATATTCTTTTAGCCTTGGTCGATGATAACCAGGGTGTCGCGATCAAGGTTCTGAGTCAGCTGGGCTTAAATCCGGATGAAGTTCGTGCCCAAGTCAGTCGCGCTCAAGAAGAACCCGTCGCTGTGGGTAAGCCTGCTCCGCGCAAAGCTGCATCTTCTAACAAAACGCCCGCCCTCAACGAGTTTGGCACTGATCTGACGCAGCGAGCCGCTGAAGGCAAACTTGATCCAATGATCGGACGGCAGAAAGAACTCGATCGCGTGATTCAAATCCTGGGTCGTCGCTCGAAGAATAACCCTGTATTAGTGGGCGAACCTGGAGTCGGTAAGACTGCGATCGCTGAAGGTTTAGCCCAGCGCATTATCGATCAAGCCGTTCCCGACTTACTGCAAGATAAGCAAGTGTTTCAGCTTGATATGGGTGCGCTGCTGGCAGGAACGCGCTTCCGGGGTGAGTTTGAAGAACGAATGAAACAAATCCTCGACGAAGTGCAGCAGTCTGGCAACATCATTTTGGTGATCGATGAAATTCATACGCTTGTAGGCGCAGGCTCGACGGGCGGCGGAATGGATGCAGCTAATTTGATGAAGCCTGCTCTGGCACGTGGCGCACTTCAATGTTTAGGAGCAACGACCCTAGACGAATACCGTAAGCACATCGATTTCAGCCTGTGATGGTGGGCGAACCAAGTGTCGAAGAAACGATCGACATTCTGCGTGGATTGCGCGATCGCTACGAACAGCACCATCAATTGCTAATCGACGATACTGCCGTCGAAGCGGCAGCAAGATTATCTGATCGTTATATTACCGATCGATTCTTGCCGGATAAAGCGATCGACTTAATCGACGAAGCTGGCTCGTTAGTTCGTCTACGCAATACGAATCCGGCATTGAAAGCCTTGAAGAAGGAACTGCGGCAGGTTCAGAAAGAAAAGCAAGCCACCGTCAGCGCTCAAGACTTTGACAAAGCGGGACTACTGCGCGATCGAGAAATCGACCTCGAACGACAAATCGCGACAGATGTTCCAGATGGGACACTGCCTACTGTCAACGAAGAAGATATCGCGCAAGTGGTTTCTTCGTGGATGGGTATCCCGGTCAGCAAACTCACCGAATCTGAATCAGCAATGTTGCTGCACTTAGATGAAGTGCTGCATCAGCGCGTGATCGGACAAGATGAAGCGGTAACAGCGGTAGCGAGAGCAATTAAGCGATCGCGCGTGGGCTTGCAAGACCCGAATCGCCCGATCGCCTCGTTTATCTTCTCAGGTCCAACCGGGGTCGGTAAAACGGAACTCGCGAAAGCGTTAGCGGCAGCGGTGTTTGGTGCTGAATCTTCGATGATTCGCCTCGATATGTCCGAGTACATGGAATCGCACACCGTTTCTAAACTGATCGGTTCGCCTCCTGGATATATCGGCTACGACGAAGGCGGACAGCTTACTGAAGCCGTGCGGCGCAATCCGTACTCGGTGATTCTGTTTGATGAAATCGAGAAAGCTCACCCGGATGTGTTCAATCTCCTGCTGCAATTGCTCGAAGATGGTCGGCTCACCGATGCCAAAGGTCGAACCGTCAGCTTCAAAAATACCTTGCTGATTATGACCTCGAACCTCGGCTCGAAAGTGATCGAAAAAGGTGGCACAGGATTAGGATTTGCGACCGAAGTGGGTTCTTCTGAATCCATTCAATACAATCGCATTCGTAATCTAGTGAACGACGAGTTAAAACAGTACTTCCGTCCAGAGTTTCTCAACCGTGTAGACGAAATCATCGTGTTCCGTCAATTGACTCGCGGCGAAGTGGTTCAGATTGCCGACTTGATGATTCAAGATGCAGCAGCCCGAATCGCAGAGCAAGGCATTACCCTCGAAGTCACCGATCGCTTCAAAGATCGAGTGGTCGTAGATGGATACAACCCCAGTTACGGGGCGCGCCCGCTGCGTCGTGCGATCGCTCGATTGCTCGAAGATAGTTTGGCGGAATCGTTCTTAGCAGGTCACATTCAATCTGGAGATACAGCGATCGCCGATGTGGATGAAGATCAGCAAGTCGTGATTCGTCCCGTAAAATCGCCTGTGACGATCGCGGCGTAATCTAGCTTACGTAGTTCTACGCTCTATTTCTTTTGAAAAGCCTTTGTAAGGTTACAAAGGCTTTTTTTGTGGCTTTTTTTTGTTTTTACATTGGTGATAAACCAATGAAGTTTCCGTAGGGACACTTTGATTTTGCTTCTGGATGCTCAGAGAATTACGGATGTGCGTTTCCAATATTCATCATGGTTAAAAAAATTACGATCGTCGTTCCGGTCTATAACGTCGAAGCTTATATTGAATCGGCAGTTCAGTCGATTCTGGCGCAAACTTACCCGGACTTCGAGGTAATCTTAGTGAGCGATGGTTCACAAGACCGAAGTATTGAAATTTGCAGTCAGTTTGATGATCCCAGAATCCAGATTTTGCACCAAGAGAATCAAGGTCCGGCGGCGGCACGCAATTTAGGAATTCGTCATGCTGAAGGGGAGTATGTCGCCTTTTTAGACGGTGACGATCTGTGGACAGCGGATAAACTCGTCAAGCACATCGAACATCTCGATCGCAATCCCCAAGTCGGGGTGAGCTTTTGTCCGTCTCGCTTCATCGACGATAAAGGCAACGCGATCGGATTGTTGCAAATCACCAAAATGACCGATATTACCCCGCTCGATTTGCTTTGCCGTACTCCGATCGGGAATGGTTCGGTTCCAGTCATTCGCAAATCAATTCTCGATAAAATTCAGTTTGTTAATGCAGCGGGTGAGGTGTGTTACTTCAACCCCGATCGCCGCTTGCACCCGTCTGAGGATGTCGAATGCTGGCTGAGAATTGCTTTAAAGACGAAGTGTAAATTTGAAGGTGTGCCAGAGGCTTTAACGCTATACCGGGTGAGTTCTCAAAGTTGTTCCGCGCAGTTGATAAAGAAACTGCATTCTTGGGAAGCGATGCTACGGGATCTAGAAGGCTGGGCACCGGAAGCGCAAGTATGGCACGCGCCCGCGATGGCGTATCAATATCGACATTTAGCAAGACGGGCAGTCTCGCTGCGGGATGGAGCAGTCGCGATCGATTTAATCCATCAAGCGCTTTCAACTTACGGCACGATTTTAATCGAAGAGCCGCACCGTACCTTACAAACTTTATTTGCGGCGTATTTGCTGCGGGCGCTACCGAAACAGTTGTATCAGGGATTTGAAGCGATCGCGGTTCAGATTACGGGCGCAATGCAGCGCTATCAAATGAACTCAGCGTTTCAAGTGCGGAGTTCGGAACTGGGTTAACGTGAGTTCGACAAGCTGCTGACTCCGATGCTGTCCCACTCTTGGAATAGAATTCAGGGCAGATAAGCAGCGTAGTAAGCCGATTCATCGAACTCACGTTGCGCTAGCGTGAGGTAGATTTGATCGCTTCAATATCAACCGATTCGATCGCTCTAGTTGTTTTCGCAATGCTCGACGATCGACGTGACACTAATTCAATTCCAGACCGCTGTTGATTTGCGCGGTACTTCTCTGTGATCTTCTGACCCGTCAAGAAATTACTGCTTTGACGGGTTTCATCTCCGGTGGCGCGATCGTACTCGCGCACATCCTGACCGATCAGCACAACTCGATTGGAAGCTTTATCGACCCAAAAGCGGTGCAACGTCTCGACAGCTTCACGAGAGCCGCGAAACTGCCGCACTAAAAGCACACCCTTCTCAATCTCGACTTGAACGTTTGCGCCATCCGGAGATCCCAACACACCCGCGCAGTTTGAACAAAGCAACAGCCGTGGAGCAATGCCAATTTGCTGCCATTGACCATCCGATCGTTTCTGCAACACCAGAAGAACACGGGCACGATCGGAATTTGCTGAACCTGTTTCAATCAGTTTCAAAACGGTGTCAGGTCTTTGATCCGCAGTTAAATCGCCTTCAACTTTTGCCTCAACCTTCCAGCCTTTGGGAATGAATGCTTGAACTGTTGATCCTTGAGCGGGAAACTCGGTTGAATTGACTTGGCGCGCGGATTGGGCGATCGCTTTACTGGACAAGTCGATCGCAGGAATTCCAGAAGCTACCGCAAACATCAGTGCGACTAAGCTCAAGATTTTGCAATTCATAGGATTTTTTAAAGTACCGGGACGTTGTTCAAAATTCAGCTTCAAGCCTCATTTTCTCAATTTCGGTAATAATTAGCTCAAGTACTAGAAAGCCGAGCATGACTTATACCCCTGCCAGACTTCTGACATTTGAGCAATTCCTCAACCAGTACCAAGACAATCCCCGGTATGAACTTGCTGACGGAGAACTGATTGATATGGAGCCAACAGGGCCGCATGAAGCCGTTGGCGGCAAGCTCGCAGTTCAGATCGGAATCGCGATCGTTGCTGCCAACCTTCCCTGGTTTATTCCTCGTACCTGCCTGATTCGCCCGTTTGCAGACACTTCTACAGCGCGCCGTCCAGATATTGTGGTTTTAGATGAAACGACGATCAGTGCAGAACCCTTATGGCAGCAAGAACCCGTGATTACGCTTGGCAGATCGATTAAGCTCGTCGTAGAAGTGGTCAGTAGCAATTGGGAAACAGACTACGCCCGCAAAGTTGAAGAATACGCCCTTTTAGGCATTCCAGAATACTGGATTGCGGATTATCGAGGGTTGGGAGGCATTGCTTTTATTGGCAAACCGAAACAGCCCACGTTCACTGTTTGCCAACTTCAGGGTGAAGACTATGTGCAAAAGCGATATCGATTGGGCGAAACGATTACATCAGTGCTTCTGCCTGAATTTCAACTGCGCCTGGATGACATTTTGCCGCGTTAGCCGCCGTACTGCCAGCCTGTGCTTTCAAGCCGCAGCGGATCACCTTCACGATGCACACCCGCAGCAATCACTTCACCGACAAACACCGTATGATCGCCGTGATCCACGGTTCCGACAACTTGACATTCAACGTAACCGAGCGCTTCAGAAATAATCGGGCATCCGGTTTCGCCTAAATAGAATTCAACATCCTCGAATTTATTCCCGACGCGGCGCTGCGGCTTGAAAAACTTTTGGGCGAGTTCTTTCTGTCCCGCTTCGAGAAAGCTGATGGCAAACACACCGCTTTTACGAATCATTTGATTTGAGCCAGAATCGCTTTTGACGCAGTTGACGACGATCGGCGGTTTAAACGATCCCTGCATGATCCAACTGGCAGTAAAGCCATTTACTTCTTCTCCGTCTTTCACTCCGCAGATGTATAAACCGTGCGGAATTTTGAGCAACATCGCTTTTTTTGCCTGTTCGTCGAGCATTGCTGTCTCCTTGAAATTACTGTCGATCGATAAGCTTAGCAAGATTCGCGCAAGCTATTGCAAAACAAAGCCGACCTTCTATCGCTAGAAAGATCGGCTCGAAAACGCAGGCTCGATCGACGGTTATTTCGCTAAAAAGCCTTTCACTTGTTGCAGTGCATAAGGAAGAATGCGGGAAACAGCCCAACCAGCCGCCAAAATGATCGGAAATAACACAACTAAGATGCGAAGGTCAAAATCCATACCAGTTCTCTCGTTTAATCAGACGTTTCAATAATTTAAATTTGTACCGTATTTTGGATAGGTTTCAAAGCAATTCTCTCAGCTAGTTCACATTTGTACATAAAAACCTAGATCAGTTCCTTTATTCGCGTGAACGAGTGCAAGTTTTTCGTAATGCTGGGCGTGTTCGGTCAAGTGTTCAACTTCAGAGTCTGAAAGTTGGCGAATCGGTTTGGCAGGCACACCAACCACCAGCGATCGCGGTGGAACATTCTTTGTCACCACTGATCCTGCTCCCACAATGCTGCCTGCCCCGACTCGAACCCCATCAAGCACGATCGCACCAATGCCGATCAAACAGCCTCGCTCGATGTGAGCGCTATGAATCACGGCGCGATGTCCCACTGTTACGAATTCTTCGAGGATTGTGAGCTGACCCGGATCGCCATGAAGAATGGCTCCGTCTTGAATATTCGTGCTTGCTCCGACAATAATTCGTTCGACATCAGCACGCACGATCGCGTGATACCAGATGCTTACTCCTGAATGAATTTCGACATTGCCGATCACGGTAGCATTGGGGGCGACAAAGGCAGCGATCGACAAATCCGGGGGATTCCAATAAGAAGGAGTAAAAAGAATTGGGAATTCAGAAGGATTCACGGTGATAATGATTCTAGAAACGTGCAGAAAGAGACCGTTATAATAATTTCACGATCGCGCTTCACTTTAATGAATGATTTGAGTGTCCGTACTTCATGATTAATCCCAGCTTTCAGTATCCGATTTTTGGTCCCGAAATTCAGTGTCCCCATTGTCGGCAAACGATTCCGGCATTAACGCTGACGGATACCTACTTGTGTCCACGTCACGGCGCGTTTGAGGCGAATCCAAAGACAGGCGAGTTGATTCATTTGCAGTCGGCGCGACACTGGCGGCTGTGGAATGATGAATGGTATCGCCAACACACTCATCCAGATGGAATTCGGTTTGAGATTCATGAAGCGCTCGATCGATTGTACACACAGGGC
>CAXTDB010000207.1:0-9283 GCA_964242045.1 uncultured Leptolyngbya sp. | reverse complement strand
ATCCTCGATCGCCCCGAAAGGCGACCGCTACAGCCACTATCCTAAACCCTTACATTTCAAGCTTTCAAGCCATCTGCTGCGCGAACCTAACAAAAAGAACAAATTATCAACCATTTTTGCAATACCCAAAAACGCTGAAAGTGCTTTGCAGCACGAAATCGCGAACCTCCTGGCAAAAACTGCCTCGCTCTACATTCGCGCAACTTCACAAAATCAGTGGATCATCGAAATCAATATATTTATCCACACCAAACGACTCTACTGATTTCTCACGGGGCGATAACAAACGGTAGAAGCGAATACTATCAGTCTGTTTATCGATTACCTTCACCAACTGCGATCGAAACTGCTCATACTGCATCTCGTTCACCCGACACTCAAACACCGAAAACTGCACCCGTTGACCATAATTTTTACAAATCGTCGCCACCTTCCGCAGCCGATTGCGTCCCGCCTTTGTCTCGGTATTGACATCATAAGACACCAAAATTTCCATCACTCATCCCCGCAACACAAACGGCTGATAAAACGGCAAATCCCCGCGCAAATGCCTTGCCAACAATCGCGCCTGTACGTGTGGAATTAAACCAAGTGGCACTTTTGACCCCACGATCGGATGCGTGACTTCTTCTTGCTTGCGCTTTTGATATGCCGCTAATACCGTTTTTCGCCCCGCTTCTGCAAGATAAATTGCCCCACCCGGACGTTCAGTAAAGTCATCCGCTTGAATCTGACCTCGATTAATCAGCGTCAGGACCAAGCGATCAGCCAAAGGCGCACGTAACTCTTCCATCAGATCCAATGCTAATGCAGGCTTTCCAGGGCGTAGCGCATGAAGAAACCCCATCTGCGGATCTAACCCAACACTCTCACAAGCTGAAACACACTCATTCGTAAGCAGCGTGTAAACAAACGACAGCAGCGCATTAATCGGATCTCTAGGCGGGTGCTTCGATCGCTCAGTAAATTCAAAGACCTCTCGCTGTTGGCGAATCATGGCACTAAAGCTACCAAAGTAAGCCTTCGCGCTATAGCCTTCGGTTCCTCGCAACTGGTCTAACTGCGTCGCCGTTTTTGCAGTCAGAATTCCCTCAGCATGAACAGTCGCCGTTTTGGTCAATGCTGCTTGATCCGCCGAGTCCGTTGCTTCCCGCGATGCCCGCATCACAACATTACGAGCATTTTGCAGCTTTCCAGCAATCATCAATCGAGCGATCGCCAAAGACTTCTCTAGATCATTCACCGCTTCGTGCTGCGATCGTCGAAGTAAAACATTTCCCGTTGTTGATCCAGCAAGCCGACCCTTGAATCGTCCATACTCGGTCAACCACACAATGCTACGTCCATCTTCCGCACATTTATGAATCAAAAATGGACTCAACAACACATTTCCAAAACTAACCACTCCTCCAAGATGATGGAGCGGAATCTGAAACTTGACCTCTTTCTCGATTTCAAGCTTTAGCGTTTCATGGTCTAGCCGCAAGTATGATCCTTGAGTCTGGACATACAGCGTATTGAGAATCTGTTTCATGATTCATCCACTCGAAATAAATCCTGTAACGCCAGCCGCTTAAACTGGCTAATCGCCTCTGGCATACAGCTTTCAATCAACGAACAGTCTTGGCAGCGTTTATCAAATACTGGTGGTGGTAGATGTTCAGACTGCAACAACGATCGCGTTGCCTCAATTACTTCTAAGGTTCGCGATCGCAGCGCTTGATCCATCTCGATCGTGCGTCGCCGCCGTGAACCATGATGAAAAATTGAGCCAGAGGGTACGCAACACCCAAGCATTTCTTCTAAACAAAGCGCCTGGGCACAGAGTTGAATATTGTCTGCTTCACGCACTTTCCGAGAACCAGATTTGTATTCAACTGGATGAGGTGTTCCGTCTGCCCAAAATTCAACAACATCTCCGATGCCTTTAATCCGAAGTCGATGAGAAACCAACGGCAACGATCGCTCGACTCGAATTTCTGCCTCAATTTGCTCATGTCCTGGTGTATGTACTGTTTCGTGAACCCGCAAGCCTCGCAGCGTGAAAATGTTTTCCGACCAAGCTTGCTCAATATGAATCAGAGCGCATTGTCTGGGGCAAAACGCAAAATGCTGCAACGCGCTTAACATGACGTAGCTATCAGAATCGCTCATAGTATTGCTAAAGAGCACCTCCAATATTGCAAGAGAGGCTTAGTCGGTTAAATTAACTGCGTCAAATGAACACCTGCGGGCAAATCGGACGGGTCTACAGTTACAACATAGTCGCTAAATTGGCGCGGTACTGTTTCCGATCGATTCAACCGCACAGCAATTCTTTCAAACAATTGATGGGCGGGTGCATTGCCCAACTTCGATTCGTGGCTGAACACATAGACTCCGCGTGGAGCCATCATGCCTCGACTTGCCGATCGGTCAAATTCCCACATTTTTACGAGCGCTTCCCAAAAGAGTGCTAGATCGCGCTCGGTCACACCCGTTTGAGATGCGAGATGCGGTGAGTAAAATCCGTGTCCTCGATACAGCCCGTAAGGAATCAGCGTTTTGCGTCCGATCGTTTGCAGCTTTTCGCGATCCTTCGCATCGGTCACAGCGACGCGGGTAATGGCTAAATCTTGCGGTTGTACTGGATCAATCGATCGAGCAAACGTGAGCTGCATTGCTCCTCGAACTTGTCCAGCATTCAAGCCTGTAGACATCACTGCGCCAAACATCCGCACATCATAGAAATTGCGACACATCCATTTCTGAGCCTTTTCTGCATTTGCGCGATTTTTCTCCGGTTTACCTGCCTTTTTGACCAAATCCTGAATAAACTTTTTCAGCGTCTTGTTCTGTCCCAGAACACTCTCGACTTCTTCGCGTTTGTATAACTCATCCAGTTCGTCTTTAGAGAGTGATCCGTTGTACTCCAAGATTGCTGTGACTTCACCAGAGTCTTCATCGTTGTCTGTAAATGTGAAAGCTTCTCCCAAATGAGCAGACAACTCACGCAGCGCAGTTAAATCTTTTTCTGCAACTGTTTCTTTGCTTGGAGTGCCGATCGCAATTCCTTCCGCTACGTATGCTCGTTGAATTTGATCATTCAACACGCCGCGATGCTCCACAAAGATTTTTAACGTCGCTTTTTCAGCTTCTGCTGCTTCGTACTCGGCATAAGTTGCAATGTAGTTGCGAATTTTACGCTTGAGTGAAACATCGGTTACAAGCCCTTGAGCCGTTTCAACATCGGTGCGGGGCATATTTCCGCCATCTGGATCACCGTTTGGATTGCCATCGGTGACATCAAACAGTAAAACAAAATCATGGCGATAGTTCGGGTTGAGATGATGCGTCATAAATTACCTCAATAAATTGCCTCAATTGGACGTGAAAACGGGTGCTAT
The DNA here is from genome assembly GCA_964242045.1 of uncultured Leptolyngbya sp. Classification (GTDB taxonomy): domain Bacteria; phylum Cyanobacteriota; class Cyanobacteriia; order Leptolyngbyales; family Leptolyngbyaceae; genus Leptolyngbya. The sequence continues at coordinate 5,897 of CAXTDB010000207.1, read as the reverse complement.
TTCTGTTTTGCAGCTTTAGCAGCAGCGCGATCGTGAGCGCGTTGATGGTAGTAACCAAGTCCGAACAAGCCTTGTTGCTCTAGATCTAAAGTCTTTGGAAATGTCGGCAATTGCACGAGAATTTCCTCTAACCGCTCTTCCAAAGCTTTACAAGCTCCTGGCATGGTTTTTCGCAGCTTGGCAATGTGAGCTTGTCTCAGTCGCATCAATGGTGTAAATGCAACAATTGGCGTACTCGATGCTGTGCCGTAATAGCGATCGGCAAGTGAAGCATTGACTGATCCGATCGCCGATCGCTGTAATGCTTCCAGTACCGCAAACAATCGCCCACAGTAGTAGGCTGCACGATCGTTGCCTCGTAAATTCGGCTCTAGGTTTAACTGTTCCATGTTCGTCATCGTTTCCTGTCGCAATGGATTACTGGAAAAAATCAGCTTGAGTAACACGGCTCGTGGATAAGTCATGTCGTGTTCAACGAGGTTGCGGCGTACTAACTTAATCAACAACTCACTGGGAATGCGATCGCCGTGTAATGCGTTTCGCAACAAAGCAGTCGGAACCGAAGATTGCATCTCTTTAGAAGCATCCCGATACACGCTTTCAGCAAGTTTACGAATGCCAAACCACCGTCGTTCATCACCGAAGGGATGAATCATTTGTTGTCGCTCAAACCACGATCGAATGTTTGCCTCAACGTTTGGAACGGTCGTTTCTAACCAGTCCCGCACGACGGCTCTTGCATTGTTGGCACTTAAAGCTAACGCATAAAATTGATTGATCTTCTCGTCGGTCAAATTCGATGCTTGCTGTGCGCTAAAAGGTGAGGATAATAATGCTTTGATATCTTCAGGCTCAGGCTGTTTGAGGGCTGCAAACGGATTGAGCTTCGTGGGTTCTCGTGTCCAATAAACGTACACTGTCGAACCGAGGTAGAGGCGCGATCGCTCATCTGCAATCAATGTATTCAATGCTTTCGTAAATCGTTCAGCAGCATCGCGAGAAATCGGAGAAGTTAACGAGTTCTGCAAACCATAGGACATGAAAGCTTGTGCATTTGCAGAGACCAGCGCGGTTCCTGATGGTTGTCCACCGATTAAGCCCTTGACCAGAAAAGGTAAACGTTTTTCAACCGCTCCCGTTTCACCCGTCACCAAACAAGTCATCACAGACTGATCTGAATCTTCCGCTGAACTGCTTGCGGTGTACTTCTTCCAAAACTCCTCAATCTGATGAATCTGATACGCTGCATCACCTGGAATGACAGCACCCACTCGAAATGTCATCACTTCGCCTGGATCAAACTCTTTCGGCAATTCTGCTTTCACTTTTTCTAATTGATCAGAATTGAGAAACCGCAAAATTGCATTCAGTGTTGGTTCTTGCGTTATTTCTGCACAGTGCTGTAACAAGGCTTTGAATTGTTCATGGCATTGCTTTACTCGTTCCGCCTTAGATCCGGGTCGTGCCATACCTAAAACATATTCACCCGTATCGACCAGCAACTTGGGCATCACGGCAACTGTTCGTCCGATGTGTGGTGCGATCGTGGGCTTTCCCCGCTTTGCTTCTTTTGTTTTCAGCGAAATGATTCCCTCGAATTCTCCAGTCTCAGTTAAACTAATCAGCCATGCAATTTTGGTTTCGCCGTACATTGCAGGCGGCAAACTCATCCGAGTGGTATAGTCTCTCAGTTTTGACAGAATCATGATGCAGGAACTCTCAATCTGCCGTTTTCCAGTCTTGCTCGAAAAAATCTCGGCTGTGCTTTGCCTTTCGTCACGGTTGCCCCTGCTTCGTTGTGCGTGAAATATTCCAGTGTAGGTGCGGTTGTTGTCGCTGTAAATTCCAAATCCAGTAGCATCAAACCGAGTTCATCGCTGTGAGCGATCGGCGAATCCTCGATCGTAGGTTCACTGAAAAATGCACTAAATTCACGAGTTCCCAAATAGGGTTGATGATGGCATTGCCCCCTTTTCACTCGGCGACGAAACTGATCGCGGTACTTCGCTACATTTGCATTTGCATGAGCTTTTAGCTGCACATCTGCTTCGATCACATAAGCGACATCCCGCAGTCCTAATGTGTGTCGCTGGGCACGATCGTCATCAGCGAAATAATGATATTCAGCACTCTTAGCGGAACTTGCACTCTGCCAATTGTTCATCTCGTTGCGAACGATCGAGAAGTGTCGAATCGGCTTCAAGACTTGAATTTCTTGCACTTGCCAAACAAATTCAGGCTTCCAAAAAATCGCTTCCAGCACTCCCCGCGCCGCGCTCGGAGTCATTACCGGATAACTCACGCGCTCTGCTCCAAACTCTGGTCGTGTAAAGCAAGCAAAATCACCCCACACTTTTACTACAAGTGCGGAAGGTTTATTATTCATGCACTTCTACCTTTTGCTGATCTCGTGAATCTTTAGCTCCTAACAATTGATCAGAACTGTCCAAACCAATCAGGGTTCAGTTCTGCAAAAGTTTTTATTCTTGCAATTCTTTTTCCTCCAAAAAGTTACACAAAGGCTCACCTGAATCGGAATAGAAATCTTGTTCACTTTCTAACTCAAGAACCCTATCGGAATACGTAGTGCAAATTATACGCACTGTTGCTTCTAACGCCCGAATTTCTTCTTGAATAACCTCTATATCTTGTGAGAGCGCTGTCAATCGTTCAGAAAATTCCGCTACCAAAGTATCAGTAAGCATACTCCTCCGGAAGAAATTGTTTCCATGATTATAGAGTGAAATCTTCTTTTTCACAAACATAAACGTGAAATAGAAAAGAGGCGGAAATGAGAAAGGGGCAGTCGCCCCTTTCATTTGCTATTTGCCACGAACATCAACGTATTCCAATCCTCATCCGGACTGCTCCAGATGCCTATATTTTCTACGTTACCACTCGTCCTTCTTAAATGATTAGGTCTGCGGGATCGCGCACGATCGGATCATTGCCGATCGCGATTCCTTTTTTCGGGTCGTACTCACCCCGCCAAAGCCAAATTCCCGGAGCAATTAACTCTCGTAAAGCTTCAGCTTGCTGAAATTCTCGACTGCGAAGACTCACGAAGTAAGGCTGCAACCTCTGCAAATCACCTGACCTTAAACCGAATCGCTGAATTTTTTGTATCAGTTCAGCCGCACGATCGTCATACTGCACAACAACAGAACTGGTATCATCTGGAATTAACTTAAATCGATCCGCCACTTCTGGAAAATTAAGCGCTTGGCGAGCAGACTGTACCTGATTTGCGTCAGTTTCCAATCCCTGATATAGCCTGCGAAAATACTGTTCAAAAATGCCTGGATCGTTCCAATCCAAATTCTCGCGCTTTAGTAAAATTATCGTTTCTTTCACCGCTTTAGCGTACTCACCGGGTGGTAGCTTGCCATCCTGCGGTTGAAACACAATCACTTGCCCTTGATCTAACCGTCCTTCACGATTACAGCGTCCTGCTGCCTGCACAATGCGATCGAGCGGTGCGATCGCACGATACACGATCGGAAAATCTAAATCCACACCCGCTTCAACCACCTGAGTTGAAACCAAAAAACAAGGCTGCTTCTGATGTAAGCGATCGCGAACTTGCGCTAAAACTTCCCGACGATGTTGCCCGCAAAGCAAAGTAGACAGATGAAATAGATACTCTGTATCAGCCCCAATTCGATCGAACACTTCTAACGCATCCCGGCGCGTGTTCAGTACAACTAACGCCTGCTTCTGTTGCTGTACATCCTGTGCTACTGCATCCCAACTTTGCGGTTCTAGCGGCACAGTATAAGCAACTCGACTCAATTCGGCAAAATGACGTTTAGCAATTTCCGGGGAAATAATATCGCGGACACTTCCAGCCCGAAACCCTTGAAGATAAGGACTTTCTCCTTCTAATGCAGGCTGAGTTGCAGTACACAAGACAACGCTAACCGAGTACCGATCGCACAAAGCTTGCAGAACATTAACGATCGGCTTCAATAATCGAATGGGCAACGTCTGAACTTCATCTAAGATAATGACGCTACGAACAATATTGTGTAGCTTGCGACAACGACTTGTCCGATTTGCAAACAAACTCTCAAACAACTGCACTGTTGTTGTCACGATTAGCGGCGCGTCCCAATTCTGCGTCGCTAACCGAGCTTGTGCCAGACGCGATCGAGCATCTTCTTCATTTCCCGCTTCAGGCTTCACCGCACTGTGGTGTTCCAGAACTGCTTCTGCTCCAAAAATCTTCCGATACACTTCGACCGTCTGTTCAATAATGCTGGTGTAAGGCACAGCCACAATCACGCGATCGAGTTGATGCTGTACGGCATGGGATAACGCAAATGCCAATCCACTGCGAGTCTTACCGCCCCCCGTCGGAACTGCTAGACGGAACACTCCAGGCTTGAGCGAAGCGGCATCTAGACAGGCTTGATACACCTGTGCTCGAACTTGATTCACCTGCGATGGTGCTGCACCCACTAATAATTGCGCTTGTGCAGGCTGCAAGGTCTCCCAAAGACTGGATACTGTAGTTTCCGTCGATCGCTTTTGCGAAAGTTCTGGACTGAAATGAAGCTCTGTATCAAGATAATCTGCGTCGATCAAACATGAAAACAGCACCCTCAGTAACAGTTCATAGTCATACTCATCTTCAAACAAACTCATGAACTGCTCCTGCATCTCAGGTGAAACATCGAGTTTGAGCAAGTCTGTTTTAGCGTTTTTTAAAATAGTTTGGTAAGTTACAGCGTCAATTTCAGCAAGACGATCAAGGTACGATCGTGGTGGCAATCCAGCGTGGTGTCCATAAATTAAAGGCGCAAGGGGTGGAAATTGTTCGGCTGCCAGCTTTGCACCATATTTCGCATGAGGAATGCTCGAGCGTGGTTCTGACAAATAACTCTGAGTCGCTAAATTACACTCTTCTAAATACTTCTGAAATGCTGGATTATACTTTCCCAAATCATGCCACAGCCCAGCGTAGTATCCCACCTCATCCGCACCAAACTTAGCAGCGAAAATTTTGGCGCGGGTCGCAACCTTCGCAAGATGACAGTTTAGAGAATGCCACTGGTCTTTCGAGTTCGGAGTATGAGCAGCAAACGAAGGCTTCATCGTCTATTGAAAAAACTTCAAGATCATAGTAGCCGAGATATTGGCTGATGAGTTCTCTACTTCGCGCACTTCGCCTACCGAAGAATTTATTAGGGAATAACCTCAACGGCTATTTTTGCTCCTTAATATTAAATATTTTAGGCTTGATGCTGGCAAATCGCATTAGCTGACAAGAACTGTACAACTATAACTATTCTTCAATACGAGATTTTGACCTAGAGCGCCGTTCTGAAGCTTCACTCTCCTCAACATACAGCTGCTTGGTTGTGTCGCAAAAATGGTAGGGTAGGAAGGTCCAATTTTCTCTGACTCTGCTCTAAATGGCGACTGATTTCCTGTTCAAATGGCATCACTTTCTGCCCGAAATCATCCTGCTGAACGTGCGCTGGTATTGTCGTTATTCCCTGAGCTACCGAGATTTGGAGGAAATGATGGCAGAGCGAGGAGTTGCTGTGGATCATTCCACGATGGCTTCGCCACGCCGTAGGCAACCAATCGGTGGGTTCTGAAATTCGCGCCAGAACTCGATAAGCGCATTCGACGGTTCTTGAATTCCACCAACGATTCTTGGCGGGTGGATGAGACTTACATCAAGGTCAAAGGCGAGTGGAAATACTTGTATCGAGCCGTGGATTCTGAGGGCAATACGCTGGACTTCGGGCTGAGTGCGAAGCGGGATGGCAAGGCGGCAGTCCGCTTTTTTCGCAAGGTGTTGAAAGCGAAGCACACTCAAACGCCACGAGTGATTACCGTCGATAAGAATGCTGCCTATCCCGTCGCGATGGATGAATTGCAGGAAG
>CAXTDB010000206.1:8445-9290 GCA_964242045.1 uncultured Leptolyngbya sp. | reverse complement strand
GAAGTGCCGCAACTCCGTCTTCTGCTTGACCTGTCCGACGGCGACCTTCAAACGTAAACGGACGAGTCACGACTCCGACCGTGAGTGCACCTAATTCTTTCGCGACTTCAGCCACGATCGGGGCGGCTCCCGTTCCCGTTCCGCCCCCCATGCCTGCGGTAATAAACACTAAATCCGCGTGTTCGAGCGCGCTGGCAATTTCATCGCGCGATTCTTCAGCGGCTTTTTGCCCGATCGCTGGATTTCCGCCTGCTCCTAATCCGCGCGTCAACTTCTGTCCGACCTGTAACCGCTTTAACGCCGTCGATTGTGACAGCGCTTGAGCATCGGTATTAATCGACCAAAACTCGACTCCTGCCACATCACTCGCAATCATGCGGTTGACTGCATTACTGCCGCCGCCACCGACTCCAATGACCTTAATCTTTGCAATACTCCCAGGCACAATATCACCACTCCTTGCATCTTCAGGAACCGCTTTTAGCCCCAAACCTTGATTGTGATACAGCCCAGAATTGAACGGATTGGAATTTTCAGAAGTCGAGAAATTATTCGTCTGCCCTTCCGCATTCGAGCTTGCATAGCCGGATTCTGGCTGGTGATTCAGCGTCATTGGGTTGGCATTCGACTCATTATGGTTAAGCGTCATTGGGATTTCAAGCGATGGAGATGAACAGGGAGAAGTCTAAAAAGACGACTGAACTCGATTAGCACATAAGCTTAGCAGGACTCGCGGCAGTTGGCTGGAAATTTTCCCACAACTTTTGCTCTATGGAGTACCTAATTTTACCGGAGTTTTCGTCGCATTCATTTGTAAAACCGGAGAATTCGGATTTTTTAGGTCG
>CAXTDB010000206.1:0-8435 GCA_964242045.1 uncultured Leptolyngbya sp. | reverse complement strand
ACACTTTGAGCTGCGTCGGAAAGTTCGAGCCATAGACACCAAACTGTACCGCACCCAGTTCTGTTTTGAGAATTAAATTTGTCGGATCTTCCCAGTTCGCTTCCAAAATCTTGACTGGACTCTGGCGAATGGTGCGGTAGAAGGTCGCCCAGTTCGGACGATATTGATCGGGGTTGCCGATAATTTTGAGCGCGGGCAGTTTGAAATTCGGGTTCAGCGTTGTGTAGCCGTCTTGCGGCATCCATACGCCCGTTTCATCAAGTAATCCGGGTTGAGAAGGTTTTGAACCCGAAGCGGTCTGCGCGATCGGGATGCGTTCTTGAACTCGTACCGTTAAGCTCGGCGGAAACAATTGTCGATCGACGGTCGCATCTGCGATCGGAGCCTTGGCTTTGAGCGCATCGGAGATCGATTGCGGCTGTACTTTCAGCAGCGATTGCGGATAAGCGATCGGTAAAAGTGTACGAATTGTCTGTTCAGAGATAAATCGGTTGCCTTTGATTGTAACTTGCTCTGGCTTGCGAATCACCCAGGCGGGTAACGTTGCCACCCAGAGTGCGCCCATCGCAAAACTCGCGATCGCAACGTTGCGCCAACTGGTTTGAAAAAAGCGGGTTCGACGCTGGCGACGGAGTTTTTGTCGGCGTTGAGAAAGTTCACTGCGGGACACGGGGGCGATGCTGGTCATGGGAGGAGGCGCGGGTCGGGGCAACAGGAATCGATCAGACAGATTGAAGCCATTTTGACAGGACTCTGAACTGATCTCAAGCAAGTGACAAATCTCGAAATCTATGCCAAGTTCCTGCCTTGGGCTTTAGTCGTTTACTCTAATCGATCTGATTCAAGTTGCAAGCTTTTTTCGCTTTTGTTCGCACTCTGAGAAGCGTTCAACTGGGCGTTTCTTGCAGCAGGGTTGCCACTCGTTCTCCGAATTCTGGATCGACGTTCGCGAGGCTCAAAAGTTGCAGATATTCTTGGCGCGTCAGTCCATTTTTTTCGATGAGTGCGATCGCGTCTGCTTCGATGTCTTGCTGAATGCGAGCGGATTCCGAGTCGGTTTCTGCCGCTTGCAGTTCGCCTTCTCGCCGTTCGATCAGTGCCACGACTTGCAAACAAGACTGCACAAATTGATTCAGCTTTTCGGATGGAATCGTGTTGGCATCGATGTTTGAGCTTGCAGGCAACTCGATCGAAACCGGAGTTTCTGTCGCTGCCCAAATTGCGCTAGGGTGGGCTAGAACGCAAACGATCGACAGTGCGATCGCCAAAATCAATCTAAGAATTCGAGTCATGTCAGATTTAAAAGCAGAACTAAGAGAATCCCTTGATCAAGCAGAGTGGGAATGGCTAATGCCTCACGCCGATCGCGATGCCGTGATTCTAGTCGCGAAATCACTGGATCTCGTGGATGTCGGATATGCGATCGCCAATGATCAAACTACTTCAGTCGAGCAGTGGATTCAAGACTGTTTGATTTATAAACCGTCGATCGAACAAAAAGCAGTGTGGAGCGAAGATCAAACCAAGCGCTTTCAAGCTTTGATTCTTCAGCCTTACGTTCTGATTCAAGAATTAGCGGTGGCTTAATTCCCTTTACCCGCTGGGGCAAAACTCGCTCCCGTTCGTCCTGTTGCCACCCAAAGCACGGCGCGTCCCCCGTCCCGCACTGTTTTAGACAGCGGTTCTTCGATTTGATTCGATGGAATCGTGACGGGCTGAAGATTGATCCCACGACTCCCTAACACGATTTCTCCGATCACTTGCGCGCGACGCATGTGGTAATCCGAGGTGATCAAATACACGCTGCGAATGTTTTGCTGATGTAGACGATCGACGATCGACGTAAAATTTGTTACCGTATCGACCGCTTGATAATCCAAATGAAGCCGCTGCAAATTCACGCCTGTTTTTTCAAAGACGCGCTCTGCATACTCACGCGGCGCACCCGACGAAATCCAAACGGGCAAATTCGGATGTTTTTTGGCAAACTTTGCGCTGAAAATTTCTCGATCTTCTGAGCCACCTAACACCAAAATTGCATCCGGTTGCTCAAAGTGCATTCTTAGCGATCGCACTCCCATCCAGAGAACAAAGGGTGTGAGCATTAGCACCCAGGGAAACGATCGTTTGTGGTGTTTGCGATAATGCTGATTTGGCGAAACGGCTTTCAAGCGCACGATGCCACCCCTGCGAAGACACATAGTTACGCCCAACTTATCAGAGCGTTGGGAAATTTCTCAAGTACATCAGAACGTTATTGATTGCGGCGCTCTTGGGCTGCCTGTGCTGCTTGAGCTTGAGCGATCGCAGCTTGAATTCGCGGTACTGCAAAGAATTTCTGCGTGTCCGCAAGGAGCTTGTCTCCCCAGAGATTGTCTTTGAGAAACTTGGTTTCACCGTAGCGGGCATCGGTTTTGAGTGCAGCTTCGCCCAGCGTCAGCGCTTCGGTTTGATTACCTTTACGAAATAGCGCAACGGCGATCGCTAACTGTGGCTCTGTGGTTTGTTTCGGATCGATCGCCACTGATTGCCGCCACAGTTTAACCGCTTCATCGACCTTGCCTTCTTCGTAGCGAATCAGTCCAATATTATTAATTGCGGGCCAAAACGTTTTATCTTGTGCGACTGCTTTTTCGTAGCTCGCGATCGCGTCTTGATTTCTCTTCAACATCAAATAAGCATTACCCATGTCGAAGTAAGCTCCTGGTACATCAGGCTTAATCTTCAGTCCTGCCTGGATTTGTTTAATCGATTCTGCGTATTGTGCTTTCTGAAAATGAGCAGTTCCCAGTGCAAATAAGATTGCAGAGTTTTTTGGATCGAGCGAATTTGCTTTTCTCAATACGGGGATCGCATCATCTGCTCGATTTGTTTCGATATAGAGACCCCCCAAAATCGCCCAGGCTTCGGGACGTTTGGGAGCCAGTTGTACAGCCAATCTCGCGCGTGCCAGCGCTAACTGATCCTGATTGAACTGCGCCAACTGCGATGCTTCTTGGACAAGTCCAAGCCCCTGCTGTTCTAGCTTGTTAAAGTCGACTTGGGGCGCGTGCGGGATCAGCGCTTGAGCGGACGCGGGCTGGCTTGTCCAGAGTCCGAGAATCAGGAAAATTGAGAGAAAAGAGAGACGTTTGGGCACAACAAAGCCTTTTGAAAAACGACGGCAAGATATCCAGATAAGCTTAATCGATCTTGTTAACTTTGGAGACATTGGCTTCGATCGTAAAAAGCTTTGACTTTAGGGTGAGAATTTAATAGACAATTGTACTACAATAAAATATTCACTCTACATCTTGAATTTTTCTCAAACTAGGGATACATTAAGCGCTACCCATAGCGTCACAGTCAAATCCATCGTTTGAGGAATCTTTCATGGTTCAATCTATTGCTGTTCCCAACTTTACTGATATGTCTGATTCAGAGATGCCTAATCGCACAGCACAATCTTCCTGGATCGATCCGCTCAACGATGGCAAAAGTCGAATTGCGCTCTTGTCACATCTAGGAAGCGATTTAGACATTGTGAATGATGCTAGAGCCAGCTTTGATAAAGTGTCGATCGACCTTGATGACAAAGACATCAAACTGATTCGCTATTTAATTCAGCATCATCACACTTCACCGTTCAGAGGCGTGGTATTCAAATTCAAAGTCAAAGCCCCGCTGTTTGTCGCGCGTCAATGGTGGAAGCATGTGATCGCCAGTAGTCACAATGATGAACAAGTCGGCTGGAACGAAAAAAGTTTCCGATATGTGGCGATCGAAGATTCTGAAGATTTCTACATTCCCGCCTCGTTCCGTCAGCAGTCCAAAAGTAATCGACAAGCGACAATCGGTGAGATTCCTGAAGAACAGAATCAGAAAGCGCTCTCGATTTATCGTACTCAATGCGAAGCAAGCTATAAAGCCTACAAAGATCTGCTCGAATTAGGAGTCGGTCGGGAACAAGCGCGCGGCGTTCTGGTTCCGAGCGTTTATACTTCTTGGGTTTGGACAGTTTCGCTACAAGCGGTGCTGCATTTTATTGGATTACGGAAAGGAGAAGGCGCACAGCAAGAAATTCATTTCTACGCAGATGCGATCGCACAATTGATCCAGCCGATTGTGCCGCAAACGCTCGCCGCATGGGAGGAATTGAATCGGTCTTTCTAATTTTCCTGAGATCAAATCGAGAACTCTGTGCCGAGTTTGGTTACAGAGTTCTTTTTCTTTTAGAAATCGACTGAAAATCAATCGATCGCACAGTAAGATTTTATGGAATCTTTAAAGACCCAATTCACAAAGCTGCTACAAGGGACGCATAGAAAGGAAGAACGATCATGAACATTATCGAACTGTTTGAAAAAGGTGGCGTAACCATGCTGCCGCTATTTGTTCTCTCAATCTTGTCGCTTGGAGCCATTATTGAGCGATCGTGGTTTTGGTTCAACGTCTTAAATAAAGAGAAAGAAGTTGCAGGACGCATTCTCGAAACCTCGCGGCGAGACTGGGAAGCCGCGATCGAGATTGCTCGTCAGTCTTATGACCAACCGATCGGACGGTTTCTTTACGCTCCGATGCGATTACAAAATCCCGACCCCGAACTGTTTCGCCTCGCGCTCGAATCTTCTGCCGATGAAGAAATTGCTTCGATGCGTCGAGGAGACAAAATTCTCGAAGCCGTAATCGCGTTGGCTCCATTGCTCGGACTGTTGGGAACTGTGATCGGTCTAATTCTGTCATTGCGATCGATCAAGATTGGAGATATCGGAACGGCTTCGACCGCTGGAGTTACAACCGGGATCGGGGAAGCGTTGATTAGTACGGCAACTGGGCTAGTGGTCGCGATCTTTAGCCTTTCGTTCTACCGCGTGTTTCAAGGTCTGATCTTCAATCAAGCAAAAATCTTTCGTCGTACAGGCAACGATCTAGAATTGCTGTACCGCCAAAAATGGCAACTGACTCACGATAAATTGCTCCGCAAAAACGATTTGTAGTTTCTCACTCGACAAGAGCGATATGAAAATTAATCTCGATACTCCAGGCGATGAAGCTCAGATCCAGATCATTCCGCTGATCGATGTGATTTTTTGCATTCTGACTTTCTTTATCCTTGCCGCACTCCAACTCACTCGACAACAAGGTATTGGTTTAGAACTGCCAAAGTCCCAAACCAGTAGCGTTCTCATGAGCGAAATGCTTGTCATTGGCATCGACTCGAACGGACAAACCTATCTATCGAATCAAGGACAGAAACAGCTAATCGATCGTTCTCAGTTACTCCAACTCGTTCAGGCATATCACCAGCAGCAACCCGAAGGATTATTAGTTCTCGAAGCTGCTCAAACTGCCTTTTATAACGATGTAATTCAAGTGTTGGATGTCATGCGATCGGTTGCTGCCGATAAAGTCGCTCTTTCAACTGCACCGAGTAACCAACCGGGACAAACGCAACAAGCACCCGGAACTGTTCCTCAAATTACTCCCGCTCCAAACCTCATCCCTAGTCCAACGGCTCCAACAAACATTGCACCGACAAATCCGAACGCTGCACCCGCGAATCCGAATCTTGCGCCAACGGCTCCAGATCAGCCGACTGCTCCTGTCGCTCCTGCACCTTCAAACGTTACGCCAACGGCTCCCGGTGGCACAGTTCCGCAACCTCCGCAGTAGGTTCACTTTTGCCAAACGGCTGAGTATCGCCAAAATAGATGTCTTTTGAGTTGTACATTACTCAAGAATTGAGAGTAAACGTCTTTTGCCTGAGACATCGTCAAATATTCATCAGTCCGAAGATGCTCTTTCATCGCTTCGATCGCTTCCGTCGAACGCGAAGCGCGGTGCAAGCATCGCTGAATTCCCCGATTCTTTACAACCTGATACACCCAATTCAGCGGAACTGCAACGACATCACTTAAGCGATCAAAACCCTCAAGCTCTACTAAATCTAAAACCACAAGCCTACCACCTGGTTTTAACGCTGCTTTGAATTTTGGTAATAGCACGTCTAAAGGCACATGATGGAGCGTTGCGATCGACACAACCGCATCAAACTCCTCGATTGGAAATTCCCATTCCAGAACGTTTGCAACTTGAAAATCGATGTTTGGTGAAGACTGCGACCGTGCAAGCTCGATCATATTTGGAGAAAGGTCGATCGCGCAAACTTGCCAACCCCGTGCCGCTAAAATCCTCGAAAACTCTCCCGTTCCGCATCCAATTTCGAGGACTTTCTGACCCGAAGATGGTAACTGATTCAGCAGAAACGAATAGTAATGATTGTTGTGATCCCAGCGTTGCTGTTCAAGAAGGGCAAGGCGATCGAAATCATTCCGAATTTTCTCAATTCTAGATCGCGTGAAAGCTTCGTAGTACTTTCCTCTCACGCCACTTGAAAAGTCGTATTCTGATTGCATTTCATCTTCTTCGTAACGATCGCTGTTTTGATTCATTGCTGCTTCTTTTGATGAAAAAACAGGTGAGCAAATTGCCCACCCACAGAAAAGATTAGCAGTTGAAAAATCTAGCGTCGAATTGGAGTTCCGCAGGGATAAGTTGCAACAGGCTGACGTTCCACGACTGAGATTGGCTCTACTACCGGATGATCAGGCTGAAGTTTTGCTGCTTGATAATCCGCCTTGAGCTTTGCCAACATTTCATCACGTCGATCGTACAATCGCTTCAACGGACGTGGCGCACACTGGTTAATCACATACGCCGTCATGATCGGAAGCGCGATCGTACTGTCGGTATAACAGACGATCGTATTCGGCAACTCGTTCGGATCAACTTTGCCCCAACTCACCGCTTCATTCGGCGTTGCACCAGACAATCCGCCTGTATCCGGTCGCGCATCAGTAATCTGCACAAAGAAATCGTGTCCGCGTTCTTCCAAGCCCAATACTTCATGCAGTTGAGGCTGAGTCTGCAACAGGAAATTCTTTGGACTGCCGCCACCGATAATCAGTGCAGCACTCTTACCTTCAACTTCGGGATCACCTGATTCACGAGCAGAATATGCGATCGCTGCCGTCTCATTCACATCTAGAAGCGGATCAATTTGCAATTGCGATCCTTCCAACGCCATCGCCGCCAAATTCATCCCGATCGAGCTATCTCCTGGCGATGAAGTATAAATCGGAACGCCACATTCATACGCCGTCGCCAACAAAGATGGATGCTTCACACCCAACTTGCGTTCCACTTCATGCACATACATACCCAGCAGGTAATGAAACTCAGCCGTTCCCATGCGTTTTTGAAACGGTTCCGCCTGAATAATTTTGCGGATAAACGCATCGGTTCCAAGCAGCACATCATAATCAAAAATGATGTCATAAATGCGAATGCGCCCTTCATCCCGCAGTTTTACATCATCCACAAACGGATTGCTGGCATATAAATCCAATCCCAATCCGTAGTGCATATCGTGATAAAGATTCGCGCCCGTGCTGATGATCCAGTCAATGAACCCATTTCGCATCAAAGGAGCCAGAACCGATGTTCCGAAACCCGCAGGGGTCATCGCTCCTGATAAACTCATTCCGACCGTTACACCTGCTTGCATCACTTCGCGGCTCAGTAGATGACACGCTTCCCGCAATCGTGCAGAATTGTAAGCCGTAAAATACCCGTCAATCAAATCCACCACGCTGATTTCACTCGGAATGGGGGCGGGTGTAATTTTGCGACTAAGAAGTTTGGACATTGTGATACTCCAAAAACAATGAAACGCATAAAGTGAGGACTAACAATAGGAACCAGCCCGCTTAAACCGAATCGTCTGGGCTAAAATTTGTAGCACGGTTGTTCAACACCGGAAACCCCAAAGGTCATCCAGCGCAACAATCTGCTCACGCGATCGCGAAAGACACAGAAAAATCTGCGCTTAACCAAGCGTTTCGCGAGTTGATTTCAAGAATTCCCGTTTGCAGAGAATCCGACCGATCCAGTTCGTGCGGTAATCTAACTTCTCAAGGGAGAAAGACGATCGACGAACCTAAAGTTACAGATCGGTCAGTTCATACTGGGAGCTTCACAGCGATCGACCCAAGATAAAGTCGGATCGCACTGCCCCATGCGTTTCAATTTCAGTTCTAGATACCACAGCGGTCGCCAAGGATATCCAGTTAAAGAAAAACTCTTCAATTCTGTTTTCTTAACCTGCAACTGCTACAGACGATTTCATCCTAACACCATTCACCCAAATGTCACATTTTTCTTGCTTCTAAGTCAGCACAAGTACGCTAAGATTGATCCCCCTACAGTTTCAACTTATGTCTGATAGCTTGAACACAGAACAGCATCGCCTCAAGATGCAGCGACGCAAAGAAGTCCAAGACCAACGCATTGCCGATCGCACTCGCGAAAAGGGCTTGATCATCGTCAATACCGGAAACGGCAAAGGCAAAACGACCGCAGCCTTGGGAATGGTTTTACGATCGCTCGGTCATGGC
>CAXTDB010000205.1:6144-9313 GCA_964242045.1 uncultured Leptolyngbya sp. | reverse complement strand
CAAATTGAACAAACGAGCGATCGCGTTGTGATCGGGGCAGCCGTTCCACTTCATACGATCGAATCAAATCTACGCGGCATTTTTCCAAGTCTGGATGAAATGCTGCACTGGTTCGCAGCAAAGCAAGTTAGAAATCGAGCCACGATCGGCGGCAATATCGGAACCGCTTCCCCGATCGGAGATTTGCCCCCGGTATTATTGTCACTCGATGCGGAATTAACGATCGCGAATCTAACCGAAACGAGAACGCTGCCATTAATCAATTTTTTCAAAGGCTATCGTCAAACTGATCTAAAACCGGGTGAAATTATTGTTTCGGTTACGATTTCCAAGAACATTTCCGAAAACGCTGTAAAACGTTTAAGCCAGTCTTACAAGATTGGTAAACGCGGAACCGATGACATTAGCATTGTGGCTGCTGCTTACGTGATCGATCTCGATTCTGATAATAATATCGTTCATGCTCGATTGGGATACGGTGGCATTGCGGCGACTCCGGTAAGAGCGATCGACATCGAAAACGCTTTAATCGGTCAGCCTTGGACAATAACAACCATTCAGCAAGTGAAACCGCTCTTAAGAGAAGCTTTTACACCGCTTACAGACTTACGCGGCAGTGCGGATTATCGCAAATTATTAGTTGCAAATTTGTTTGAAAAATTCTTTGTAGAAATGGAAGGTGAATCATGAGCGTTGGTAAGCAGCGATCGCACGAAAGCGCAGAACTTCACGTCACCGGGAAAGCCATCTACACCGATGAACAGCGCTTACCCGCAGGAATGCTCTCGGTTCATCCGGTGATGGCTCCTCACGCCAAAGCCAAGATTCTCAAAATTGATCATTCTGCTGCTGCGGAAGTCGAAGGCTTCGTTACCGTGATTACCGCCGCAGATGTTCCCGGTACGAATAATACAGGCGTGATTGTTCACGATGAAATTCTATTGCCTACAGATGAGATTAGCTATTGGGGGCAAGCGGTTGTGTGGGCAGTCGGAGAAACCGACGATGCGGCACGAGAAGCAGCTTCTAGAATCAAGGTTGACTATGAACCGATCGAGCCAATTCTCAGTATTAAAGACGCGATCGCAAAAGATAGCTTTCACTCAAAACTCCCACCGATCAAACGCGGCGATGCTCAAAGCGCGCTTTCAACTTCTGCCTACACGCTCAGCGGCGAAGTTTCGATGAACGGACAAGATCACTTTTACCTTGAAACGCAAGCGAGTTGGGTGATTCCTGACGGTGAAGGCAATTACCAAATCTATTCATCAACCCAGCACCCAACTGAAACCCAAATCATTATCGGGCGCGTGTTAAATCTGCCATCAAACCAAATCACAGTAACGTGCATTCGCATGGGGGGTGGATTTGGTGGCAAAGAATCTCAAGCGAATCCTTACGCCGCGATCGCAGCAATCACCGCTCGTAAAACAGGTCGTCCGGTGCGCGTGAAACTGAAGCGATCGCATGATATGACGCTCACTGGAAAGCGCCACGGCTTCTTGGGAACTTACCAAGTCGGCTTTAGCCAAACCGGAAAAATCACAGCGCTTGATGTGGATCTGTATGCGGATGGGGGTTGGAGCTTAGATCTCTCGCCACCTGTACTGCTGCGGGCAATGCTGCATGTTGATAACGCCTACTACATTCCGAATCTAGAAGTTAGAGGCGCGATCGCCAACACCAACAAAGTTTCAAACACTGCTTATCGTGGCTTTGGTGGCCCTCAGGGCATGGTTGTGATCGAAGATATTGTCGATCGCATTGCTCGAACTCTCAATCTCGCTCCCGAACTCGTCCGAGAACGTAACTTTTACTACGGTTCTGGCGAAACCAACACCACACATTACGGGCAAGAAATCTTTGATAACCGTCTCGATCGCGTTTGGAGCGAAGCACAAACCCAGTCGAATTTCTCAGAACGGAAATATGCGATCGCTCAGTTCAATCAATCCCACCGCTACAAAAAACGCGGAATTGCAGTCACTCCCGTAAAATTCGGCATTTCCTTCAACAAAACCCAATACAACCAAGCGGGCGCGCTGGTTCATATCTACACGGATGGCAGCATTCAATTGAACCACGGTGGCACCGAGATGGGTCAGGGACTACACACTAAAATGCTTCAGGTTGCAGCGACAACGTTAGGAGTGAACATCGATCGCATTCGCATGATGCACACCAGCACCGATAAAGTTCCCAACACTTCCGCGACCGCAGCTTCAAGCGGTGCTGATTTGAATGGTCAAGCGGTTAAGAATGCTTGTGAAACGCTGAGAGCTAGAATTGCCACTGTTGCAGCACAGTTACTTGAACTCGACACGCCTGGTGATTTGGTATTCGAGGACGATTGGATTTACTGCCGAACCTATCCGAGTGCCCGAATCGAATTCGACAAAGTGGTAAAAGAGGCTTACGGCTATCGAGTTTCACTTTCAGCTACTGGATACTATCGAACTCCAAATCTCTCTTGGGATGCCGAAACGGGGAAAGGTAGACCGTTCTATTACTTTGCTTATGGTGCAGCAGTCAGCGAAGTCGAAGTCGATGGCTTAACTGGAATGTTTAAACTGCGGCAAGTCGATATCGTGCATGATGTGGGGGAATCGCTGAATCCGTTGGTCGATCGAGGTCAAATTGAAGGCGGTTTCGTTCAAGGTATGGGCTGGCTGACAATGGAAGAGTTAGTCTGGGACGCGCAAGGACGACTCCGCACCGATGCCCCTAGTACTTACAAAATTCCAACAATTTGTGAAATTCCAGAAGCGTTCACCGTTCATTTATTACAGCGCGCCGCTCAAGACGGTGTGATCTACGGCAGTAAAGCGGTGGGCGAACCGCCGTTTATGTTGGCGTTGTCAGTCCGAGAAGCGATTCGATCAGCGATCGCAGCGTTTGGTCAAGTCGATTCTGTCTCGCTTTCTTCTCCTGCAACTCCGGAAACGATTCTCTGGGCGATCGAGCAAGTTCGCACGAATTCAATTCAGCCTGCACTTAGTGAGGTACATTGATCCTGTTTAACAATTAAAACTCTGCCATGAACTCTGAAACGCAAGTCAAGCTCTCTAAAGTGTTTAGATACTTGCGTTATTATCCGCAGGATTTATGGCGAGTTTTACAGTTTTGGGTGCAGCATTGCTTGGCGAAACACGATAATAGCAATCAAACC
>CAXTDB010000205.1:0-6134 GCA_964242045.1 uncultured Leptolyngbya sp. | reverse complement strand
GTTCGGCATCTTTACCAGTATTTTTTAAAGAGCGATCGCCAATCTGACATCGATTTTTACTAGCAGTGGGCTATCCGCATCATTCAAAGCAGATTGATGTTGTTGATCTCCCGATCGAACAACGCTTTTTCCAATCAGATGCACCGATGATTGAGCAGCACAATGCGAATGGAACCCAAATTCACTATCATTGCATTTCCATGACTGATCTCTCGATTTTTGCTGATTGCACATTCGATTTAGTCTGGTCAGGACAAAGCATCGAGCATATTACCGAGTCAGAAGCAGATTTAGTCATTCAAGAAGTTTATCGAGTGCTAAAACCAGGAGGATGTTTTTGTTTAGATACTCCGAATCGTCACCTTACATTGCTGCAAGTTCGGCAAGGATTTATCCATCCAGAACATAAGTTCGAGTATCTACCCAGTGAATTAGTGGCGAAATTGAGCGATCGAGGATTTGACGATCATTGAGCAAAAAGCAGTTTCTCCAATGCCAATGAGCTATAAGACAGGTCGATTTAGTCGATTAGAGTCAATTGACGCGATCGACTTAGGCAACAATCCAAATCTCGGCTATTCGTTTTATCTGAAAGGTCAGAAGCCTCTGTAGAATTTAGTCATCTTCAACTTTCAATAACTGCTCATCGATCGCTTTCAACCGCGATCGCGCTACTTCCTCTGACAAAATTCGTTTTCTTAACGCATCATTCAAAGCATTTTTCTCAGCCAGCAACAATCTTCGCCGCACTGCATCAAATCGCGAATCTTGAATCGCAATTACTGTCGCCTTTTCCGATCGACGATTGTAAAAATCTCGCAGCGATCGTTCTGCTGCCGCTACCTTGATTTGATAGCTCGATCGTAGTTCCTCATACACTGATTTCGGCAACACTCCACTTTTAAGCAGCGTATCAAGTTCATCCTGTGCCGCCTTCGCTGTCATTAACTGCGACTGCAATCCTTCGATCCACTGTTGCGTTTCTGATTGATGTGCCAGCTTCAATCGTTGAACGATCAACGGCAGTCCGACCGCTTGACCCACGAGCGATAAAAGCACCGCTCCAAATACGATCGCAATCAGCGACTCTCTTCCAGGAATGTTCGACGGCAAACTTAACACCAGCGCCATCGACAGCGATCCCTTAATATTTCCAAGAAACAATACGTGCTGCCACTTCAGCGGAATCGGTCGATCGAACAATTTTACCAATGCTAATAATGGATAGACTGCTAACAATCGCCCGATCTGATACGCCAACACCGCCAACAACACCGCTGGTAAAGTCCGCCCCAAGGTATCTAAGCGAAGCTCTAATCCAATCAATAGAAAAATAAACGTATTCACCCCAAATCCAGCATATTCCCAGAAGCTTAGTACTGTAATTCGACTCGAAGCTGAAACACTGCGCGATCGCTCTAAATTTCCCACCATCAATCCTGCAATCACGACCGCTACCACACCTGACACATGCAGAAATTGACAAAGCTGAAACGCACTTAGCGCGATCGCGACAGTCAGCAAAATGCTGCTCAGCGGATCATCCTCAGATTGCAGATACAACCCCACGCCCAAATAGCCTAGTACTAAACCGATCGCAACACCGCCCGCCATTACAACAACTAATTCGCGAATTCCATCTGTAACGGTGACACTCCCTGTTGCGTTGAATTTCAGAATCAAACTAAATAAAACGAGTGCGATTCCATCATTAAATAAACTTTCACCTTCAACGATCGTGATCAATCGCGACGGAACCGCCACTTCCTTAAACACGGCAATCACCGAAACCGTATCCGTAATCGCCAAAATTACCCCTGCCAACAGTGCTGGGATCCACTCTAGAGCGAGTCCATATTTCAACCCGATCGCCGTTACTCCCACTGCGATCAAAACTCCTGGGCCTGCCAGCAGCAAAATCGGCTTCAATGTACTTCGCAATCGACTAATATCCGTGTTAATCGCCGCTTCAAATAGCAAAATCGGCAAAAACAAATTAATAATCAAAGCCGAATCCAACCCGACTTTACGCGGCAGAAATTCCGCGATCGCAACTCCCGCCAGTACTAACCCCGTTACATACGGAACCCGCAATCGCCGCGACAACAGCGCTACGATCGTTGCCACCAGCAGCAAAATAATCAGCACCGTCACCAACTGCGCGAACTGTCCTTGATCGCCCGTCGCGAACACGCCTACGTGTAGCGAAGCTAACGCCAAAACTTGCTGTGTCATGATTTTTTGACTGTCTCGCCCCGATTCGCCACTAAAGACCATACTAGATTTAAGGGGAATTGCGTCGGTCAGCTTTGCCGTGCCGAAGGCAACGCATTCCCGCTCTAGAAAAACTTCCATTAAAATGTTCTTTTCACCGCGATTTGAGGATTAAAGCCAGTGAGTCCAGAAACCCTTGTCAAACTCTCCACCGCCGCACCTTTTTCCACCGCAGAATTTGATGAATACGTGATGACCACGTATGCCCGCTTTCCGCTAACCTTAGCGCGCGGATCAGGCAGTCGCGTGTGGGATGACCAAGGACGAGAATATCTGGATTTCGTCGCTGGGATCGCTACCTGCACGCTCGGTCACGCTCACCCCGCAATGATCGCCGCTGTCACCGAGCAAGCCCAAACCCTCATCCACGTTTCCAACCTTTACTACAACGAGCCACAAGGCGAACTGGCGAAATGGCTCGTCGAGCATTCTTGTGCCGATCGCGCTTTTTTCTGTAACTCTGGAGCCGAAGCCAACGAAGCCGCGATCAAACTCGCTCGTAAGTACGCCCATACCGTCCGCAACATCACGAATCCTGTCATCATCACCGCAAACGCCAGCTTCCACGGACGCACTTTGGCAACCATTACCGCAACCGGACAGCCGAAATACCAGCAAAATTTCAATCCGCTGGTTCCAGGCTTCCACTACGTTCCCTACAACGATGCTGAAGCGCTGAAAGATGCGATTCACGAAGTGAACACCGGAGGTACCGCTCAACTCGACCAATCCGAACCCCAAGTTGCTGCCGTTATGCTCGAAGGCTTACAAGGCGAAGGCGGTGTTCGTCCCGGCGATCTCGCGTACTTCCAAGCCGTCCGCCAACTCTGCGACGAAAAAGGCATTCTCCTAATCATGGATGAAGTTCAAGTCGGCATGGGACGCAGCGGCAAACTCTGGGGCTACGAAAACCTCGGCATCGAACCCGATATCTTTACATCCGCAAAAGGTTTGGGCGGTGGAGTCCCGATCGGCGCAATGCTCTGCAAATCCCACTGCAACGTTTTCAATCCAGGCGATCACGCCAGCACGTTTGGCGGCAATCCGTTCGCCTGCGCGGTTGCGCTCGCAGTTTGCCACACGATCGAACGCGAAAATCTCCTCGCTCATGTCCAAGCGCGCGGTGAACAACTCCGCACCGGACTCACCCAACTCGCCCACAAATTTCCGACGCTGATCGCAGACGTGCGCGGCTGGGGACTGATCAACGGTCTAGAACTGAGTGCCGACAGCAAATTCAACGCTCCCGATGTCGTAAAAGTCGCCATCCAGGAAGGCGTTCTGCTTGTGCCTGCGGGTCTAAAAGTCCTGCGCTTTGTTCCTCCGCTGATCGTTACGGCTGAGGAAGTCGATCGCGCGCTTGCTGCTGTCGATCGTGCCCTGACGCTCTTGAGCTAACTGATTTTTTGCCAAATGTCCTCGATTCCCTATAATAGAGGACTGTAATCAATCCTAATCTGAACCAATCGGAGATCAACTCATGGCACGTCGATGTCAACTCACTGGTAAAAAAGCCAATAACGCGATGGCAGTGTCCCATTCGCACCGCCGCACCAAAAAACTTCAAGAAGTTAATTTGCAAGTCAAGCGGATCTGGTGGGAAAGCGGCAAACGCTGGGTCAAACTGCGTCTTTCCACTAAAGCGATTAAAACTTTAGAACACAAGAGCCTCGACACTTTCGCAAAAGAAGCAGGCATCGATCTCAGCCGCCTGTAAATTCTAATCAAAACTCGATAGACGGATTCGCAACGGTTAATTTTTGCACCGCAAGGATTGATTCTCCGATCGCTTAAGTGTTCTTGCGGTAATGTCTACAGCCTAAAACTGGGGTAAGCTTTCCACGGCTTCACCCCAGTTTTATTTTCTATTTAACTAAAACATCCGTTCTTGATAGAGTTGCCTACGGCAATGGGTAACATACCTGCATCACGCCTTCTTCCACTGGGAAGTAGCGAGACTCCCAGAAACTCCTGAGATTCCAGATCGTCTTACGTAGCCTGACGGAATCATCTTCCGCTTCTAGCTGATTATAAGCACGTATCTTCTCGGTTGACCCTGCTTTCAATTGTGAAGACAGTAAAGGGAGTAACTCAGCAAAGACAGAGTTTTGATGAACTTCAAAGCCTCTGTCTTGACCATTGCACGGGCGAATATTGGACGATATCTAGAAATAGGTTTCGTCGATTTAGCATTAGTTGCCCCTGCGAATGCTCATTTGCGATCGTGAATTCCCCTTCCGATCGAGTCTCGCACGATCGTCACTTTTGTTTCTGCCAACTCAGCAGCTATGTCAAATCGCAAACTTTCTCTCCAGGGCTTCTTCCGCAAACTTGGAAGTCTCTACCGCAAGATCACAAAATCTTCTGTTAACAGAGTTCTCCGCTACGTTCTGCTTTATCAACGTCGGGGCAAGCTCTCTACCGCAGGCTTTATCTTGCCGACCACCGTTCTGCTGATTTTGGTCGTAGCGCTGACAGTCGGCGCACTCACTTTTCGGGCATACAACCGCAACATTCAAGTCATTGGCGATGCTCAACAGCGGGTAATTTACAACGCTGCAACTCCCGCAATCGATCGCGCCCGCTCCAAGCTTGAATTTCTCTTCGACTCGACCAAAGATACGCGCTTACCGAGTGGTGTTCCATCACAATCGACTCTCCAAGCAATGCTGCTAAACAACGGAACATCTCTCGCAGTACTCCCTTACAAAGATCCAGCAACAGGCAATCAGACTGATGCTTATACTTTCCCAGACGAGACCCGAATCGACATCAATAAGGATGGCACTGTCGATAATGCTTGGTATTTTCGCGCGGATACGAATGGAGATGGCGTAATCAATGCCAAAGATTCGATCACAATTTACTCGATTTCGTTAAATACGCCTCCTGCTACGTCAACCCAGTCGATTCAAACCCTATTGCTTCAAAAGAGCGCGCAGGATAAAGCAAATAATCTTTGGGTTAGACAAGCACCGCTGAGTGTAGATGGTGCGATTGGTTGCGCGACCAATACGAGCGGAGGAAGCGCGGGGCCAGATGGCTGGTTTAATGACAAAATTTCAACTGCGAAGCTGAGAAAAAACTTTCAAGTCGATGCCCTCGTTCTTCCAGGAAATTCAGGAGGGACAAAAGCCACCCTAGAATTCACTCAGGATCGTCAACTCGATCGAGGCAACAAATGGGGAGCCTGGTTTCGCCATGATCTAGAAATTTATCCCGGACCTCAATTCAACTGGAATGGCGCGATGCACACGGAAGGTAGTCTGCTCATTGGAGGAACTAGCTTCTCCGCTTATCTGATCAGCGCTCCCAGTTCATGTCTGTACAATCCACCTGTAAACTCTGAAATTTCAACCACAGACCAACGGGGCACCACGCAGACAACAAATCTCCTTGGACTTGTAGGAGCAGGGGTTGTAAAAGATGGGACAACCGGAGGAAGCAGTACAATTCACCTTCACAGTAGTAATCCCACTGCAAACAATAGTCAAGCCCCACTCAATACAAGCACCGCATCGCTAAAATCTACTGCAAATCCATTTGATGTCACGATCGATCCTGCAACGGTTGTTCAACAGAATGGTTACACTAACGTCGCCCCTCCTCCAGGAACGACAAAAGCCGATCGCAATAACCGCACGGCGGCATACCTCAACAGCAATAAGGCGACTCTACCTGACTTCAAGAATCCGACTGATAATTCACAGCGAATTTCAGCAACTTCTCAAGCACCACCTTATGTAGACGACTTGTATCGAGCCGACGATCGTTGGGGACCTAAACCTCAATATAAGGGTAACTTTGTTCCAGACGGTCAGTTTGGTCAAATCATTGACCCTAATACTACTACCTCCGAT
>CAXTDB010000204.1:0-9333 GCA_964242045.1 uncultured Leptolyngbya sp. | reverse complement strand
GTCAAAAGCCTCCGAGTCTTCATCGACTTGGAGGTTCTTAATTGTTCCTGAATCGGAATAGTGAACTTTTCTGAAGCATTTGTCCGAATCCTCCCCAAGACATACTTAAAATAAATCTCGAATTCTTTTTGTTCTCTTCAGAATCATTAGGAAATATTAAGATATGGCTGACGAGCTTATTAGACCGTATAACGGTGATCCGTTTACAGGACATCTCTCGACCCCTATTAGTGATTCTGCCTTTACCCGTGCCTTTATTGGCAATCTACCCGCTTATCGCAAAGGACTTTCTCCCCTGCTGCGCGGACTAGAAATTGGAATGGCACATGGTTACTTTTTAGTGGGACCTTGGACTTTACTTGGACCGCTGCGCGATTCAGACCAAGCGGCTGTGGGCGGGTTAATCTCGGCTGTGGCATTGATTTTGATTGCGACAGCTTGCCTCTCAGTCTACGGTTTAGCAACGTTCCAGGGCGATAAAGCTTCCTCGGATTCGCTGCAAACCTCGGAGGGTTGGAGCCAGTTCACAGGTGGATTCTTTGTTGGTGCAACGGGTGCCGCGTTTGTCGCCTATCTGTTAATCTCGAATTTCTCGATCGTAGACAAAATCTTCACGGGCGGATTCAACTAATTCTGCCGAACTGGAATATCTTGCCAATTTGCTCGATCTGAGTCTGCGATCGAGCTTTTTTATGTCTGATTTTTTACAAGCTTTGAAAACAAAGAGATAAAATCGCCAAAAGTGGGTTGACATGAAGTACCCTGTTAACTGCAAAACGTGGCAACGCCTCCCCGACCTATGCCTGAACCGCAATCCTGGGAATTTCTGATACAGCAAGACGGCGATCGAGTTTGGCTCCCGTTAGACGCGCCCAATGTCGAACTATTAGAAGGGCGGTATCGCATCGCCGCAAAATCGAATCGCAAAAATGCGCCTGTCGAAGTTCGGATTAAACATGACGCGATCGACGAAAATCCACCAAAGCGCCGCACTCAAACCCGCACTCATCAAACGAATCCCAAGGGCTTGATGCCTGTGATTCCGTTTACACGACTCCAGCCTGGCATTTGGGAGTTTCAATGTGCGCCGAAAGAAGGCAGTTCGCATTCAATTCAGCTTCGGGTGTTGTCGATCGAGTCGAATCTTGTAGAAGATTGGAACCCAGATTGGGAAAGCGCAGATCAATCCTTTGCTGGAACTGCAAATAATTACGTTTCGGTTGAAGAAATCTTGCAGCACGCAGAGGAGGACTCTAGCACGATCGCTGATGATATTTTGACTGAATATGGATTAGTAACAGAAGCGCCGTATCCAAATCACAGTTTGCCAAAAGTGGCAGAATCTACAGATTCAACCGTCTCGATCGAACTTGTTCAAGACACTTATATTGCTCACAAAGGCGAACCTGTAGCCGTATCTGGGCGAATTACTTCGGCTCAAATCACGCATCTCGATGCTGAACTGCACGTTTGTCTGCGCGATCCACAGACTTCCAAAACACTCTTAGAGACTCGTGAAACTCTGCGACAAGAAGCTTTACCGTTTGAATTGTCTTACCGAGTTACGCTGCCCGTTGAGCTTGAAACGCAGTTAATTTTAGGCGAAATTACGCTGCACGATGCAACCGTCGAAGGAAAACCGATCGTTGCCAGTGAATCATTTACATTGATGGCAGATGTAGATGAATTACTCGATGCGATGCACCAAGCGAAAAAAGACGATCGAGCAATGGCAGAAGATATGTTAGATTTGCCTGCTACAACTCCGATCGTTCATCCGCCGTTAAATCTCGCTTTTCTGGATTTGGTCGCGGCTCCAAAAGATCCTGAAGCCGTGAATTTTGCTCCAAAAGAAACGCAGGCACTTCCGCCCCAACTGCATCAGCCGAGTCCCTACACGCGCAAAAAGCTTGACTTACCCAGCTTTGGCATTCAGCCCGACGGAGCGATTCCTGAGTACACTGCCTCAGACGCGACTCAGCTAGAAATTCCTTTAACTAAAACTTCCGCACCTTTGATCGAAGTGCCCGAAGAACCTTTAGACGAACCCTCACTCGATCGCCTTGCGCCACTCGAAGAACCCGAACCTACGAGCGAAAAAATTCAAGCCGACGATCGAGATGTGGATCACATCGATGAACCCCCGCTCGATCTTCAACCCAGTCCTGATCAGGTGATCAACGAATTTGTAGTCGATGATGAACCTATCTTGCCGCTCGCTGATTTGATTGTGTCGCGTCGCCAGAATGCGGACTTATCCGATCGCGCTCAAAATCCTCTACTGCTGTCAGAAAATGAACCCGTTCCCGATCCGATCGTGACGATCGCTCAATCAGAACTGATCGGAGGCAAAACCACCATTGTTCGGATCAAGCTTCCAGATATCTTGCCGAAAATCTATGTCAAGCTTTGGATCAGCGATCGCCAAAGCCGCACAATCATCGAATCGCCTCGCTGGATCATTGATTTCAAACCCGACGGACATCATAATCTCGAAGCCATTGCAGAGGTTAAGATTCCGTTTGAAAGTGTAGAGATTCAGATCGAAGCGATCGCGGTTGAAGTTATGACTAATCGCGAAAGTCATAAAGTTACCCTCGATCGACGAGTCGTTTCGGAAGAACTACCTGATTTATGGGTGGATGATCTCGATGCAGATTCGATTATTTCGTCTTGAGGATGCAGAGCAAGTCGCACTGCTATTTCACGACACGGTGCGTGAAGTAAATCTTCGTGATTATTCGATCGCTCAAGTGCAAGCTTGGTCGCCGGATGATATTCATTTTCGCGATTGGGCGACGATTTGTTCTGAGCGTTTCACTTTTGTTGCAGAGGAAGCAGGACTGATCCTCGGCTTTGGTGAACTCGAATCGAATGGTCATATTGATTGTTTCTACTGCCATAAAGACTATCAGCGACAAGGAATCGGGCGAGCAATTTACCAAGCGATCGCGGTAAAAGCGAGAGAATTAAAGCTCGATCGACTATTCACGGAAGCCAGCATCACGGCAAAACCATTTTTTCAAACATTGGGATTTACGATCGTCGCAGAGCAGCAAGTTTTCTGTCGTGGCGAAACCTTCACAAACTATCGAATGGAGAAAAGTCTTACTGTTTGATTTTGAATGCGTTTTGGTAAATCTTTTTCGCAAATTCGCTCATCTTCCGATTACACTCAATATTACGAGTGCTGGTGTACTTTCGTGCATTAGTACTGATCTTTTCGCAATTCTCGCGATGATTCCGCAACGACTCACACTCCGCAATTTCTTAAGCTATCAGGAAGCGACGCTCGACTTCCAAGGGCTTCATACTGCCTGTGTGTGCGGCGCAAACGGAGCGGGAAAATCTTCGCTGTTAGAAGCAATCTCTTGGGTGCTTTGGGGGGAAGGTCGAGCCGCTTCCGAAGATGATGTGATTCACATGGGCGCAAAAGAAGCTCAGGTTGAATTTATCTTTCAGATGCACCAGCAAACTTATCGAGTGCTGCGATCGCGCCAACGTGGACAAGGTGGATCGCTAGAATTTCAAATTATGCAAGGGGGCGGATTTCGATCGCTCACTGCCAAAGGCATTCGATCAACTCAACAACTGATCCTGACGCATCTCAAACTCGATTACGAAACATTTGTGAATTCGGCGTATCTGCGTCAAGGTCGAGCCGATGAATTCATGCTAAAACGTCCCGCTGAACGCAAGCAAATTTTGGCAGATTTGCTGAAGCTGCATCAGTATGATGAACTGTCGGAACAAGCCAAAGATAAGTCGCGCCAGTTCAAAGCACAAGTTGACTTACTAGAGCGACATTTAGAATCGATTCGAGAACAGCTACAGCAGCGAGACGCGATCGCACAAGAACGATCTGAACTCGAAACAATTCTCGAACAGATGCAGGCTCAGCAAACTGCAAACAATCATCAATTGCAGCAGTTCCAAGCCGTTCAACACCAGCGACAAACTTGGCAACAACAGCTAAGCTGGCAACAGCAACAACAGCGCAATCTCAACCAAGACTGTCAGCGCTTGCAAAAAGAGCGATCGCAAACCGACGAACAGCGCCAAACGTTAGAACAACTGTTGCAGCAAGAAGGTGCGATCGTGGCTGGCTATCAACATTGGCAAGCCCTTCAAGCACAAGAGGAGCTACTTTCGGCAAAGTTCCAATCGCACCAAGTCGCTCAAACTCAACGCCAACAGTACGAACAGCAGCACTCTGAGAAACTGCAACAGTTACAGAACCAACTCCAGAAAGTTCAGGCACAAGAAGTCATGCTGCAAGAACAATGGCAAGAAGTTGAGAAAGCACTGAGCAAAGAAGCCGATGTTGAAACTGCGATCGGACAATTAAATCTAGCGCGTCAAGAACTTCAAAAACTCGAACAGCTTCAACTGCAAGCATCACCCCTACTTCAGCGAAAACAACAGCTTCAGCAAAAGCTCGATCGAGCATCTACCCGCCTTTCTGCCCGCCTCGAAGAACTCCGCACCTCAGCGCGCCAGCTTCAAACCCAACAGCAACGCCAGCCTAGTTTACAAAAAGCCGCGATCGAAGTTGCGGTCAAAATTGGCGAATTAGAAAAACTCAGAGCTTATCAAGATCAAGTCCGCGAAAAAGGCTTAGAGCGACGCAGTTTCATGGAACAACTCCAAGCACATCAGCGCAACTACGAAGCTCAATTAGCTGAAATCGACCACAAAATTCGCATGTTAGAACAAGAGCGAGCAAGTGCGATCGGATCAACCGAAGAAATTGTAGGCACAACTCTAGTACAAATCAAGCATCATGAATTTCCGCCTTGTCCGTTGTGCGATCGACCTTTAGACGAGCATCACTGGCGATTGGTACTCGAAAAACAGCAGCTTCAGAAAGAAGAAATCCTCACAGAGATCTGGGTAATTCGAGAACAGCTAACTACATCAGAACGTGAGATTCAGGTACTTCGAGAAGAATACACAAACATTGAGCAGAAACTCGCTCAATATGGAGATACCTTAGAACGGCGCGGACAACTCCAAGAACAGTTACAAAACACTGTAGAAGTTCAAGATCAACTCGCTCATCTCACGGCGGAAGCAATCAAGCTAGAAAAACAACTGAAAACCGCAGCTTTTGAGCCAGAGCTACACGAAGAATTGAACATTCTCGATCGCAGTTTGCAGCAGCTCAACTACGACGAACGCGATCACGCCCTCGCGCGCGGAAGTGTTGATCGCTGGCGTTGGGCAGAAATTCGTCAAGCTGAAATCAAACAAGCGAAACGCCGACAAGCGAATATTTTGCACCGTCAGCCTGCACTCAAAACTCAGATCGAACAATTAGAACAACAGCGCGATCAATTAACCGCAGAACTCGATCGCGCATTGCAATACTACGATCGCCAAATTGACGAAATTGGATACAACTTAGATCAACATAACGCAACGCGATCGGCGCTTCGGCAAGCACAACCTTGGCAACTTCGCTATCAAGAGCTTTATCAAGCCAAACAACGCTATCCCCAAGTTCAACAACGTCTGCACGAACTTAGTCATACGCTGCAAGCTCGATTCAACGATTTGCGATCGATCACGCATCACTGTCAAGAACTGATCCAGGCTCTAGAGCAAACTCCCGATCTGACTTCACATATTCAGGCACTCGAACAGCAAATTCAACAACACCGTACCCAACTCGATCAACACTTCGCCAAACTCGGACGACTTCAACAACAACAGCAACAACAAGAACTTCTCAGCCAACAATTCACCGAGATTAGTACTCAACTTAGAACCGCCCGCCAACAATGCCGCATCTATCAAGAACTCGCACAAGCCTTTGGCAAAAATGGAATTCAAGCATTGATGATCGAGAATGTGCTGCCCCAACTCGAAGCGACTACCAATCAAATCTTGGCGCGGCTTAGTGCGAATCAGCTTCATGTTCAATTTGTCACCCAGCGTAATCGCAAAAGCAAAACCGCGAAAGCAATGGAAACCCTGGACATTTTGATTGCAGATGCGTATGGGACTCGACCGTATGAAACCTATTCAGGCGGAGAAGCCTTTCGGGTCAACTTTGCAATTCGACTAGCATTGGCGCGATTGTTAGCACAGCGATCGGGCACTGCCCTACAAATGTTGATCGTCGATGAAGGCTTTGGAACTCAGGATCAAGAAGGCTGCGATCGCTTAGTTGCAGCAATTAATGCGATCGCGGCTGAGTTTGCTTGTATTTTGACGATCACGCACATGCCGCATTTTCGAGAAGCATTTCAAGCGCGGATCGAAGTGACAAAAACTCAGAACGGATCAGAACTGATGTTGTGTCTCTAGGTCAAAATCGTGACTCTCCTGTAGAATAGGAAAGCTGTTTAGATACGATCGCCCGTTTTATGGCTGTTCCTAAGAAGAAAACCTCAAGCTCAAAGCGCGACCAGCGTAAAGCCACCTGGAAACGCAAGGCAAATCTGCAAGCTCAACGCGCTCTATCCTTGGGCAAATCGATTCTCACCGGACGGGCGAAAGGTTTCGTCTACCCGACCGACGAAGAAGAAAGCGAAGAAGAATAATGGAAATGCGTGATTCCGTCGAATTGAAGAGTCACGCATTTTCTAGTTTTGATACACATTTAGAGTGAAGCCTGTCTTAGGAGTCACGGTATGTTGGGCAAGTTTTTCAAAAAGCCAGAAGCGGAATTTGGCGCAAGCTCCGCTGCACAAAGTGTTCGCGTTCCCCCCGGTCAGAGATTAGCAACCGGGTTTCCCGTGTTGACCTACGGAGCGACTCCACAGGTCGATCGTGCAAGCTGGCAATTTCGCGTCTGGGGTTTGGCTCAGGAGAAGACATTTTCCTGGGATGATTTTATGGCAATGCCTCAAAGCGAATTTACCGCTGATTTTCACTGCGTTACAACTTGGTCAAAGCTCGACGTAAAGTGGGTTGGAGTGAAAGTCACCGACCTTATGAAAGCGATCGAAGTCGATCCAAAAGCGGTGCATATCATGGAGCATTGCTATGGGGGATATACGACAAATATTGCGATCGAAGATTTTGTCCGAGAAGAAAACTTTTTTGCTCATACCTTGTTCGGTGAGCCGTTGCCAGCAGATCATGGTGGCCCACTGCGCTTAGTTGTGCCACATTTGTACGCTTGGAAAAGCGCCAAGTGGATTAATGGATTAGAGTTTCTTTCTAAGGAAGACTTGGGATTTTGGGAGCGTAACGGATATCATCACCGAGGCGACCCGTGGAAAGAAGAACGATACAGCGGCAGGTACTAAATAAGAAGGCGGGGTTTGCTCGCTCGCTTCGTTGCTACCCACCCGGAAATCAGTTTCCGGGCGTGGCGGCAGAGAAACGGAGAATTTAATCTAGGATTTATTGGCAAACAATTCTCTTCGATGCAACGGTTTAATGAGTCGGTAAATAAACTGTAAACGTACTTCCTTTGTCTAGCTCTGTCGCAACATTAATTCTGCCGTTGTGAGCTTCAACAATCCGCCGAGTCAAGTGCAAACCTAAGCCGCTCCCTGATCGCTTGTGTTTTCCAGGATTAAAGCTCTCAAACAAACTTGCCCGATCGCTGTCTGAAATTCCAGATCCGGTATCTTGCACTTCTAGCTTGATTGCAGGTACTAATCCGGTATCCACTTTGAGTAAGCGAACCGTTACAGATCCTTCATCGGTGAATTTGATCGCATTTCCGATTAGATTTGTCATCACGCGATAAAGCTCTAAACGATCGCCTTTTGCGATAAAGTCTTCAGCTTCATTAAACTGTAGGTTTAACGCCAAATGTTTGTCGATCGCCAGCGGCGAAAGTTCTTTTACGACTTCCTGAGCTAGTTCGGCTAAGTTCACAGGCGAAAACACTAACGTCTTTCGTCCTGCTTCGTAACGGTACACTTCTAGAAGCGTATTCACCATAGTCAGCAGGTTTGCATTGCTGCGGATCATCGTTGCGATCGCATCATTCACGTCTTCAGACAGTTCGCCTAACGCCCCTTGAACCATGAGGTTTAACATGCGATCGGCAGCAACCAGCGGCGTTCTTAAATCATGCGTCAACCGGGAAACAAAATCTTCTCGCTGACGCGCAATCTGGTCGCGTTCATCCACGCTGTGCTTTAAGCGCAGCAGGGCGCGGACTCTCGCTAACAATTCATCAAAATGAACAGGCTTGCGAATAAAATCATCCGCGCCCGTATCTAAACCTTGAGCCACACTCGGTTGATCATAAGCAGTCGTGAGCAAAATCGGCATAAACGGAAGCGAAGCATTGGCGCGAATCCGGCGTGTCACTTCATAGCCATCCATTCCCGGCATCATCACATCGAGCAGCACCAAATCAGGCGGCGACTGCTCAATAATGCGTAACGCTTCTTTGCCACTATCCGCAAGTTCAACCTGATAGCCTTCGTCCTGCAAGATTGCTTGAATGAGCAGACAGTTATCGGGTGTATCGTCAACCACAAGAATGCGATCGATCGTGCGGGATTGAGTGAAAGGGGAGTGGTTCATGCAATCCACCTGCGATGGGCAGAGTTTTCGGGGGTTATCACACTGTAATAAACACGACTTTCGTTGCTCTCTACCTCATTCTTGTGGGGGATTTTTCGCTTGCTGTTCGACGTACTGAACGACGATCGGGGTAACTTTCTCGACAATTTGGTTAAAAGTTGATCGTTCTTCGGCTGTCCAGTGTCGCGGTTGATTCATCAAGCAAGGCTGCAAAACGCCCCAGAGTTGGTTATTGTGACACAGATGCCCGTGAATTAATGCTCGATGTCCAAAGTTCTTGCGCTCAAATTCCGCATTCACGACATCCGAACTTGCAGTCGTGACATCTTCGACAAAAATCGAAGGCTTGGTTGCGAGCGCAGCAGCAAACATCGGATCTTCATCGCCGAGTGATTCGGGTTCGGGCTTCCAGTCTTGATCGTAAACGGTTGGGACTTCCGGGCTGCGAGTCCAGCAAAATGGAACGCGACCGAGACGAGTTTGCGGATCACGCAGGTAAAGGAAACAGCGATCGCTATTCAAGTAGTTGGCGATCGCTTCCATTAATTCCGGGAGTGCATGAACAGAGTTTGTGTGGAGCAATTCAGCGATTTCAGGCGGCATCTTTTACAAACGTCCATTCTAAAAGTTTACGAGGCGCGTGTTTGAGCGCTTCGGTGAGTTCACTATTGCTGTCAAATTTGACTTGAGATAACACCGTCGTTTCGACGTTAACGGTAAATTTGTCATCTTGAAAGCACCACGGCGTAACGGTTACTAAGCCGTTTTCAAGCTGTTTGATGTCATAGCTTTCTCCATCGTGTGCTTTGCTGATTTCGAGTCGGCGTTCGTCGG
>CAXTDB010000203.1:0-9337 GCA_964242045.1 uncultured Leptolyngbya sp. | reverse complement strand
GCCCAA
The DNA here is from genome assembly GCA_964242045.1 of uncultured Leptolyngbya sp. Taxonomy (GTDB): domain Bacteria; phylum Cyanobacteriota; class Cyanobacteriia; order Leptolyngbyales; family Leptolyngbyaceae; genus Leptolyngbya. Next base: position 9,331 of record CAXTDB010000203.1, on the reverse strand, counting down.
GACATATCTAAAGCCGCGAAGAACAATAACAAGGCTAAAGGACCCGCAGTTAATGCAAACGCAAGGCTACGAACATTCAGAAAATCACGTTGTTCTAACATAAAAGCTCTCAGGTGTAATGGTAATTGACGTAACCCATTGATTGCTTGGCAAAATTTCGGGTCTAGAACCCAGTCTCAAAGAGTACTCGTTTTGTGCAAACTGAAGCGGTGCAAAGAAACGATCGTAGAAGTTGCAGAACGGTGAAGGAATTCCTACAACAATTCAAGCCTCTGAACCAATCAACTCGCTCAAACTTTAGAATGTTTTCCAACGGTCTGATCCTCAAAAAACATCTCTATCCCTGCATAAATGCAGGGTCACAGGGATAGAAGATGGAGTTTCCGAAGGAACTCTTAATAAGGTGAATAACGACCATAAGGTGAATAACGATCGCATCAAGGTAGCAGGGCTGCAATCAGAGTGCTACCTTTGTTTCGCATTGACCTATCTCGGCATTTACCCGATCGTGACTTCGCGCGGTGCGGTATCTTCAGAGCCGTTCTTTGATTCGTGCATTTCCGATTTCGCTTCTGCAATCAAATCTTGAACCGATTCGCTGGTTTCAGCAACGGTATGCTGCACTTTGTCGAATGCCTCAAACGCCCAAACTAAGCCAGTTTTGGCGATGTTTCGGGTTCCTTCTGATGCCGTTCCTCCGGTCATTGAATCGATCGCGCCCACTACAGGTGCAACTAACAACGCGCCAACCCCGATCGTTAATGCGGTGACTGGCTCTAGTCCTAACAACAAGGCTTCGAGTTCAAACATGGATGGAATCCTCCAATAGAGAAGAGATGGAATAGCAAACACGATTGCATCGATCGCTCAAATTTCGTAATCAGCCAGCATAGCCGACGCGACCAACCCAAATTAGGGTTCGATTTAGGTTCATCACAATTCAACGAAAGACTGAATTACTAAAATGAGTAATGATGCAAAGCGGCGACAAGCTCGATCAAATCTGTAACCTCTTAAAGCTTAGTCACCTCTCATTCGTACCGAAGAGGTTGTTCCGAATATGCTAATCCTACCAAGAAATAGTGCCAAGCAAGCTGTTCGTTAATCTTCTTAAAATACTACCAAAGCGACAAAACAGAAATATCTCTTTTTACTAACAGTTATGAAGCGAAATTAAGCAGATTGTTGAAAGCTAATTTGAGAGTTGCTTTCTGCTTAAATAGTGTCACCATCAGTTCTAGTTAAGGCATTGTTAGAAAGAAGTGAACAGTGGGGAGACTGGGACTTCGAGACAGATGGTTATAATCCGGATACCGACGAGAGCTTGTAGGCAAAAGAACAATCATTCACTGTGGAGAAATACAATACTAGGATCGCTAGTAAATCATGTTAGATGTCTGAATGTTTGCGATTGTGCGATCGACTGGAATTGAACGAGTATTGACTGAATGAGCGCGAATTTAATCCTAGTTTGTTCTGGCTTTCGGGTCGGAATTTTGTTTTATCAACTTTATGCGGAGACTGTTGAGGTATGGCATTTATCAAGCTGGAGAATGTGGTGATCAACACGTCTTACATTGCTGCCATTCGATTAGAGCGCAAGACCCCCGCTGAAGACCTCGGCGTTTCTTTGTTAATTGCGATTCCGACGGCTGCGCTCCGCCCTCAAGAGTCGCCCACTCAAAGCCTTTATCATTTTGAATGGTTGGAGTTTACCGGAGATGCCGCTAGAGCGCTCCAGGACTACTTCAGCAGCTTTAACAATGTGATCGATTTGCTGCCTCAATATAACTCCTCTACTTGCTGTGGCAGTCCGCAGCGCTGGGAACCGGATTGAGCAATCCTTTGCAGAACGCGCAAAAGCTCCGACCTGCAAAAGATCGGAGTTCTTTCGGTGTCAGTGGCTCTAACCGATCTTCGGTGCATGACTCGGAAGCGGTAAAACAGATTGCGGACTAGATTTTGGTGTAGGGGAAGGAGAAGAGTTATTGGTTAGTCCAGAGTTATCGGGCTGAGGCAGAATGAAGGTTGTAAAGATCAAACACACTGCGGCGATCGACATAATCCCAAAGGTGAAGTAACCGACGATATTCGACCACTTCCCATTCGTAAACGCGCCCATAATCCGAGGATTATTGCAGATTTTGAGGATATACCAGATCGTCGGCGGAACCGTGATTCCATACACTACCGCCGAAAAGATCAAAGCTTGCACTGCACCAATTCCAGTTAGGTTGATCAGTAAACTTAGCAGTACTGAAACCAGCATGACCGCATAGAAAACTTTGGCTTCATACAGTTTCTTGTCCATTCCGCGCGGTAAGTTAAATGCTTCAGCCGCAATGTATCCACAAGTTCCAGCCAAAACCGGAACTGCAATAAAGCCAGATGCCAAAATTGCAAAGGCAAACAGCAGGTAAGCAAACTCTCCAGCGATCGGTTCTAAGGCTTTCGCGGCTTGATCCACTGTGTCGATGTCGTGGATTCCGCTCGCAAATAGCGTACTCGCGCAAGCCCAAACGACAAAGAACATGATCGTTACTGCAATTCCCATACCAAAGGCGTTATCTTTCTGCATCTCTTTGATTTCATGCCGCAGTCCAGGAATGTGAGCCGCAGGATGGTCATACAACCGTCCGTATCGATGCTCTGCATGATCCACAAACATCGAAGATTCCCAGAAAAATAGATAAGCTGAGATGTTCGTGCCTAAGAATGCGCCGACCGTACCAATGTAAGCGGCATTCCATTCAAAGTGGGGAGTCACCATCGATCGAGCCACTAATCCCCAATCTTGATGGACAAAGAACGGCACGAAGAAGTAAAGCACCAACGCACAAGCCGCCCATTTCAGCACATTTGCCACGCGCTCATAGCTGGCAAAAAACAGTGTACAGATAATCATCGCGCCTGCAATGATACTAAACACGCTGGTTGGAATCGCTGGAACGAGCATATTGGCAACCGCTCCCATTGCCAGCAGGTCCGAGCCGACGTTAATAACAACGGCGGGTAGCGTAATCAATCCCACGAGCCACAAGACGTAGGGCGGATACTCTTCTTTAATAATGCGAATAATGCCCCGATGGGTCACAAGTCCAATTCGCGCACTCATTTCTTGAATGCAAACCATCATCGGAAACACAAACAGGGGCATCCACATCAGTTGTGGTCCGTATTGTGCGCCTGCTTGCGAAAAGGTTGTAACCCCAGACGGATCATCATCAGCGGCTCCGGTTACGAAACCAGGACCGAGCGTTTTGGTGAAAAAGTGCTTAACTTTGCGAACAGCACTCCGAGCCACGATCGCTTGCCGCAGATGATCATTGACTGTTGAACGTCGAGTCTCGTCATTAATCTTTGTCATGATGGTGAGTAGATAAAGGAATTTAGACAGGCTCCTCACTATTCTGTACTTCTAGGGAATAAAGTACTCGTATACACCGAGTCCGATGATCATTGCGCCAGAAAGAACACCCGCAGAAACGCCAGTCATCTTTGTGGTAAAACGTTCGCCTAGAAAATACCCGCTAGTCACACCGAGAATGCTGAATACAAAGGTCAAGATAGTTGTGTAGGCAATGTTCAATCCTGAAATGCCTGCACCCACTCCTGTACCCAAGTTGTTGATCGTCAACCCAAAGGAAAGCGCGATCGCTTCTTTGACATCGATACAGCCAGAGCGATCTACGTCTGCAATTTCTGGATTTTCCAGAAAGCTTTCATACGACAGCGGATCAACCGAATTTTCAGGCTCAAACGCTCGCGCATCACTGTGCTGCATATAAGCTGAATCCATGCCTGCTGTCACCATCGATCGACGATGCTGCCGGAGTTTGGCGCGATTGCGTTTTTTCTCGCGCTCAAACGTATCCCAAATGCCCCAAACGCCGATCGCAACGAGAATCGCACTGCCGATCACATTGGCAACAGGATCAGGCAAATAGCGCTGAATCGCTGCGCCAACCGACAATGAAAGCAAGGTTCCCAGTGCCGAAACGAGTGCGATCAGGCAGTTACTCAGAACTCCGATTCGCAGCTTTTTTACTCCATACGCAACGGCGACCGCAAAATTATCGACGTTCGAGGAAAAGCACAAAACAAAAGTAGATAGAAGATGTGTCATGACGAAGGATTCCAACAATAATCAAGAATTAAATCGATCGCAGCTACAGCCCTTATAGGAGTGCAGAAACGAGATTCACCGTCATTGCAACAATGCCAACAAAGTACCAAAACGAAATCAAACACTGTCCTAACGCTAATCGACGAATCGATCGCGACACAATAAAGGAGTCAGAGGTTTGAGCCGTACAGCCAAGAGTAAATGCGAAGTAGAGAAAGTCCCAATCGGTCGGGGCATCTTGCGCTTGAAATTGAATTCCGCCAGGTGAATCGGGACGATAGTAGAGTGCCGCATATTGTTGAGCGAAAAGGGTATGCAGAAGAAACCAGGAAAGCACGATCGCGATCATCGCTACGCTTAAATGCAGCGTAATCACTTCACTCGAAGCTTGTTTAGAATCGTGCAGCAGTCGAAAGGCAACAAAACTAATCGCGATCGCACCCGCAGCAATACTAAAGAGCAATAAGCGACGCAGATTAAATCTTCGAGCGCGATAAGCCGTGGCTTCTGCATCCGTATGAATGATCATGAGAACGATCGGAAACAAAAAACAACACACCGCTGCCGCCCAAGTTGCTAATAATCGAGTTGAGGAATGCAAGGTAGACGGCAATAGAAAAAAGACAATGATTCCGCCGCATAGCGCCAAACTTACCCGTAGCCGGAAGGATAAATACTGAAGAACATTCATAGAAATGCCTCACCTCAAATGCCTCACTTCAAATGCTTCACTTCAAATGCTTCACTTCAATAGTGGAGCTACAGCAACCCGCCAACAATGCCCACGCTCAAAGCAATAATCACACTGTAAAAGAAGAAAGAAACAATACCGTGACCCAGAGACAATCGCCGCATCGGGGATGTCGTAATCGAGATGTCTGAAGTCTGTGAAGTCATTCCGATCGTAAACGAGAAGTAGAGAAAGTCGAAAAAGTCCGGCTGTGCTTCACCTGGAAGCTCGACTCCGCCCGCGTACTCTAGCTCTGGATTTGACTGATCCAGGCGGTAATAACAAGCAGTGTAATGCAAAGCAAACATCGTGTGGGTTAAAAACCAGGACGAAAGAATGGATACGATCGATAATGCAATCTGAACCGTGAGAACGGGTGCAGGCAGATCTTTGTTGTCGATTAGCATCAGCGCGATCGCACCAATGCTAATGAGTGCCATACACACGACTAATAGAAAGATTGACCAGTGTTGTGCTTCTTGCCGCTGGGCGCGGTAGCATGTCCGTTCCGGATCAGAGTTACCCATCATCCAAAATACCGTGCTAAGGAAGCAAAAAACGCCTGCAATCCAAGCGGCTAGGATGCGGGTGTACAAGTGCATCGCATCTGGCAGAACGAGAAAGATTGCCATGCCAAACATGACAGCAAGACCGATGCGACGACGAGAATCGAGATTGATTAGTGCGTGGAACAGTAATGTTCCAAATTCTCGAAGCGATCGAGAAAATCGCGATCGGTGAGGTAAATTTGGTTCAATTTTCATAGAGCCTTTTAGAGAGCGAGTGCAGCGTTAAAACTGCTAGATCAAAGGGAAGCCGTTATCCGTAAAACCAAAATGCAGCAGGGTTTCTCCTGTGCGAAAATTTGCGAGTTCGTATCAATGAAAACTTTAAACGCTCACGGTCGAGTCCAGATGTAGCAGCGCGGTCGTTTCGGAGCTATGTATTGCCTTCTCAACGATGTGGTGCTGAAGCAAATCTACTGCAATCACAAAGTCGCCCTCTATCTGAAGAGGATTTCGCAAGTTAGGTCGCTTTACTTTGATGTAAAGCTCTAAAGTGGTGGAAAGCTTTCTGAATGTTTTATAGCTTACTGTAAAGCCTCAGCTTAGAGGAAGAGATTTTTGTAAAGAATTACTGTTGAGTTTTGGTAAGTAATCTGAAGGCTTTGATACGTTCAAGCGGTGAAGCAGCCAGCTTTCCGCTATGCGAACAAATTCGTTTTTTCTGCGGGCTTCCCTGACCATTTTTGCCAACGATCGATAGAGCGACTTACACGATTAGGACAGTGCTCTCCCGCAAAACAAATCCGCTCCATACGTTCACATGCCATTAACACTTCCCCATTGCCCAATCCGGGATTCAGCACAAAATGACCCGGCTTGGTGTAGAGCGTGATCAAATAAGTCACAATGCCTTCAATTCCTTCAATCGCTAATGGTTGATTCGCAGTGACGATTGACTGATGTGAAAATAGCGCCAGATACAAATCCCCGATTAGCAATTCTGCTCGAAATGGCATTCGCTGAGACTGACAGAATTTAAAGATATCGCCTTGCGATCGCAGCACCGCAACAATTCTGACTTCATCGATCAAATAATCGTGATTCCACTGGGTTTGGGGCGGGACGATCGCTAACGCCGCATTCGATGGCAGACAATCTCGAAACTCTTCGCTGTCAGTGCTGCCGCAGTAAACTAGATGTCGCTTCAGCATCCAGGTATCTCCTGCCTGAATGTCAAGATCTAACAGTGTCGAATTTTCTGCTTTGTGGAACTGCTTTCTCGTGGTTTGTTTTGCTGCTTTTTCTGCTTCAGCATTCTGAAGCGCGATTAACTGAAGTTCGGCTTGTCGCGCTCTAGCCGCAGCAGCAATCTTAGCGTGTTGTTCGGCTTCGGCTGGATTCTGTTTTGCCGCTTTGATCGACTGTTCTGCTTGTTTACGTTCTTCGCTGCCTGCTCTCGCAATCTTTAACAGCGTTTGCGGACTTTTTGCCGCTGTCGTGCCGCGAATTGCCGCTTTCACTTCGGGAGCAATATCGCGCGCGATCTGCTTGCCTTGCTGAAAAGTACGCTCGGTGTAGCCAATTTCCTCTGCGAGTTCAACGGTCGTTTTTAGAGGGGGTGAATCCGTTTCGCCACCTTTTTTGCGCGTAAACTGATTGTCGCCCGGACGCGCTCTTAGTCCCATTCGCTCTAGGATCAAGTCGCGCTCTAGCCAAAGTTCCGATCGCTCTAAGGCTTCTAACTCATTGCGAATCAAGTTCTCATCGATTTCAGCCAAACGCGCGTGATCGCGATCGCAGGTCACGACTTTACATTCGATCTGAGTAAATCCGAGCAAGCGACAAGCGGTGAGACGATGTAATCCCGCAATCAGCAAAAAGTTTTGGTCGAGCGTGATCGGATTTAATAACCCGTTGGCTTCGATCGACCTCATCAAATCCGCAACCTTTTGGTCTTTCAAAGGTCGCCGATCTAAACCCACACTCACTTTGTCAATATCAATTAGAGGCATGGTCGGATTAGGAATTTCTTATGCGATCGATTGACTAACGCTGAAAAAGAGCTGCGAAAATCGTGCTGTTCTCTATGTTAGCTTAGTTTCCAGTCGATGGATTCACCCGGTCGTATGACTACTCTTTGCTAAGCCGAAAATCTCAGAGCAGCCTAACTCATTACATAACTTTAGAAATGAAGCGGATCGCTTTGCTTTAGCATAGAGAAGCAGCACGAAATTAACATAACTGATGAGTTCCAGAACGGTAATCTATCCTTGGAAGTGTTGTGTAATCCTAGAATGTTTGACAGGATACGATTTATCGCTTCAACTCAACCCGCTCTCTTTTCAACCCCTACCAATATGCAACTCACAGCTATCGATCGAGCTAGTGTTCCGCCTTTTTCGTCGCTGAAACCTCTCGATTATCAAGTAGTTCATGCGATTCCGGGACGATTTCGGCTTCGAGTGCCACGCTTAATTCAAGATCGTTCTTATGCAGATAAGCTGAATTGGTTTATTGAATCGCTCAGCTTTGTGATTAGCGTTCGGATCAATGCTATTGCGGGTTCGATGGTTGTTTATTATCAACAGCAAGCCGCAACAATGGACGCGGTGCGAGAAACACTGAGCGTTGCTTTTGAGCGGGCACTAATCGAAGAACTGCCACCCGAAGCGACCGCGTTTGGTGGACTTGCTGTGACTAAGACAGAACTACGTCCCGAAATCAATTGGATCGAGCGGTTGGGGCTGCCGATTACAGGGTTGGGATTAGCGTTAGTGGCACAGCAATTTGTCTTGCCGCTTTCTCCATTGCTAGTCGGAGGAGTAGTTGCTGCTGCCGCGCTGCCGTTTGTCCTACGAACGATCGAGACGACAGTAAAAGAGCGGCGATTAGATGCAGATGTGTTAGATGTGCTTTGGCTCACGCTATACACCGTAAAAGGCGATTTTGTTGCACCTGCGCTGATGGTGAGTTTGATGGAGTCGGGGGAAGCGTTGCGCGATACCACCGCTCGTGCAAATGAACATCATGCAATGCAGATGTATGAAGGAATTAATCGCACGGTTCGGGTTGAGCGCAACGGGCGAGAAGAACAGGTTCCATTAAGTGAGGTGAACTTGGGCGATCGCATTGTCGTTTACGCAGGCGAGCGAATTCCCGTCAGCGGTCGAGTGCTGCGCGGAAACGGATTGATTGACGAACATGAACTCACTGGAGAATCTACCTTTGTTTCTCGCTCTGAAGGGCAAGTCGTTCACGCTTCAACCCGACTGCTTGATGGAAAGCTGTGTGTGTTGATGAAGCGGATCGGCAAAGAAACGCGGGTGGGTTTAACGATTCAACTCATGCAGTCGGCTCCGGTGCATGACACTCGGATTGAAGATTATGCGGCGAACTTGGCAAATATGGCGATCGCACCTAGTTTGGCGTTAGGCGGCGCAATTTTTGCCTTGACAGGGGATGTTTCGCGCGCGCTTGCTCCTTTACATCTAGATTTCAGCCACGGCATCCGATTATCCGTGCCGACAACCGTTCTTTCAGCTTTGACCTATGCCTCACGCCATGGAATATATATCAGCAGTGGACGGGCATTAGAAGTATTGTCGAAAGTCGATGCGATCGCATTTGATAAAACTGGAACAATCACGCAGGGCAATGCAGCCGTTAAAACTATCCGAACTGTGAATACTCGCATTTCGAGCAAAGAAGTGCTTGCACTAGCAGCATCGGTTGAACACGAGAATACACATCCAGTTGCCAAAGCAATTCTCAATTATGCCTTTGCGAAAGGCGTTCAGCTTCGTCCCTGTGAAGCTTGGGAATATCGAGTCGGTTTAGGCATTGTGGCTCAGATTGATGGCGATTTTGTGGTTGTGGGCAGTCATCGTTTAATGGAAAAAGAAGGCATTGATGCAGATGTCATCGATCAACGCTATCCCGATTTGCAAGTCAGCCGCTACTCGCTCGTGT
>CAXTDB010000202.1:0-9339 GCA_964242045.1 uncultured Leptolyngbya sp. | reverse complement strand
CAGCTTATCGAAGATTTTCCCGAACAGGATATTCAACTGATTATTAGTCACTGCACGATCGGCATTAATCCTAAAGTCAATAATCTGTATAACATTGCGCTCAAAGCACAGCACGAAATTTTAGTTCTCGCCGATAGTGATATCTGGGTCGATGCGAACTACCTGAAGCAAATTGTTCAACCGCTGAATGATCCAGCAGTCGGAGTAGTGACTTGTATGTATCGGTCGCGATCGCAAAACCTCATTTCTGCATTTGAAGCGCTGAGTATTTCAACTGAATTTTTGCCGAGTGTGTTTGTGGCGCGCAAGCTAGAGAGAATGGCGTTTGCGTTCGGAGCAACGATCGCATTGCGGCAGTCTGTTTTAGCAGAAATTGGCGGATTTAACGCGATCGCGAACTATATCGGCGATGATTTTCAGCTTGGGAATCTTCCCGCGCGCGCAGGCTACGAAGTTGTACTTTCTGACTATGTGGTGGATCATGTGCTTTCGACTGCAACCGTTCCACAGCTTCTACAACATCAAACTCGCTGGTTTCGAGGAACAAGATTTGCGCGATCGTCGGGTTATCTCGGATTGATTTTTACTTACGGCACAGTCAGTAGCCTGTTGCTTTTAGCAATCACCCATTCAGCTTTAGCGTGGATAGTACTGCTGACAACTTGGACAGTGAGATACAGTGCTGCTTGGTTTATTGGTGTGCATTGTTTACACGATGCGATCGCAAAACAACTATTATTCCTTGTGCCACTGCGCGACGGTTTGAGCTTTTGTCTATGGTGCTATAGCTTTTTCGGCAACACGGTGGAATGGCGCGGGCAACACCTACAACTTAGCACCGGAGGCGCGATCGCAAGCAAATCATAAAGCATTCAGAAACTCTTTGAGTGCGGCTAGCATTGCGACAAGCTGTGAAATCAAAGTTGATGCTTGCGTTAAATCATTGTTCAAGGCTTGTTCTTCGAGCGTGGATGCGATCGCTTGCATTTCATACAGTCCGACATTCGCGCTTGACCCTTTGATATGATGGGCTGAACGCGAGACTAAAATTGCGTTTCCGGTTTCTAAAGCTGTTTTTGCAGCACTTAAATGCTGAGTCGTGTCTTCCCAAAAGATTTGCAGCAATTCACGCTCAAAGTCTTCGTTGCTATCGGAAATTTGGTGGAGATGCTCCCAATCGATCGCTAAATTCATCTGCTGTTTTACCGCTTGCTGCTCTAATCGTTCGCCCCAATACGTTAGCTTTTCGCTCAGTTTTTCTTTGGAAATCGGTTTGCTGAGATAATCGTCCATGCCTGCTGCTAAACATCGTTCTCGATCCTCTAACATGGCGTTTGCAGTGAGGGCAATGATCACAGTCTGGCGTTCGGATTGCTGTTCTCGAATCGATCGCGTTGCCGCATAGCCATCTAAAATCGGCATCTGACAATCCATCAGCACGAGATTGTATGGAATTTGATTTAGCATTTCGATCGCTTCTTTGCCGTTGGCTGCAACATCCGCAGTGTAGCCTAAATGTTTTAGTTGGTTTAAGGTGACTTTCTGGTTAACAATATTATCTTCCACTAGCAAGATTTTCAGCTTTGAATTGGCTTGCGGCAGCGTGTGAACCGGACGAAGATTTGCGGACTTGACGGATTCAACCGAAGATAGCGTACTCATGATGCAATCCAGCAATCGCGATTGTTTTACAGGCTTGATCAGATACGCAGAAAACCCCAGTTCTGCCATACGTTTCGCGCTACCCCAGCGATGAACCGAGGTCATCATGATCAGTTTAGTAGCAGCTAAAGCGCGATCGGACTTAATTTGTAATCCGAGCGTTTCGCCATCGACTTCGGGCATTTGCATATCGAGAATTGCCAAATCGTAAGGTGTGCCTGATTCTGCTCGATCGCGTAATTTTTGCAGCGCGATCGCGGCGTTTTCGGCTTCATCGACTTCGATTCCCCAGGCTGAAACTTGGTAGCGCACGATCGTTCGATTGGTTTCATTGTCATCGACGACTAGCAATCTTAGCTGAGTTAAATCGAGCGCTGCGGACGTGACTTGAATCGATGAGCCTTCGGGCTGCTTCTCAAACGTTAAATTAAACCAGAACTTCGATCCGGCTTTCGGGCTGCTTTCAACCCCGATCGTACCGCCCATTAACTCGACTAGCTGACGCGAAATTGCTAAGCCAAGTCCGGTTCCACCATAGCGACGAGTCATCGACGCATCAACTTGAGCAAACGGATGAAACAATCGCGTCTGAGCCGCTTCAGGAATGCCAATTCCGGTATCGGTCACGGAAAATGCGATCGTCGCTGTCGTCGCTGTCTCTGACTGTAAAACGGCTTCGATGATTACTTCACCTAGCTTTGTGAATTTAATCGCATTACCCACTAAATTTGTGAGAATTTGCCGCAATCGACTAACATCCCCTCGAAGCTCGATCGGTAGATCATGATGAATCAGCGTTCCAATTTCTAACCCTTGGGCAAATGCAGCCGGAGCAAACAAATCCGCGACTTCTTCGATGCAGGCAGCAAGGTTAAAATCCAGCGTTTCTAGCTCCATTTCTCGCGCTTCGAGCTTTGAAAAATCGAGGATTTGATTGATCAACGTCAGCAAATTATCACCGCTTGTCCGAATCGTTTCAACAAAATCGCGCTGAGTCGCATTTAATTCTGTGTCAAGCAGCAATCCAGTCATGCCTAACACCGCATTCATCGGAGTCCGAATCTCGTGGCTCATTGTGGCTAGAAATGTACTCTTCATTTGCGAAGCGCGTTCTGCTTCCGCTCGCGCTTGCTCTAGTGCTAAATTCTGTTCTGCTAACGTCGATCGCTGCTGTCGTTCTTGATCCAATAATCTTGCTTGCATCAGCGCGATCGCGACTTGATCCGCAAGCTGAGTCAGAAATTCAACTTCAAAGCTCTGCCACTGACGCGGACTTTCACACTGATGCGCGATTAATAATCCCCATAGAGTCGGTTCTGCTGCCTCGTCTCGATTCTGTAAAATCGGCACGACTAAATTTGCTTTGACCTGAAACTGTCGCAAGAGTCTTTGATGACAAGGCGTGAGCGGCGTAATTTCAACATCATCGATCGCAGTTGTATCTCCTTGCTGATAACGTCGCCAAGCGCCTTCTCTAAAGCAAGTATCTTCGATATGTTCGCCCAAAGCCGAAATCCAGCCTGCTTGCACCGATTCTACTTCAACGACTCCGTTCCACTGTTCATCAAAGCGATAAATCACGACGCGATCGGCTTGCAAAAACTGTCGTACTTCTGCCACCGTCGTTTCAAGAATTTCGTTGATGTGCAGCGATCGTCGAATTCGCAATGTGATCGCTGCGAGTAACTGCGATCGGGCATTTTGTCGATGGGATTCTTCTTCGGCTTGTTTGCGCTCGATGAACTGCCCCACTTGAGACGCGATCGCCATCATCATCGTTGTCATCATTTCTTCGTCGGGTGGCTGCACGCGATGGCTAAACACCGCAATTACGCCGACCGCTCCAGCGTGACTGAGAATCGGACAGCCCATCGCGGCGTGGAGTCCGACTTTGGCGGCAATGTGCGATCGTAAAAACAATTTGTCGTACACGACATCGCTCATCCACAGGGGTTCGCCACTGATCCAAACTCGTCCTGGTAATCCATATCCAGGCGCAAACACCCACGATTCCGATGAATGTTCAAACTCGGTGAACTGTCCCGCCATTCGGCTCCAATGAGCGGTACAGCGAATCACGTTGTTTGCGCGATCGGCGATCCACAGTTCGCCAAAATCCCAGTTTGCGTGTTCACAAATTGTTTGTAGTAATCGCGGAGTGGCTTCATCGAGCGTGGAAGATTCCGCTAATACGCGCGTCACTACATGCTGAAGCTGTAACTGTAATTGCATTCCGGTCGATCGCGTTTGCGCGATCGATTGTTCAAACTCGCGAATCTGACGACGCTGTTCGAGTAAAGTAATTGCTTGTTGACAGAGCGATCGGAGTGCTGCTTTTTGCGAGGAGTCTAAACTTTGCGGCACATAATCCATCACGCACAACGTTCCAAGCGCGTAACCTTCTGAATCGATCAGCGCGACTCCTGCGTAGAATCGAATCGGCTGCACCTCTGATCCCAACGGATGCGTGATAAAGCGTTCCTCTCCGGACGCATCAACCACGACTAAAACATTCGATTGCGTTAGCGTGTGATTACACATCGCTTTACGGCGCGGCATCTCGGTAGCATCAATTCCGACTCTCGCTTTGAACACTTGTCGATCGACATCGATAAAACTGAGAAGCGCGATCGGGACATCGCAAATTTGAGCCGCTAACTGAGCTAAGCTATCAAACGCTGGTTCAGGCGGGGTGTCAAGGATGTTATACCCGTACAGGGTCGTTAGCCTTGCCGCTTCTTGTTCCGGTGATGCCATCATGATTTTCTACGGGGGGCAACGAGGCATTCTTCTGGTTTATCGCAGGTTGGGCGCTGTCGTATTCATCGTTGCACCGCTGTTCTTGAAAATCGAGTCAGTCTCGAAGCAGCCAAGTAATTACACCTAAAACCAATAGCCAGAATGCCCAAGTGGGAACTTGGAGATACGTCAGCACTTCTGAAGGAAGTAGGACAAGTCGCACAGTGAGTAATCCCAGAAATAGTAACACAGCCAAAATCCCGATCGACATGATTTCCGCGCTCATTCACTGATGTTGATTTTATGCTCAAAAACCTAGAAGAATCAGTTTTATCCAGCAAACACTGATGCCCGATGTGCGTTTGCTTTCCAGCTTAGAATACAAATGTATTTCTAATAGTAAAAGTTTCTATCTAACGAGGAGTTTCAAAATGATTCGATACACAAGACAGATAGCAATATGGGGAATGGGTTTATCAATCGCGATCGCGATTCCCGCGTTCATTTCATGTAGCAAAGCTATCGCGCAACCGGATAATTTTAAGACGTTAACCCTCGATAATAAAACAACTTCCGGCATGATGATGGGATCAACCGGGGGAACTACTTCGCTGCCTGCGATCATCGGTAATCGCGATCGACAAAACCAGAAATGTATTGGCTTTGGTGATCCCACTCCGGATCATACGTTGGTCTTAAAACAGCCCTTTTCTTCGTTGTCGCTTCGCGTAGATAGCGGCGGTGGCGATACGACGCTATTGATTTCAGGTCCCGATGGCGTTCGCTGCGCGGATTCGGGCGAATCCGACAAAGACGCGCAACTTCAGCAAGGCGACTGGAAGCCCGGAACTTATCAAATCTGGGTAGGAACTGTGGTTCCGCGCACGAGCCGGGATTACCGTCTCACCGTTCGGGGAAATTAGCGATCGTTCTGATTGCAAATTGCCTGCATTACTTTGGCGATACTTTGCTCGATCGTTTCTGCTGCGGTCGAGCAAGTGACTTCTGGATTCAAAGGCGATTCATACGGATCATCGATTCCAGTGAACCGCTGAATTTCTCCGTTGCGCGCGCGTTGATAAAGTCCTTTGACATCGCGCTGTTCGCAGACGGATAGAGGTGCATCTACGAATACTTCAACGAATGCACCGATTTGCTGTCGGACTTCTTGCCGAATGGAGCGATACGGCGAGATTGCGGAAACAAGGACAATCACATCGTTGCGAGTGAGTAAGTGAGCAACGAAACCGATGCGGCGAATGTTTTCTTCGCGATCGACTCGACTAAACCCCAATCCTTTTGTCAACGTTTGGCGCACTAAGTCCCCGTCTAAATGCTCGACTTTCAAGCCTTGCTCGATTAGCTTTTGATAAACCGCTTGGCAGATTGTTGTTTTACCTGCCCCGCTCAATCCTGTAAACCAAACGGTTACGCCTTTCTGGATGATGCGATCAATAGATTCTAACTGTTCAATGTTTTGCAGCATCTTAAATTTTAGCCATGCCGTAGGTTACATAATCGGTTGTAGAAACGTGATGCGATCGTAATCGCTGATAGTATTCATCGATCAGTGCGTTACCCGTTTCGGTCGCAGCTTGATGATGATAGTGAAAACGATCGATGACTGCTGCCGCGCGACTCACCAAATCGAGATCAAGTTTGAAATGCTCTGCTAATTGTTCGGTTTCTTGATGGGGATTTAGCATCAAATCTTCGTAGCAAAGAAAGTAGACGGGCAGATCGCGCGTAAAGTAGGTCGCGGCTAAATTCAGTTGTAGCCAGAATCGGAGATGTCGATCGACATTCCATCCTTCCCAGTTGTGAAATAGGGATTGATTCGACTTGAGAAAGCTAGACGGAGAGCGAAACGCAAGAATTACATTCAGATCGTAGCCTGCCGCTGAGAGAACTCGTTGCCACACTGGAAACGTAAGCGAAAAGCGCGGATCTTTGAGTCCAATCGCAGGTGAGTCGCTCCATTCTTGAACAATCTGAGTGTGCAAGTTTTGTTCGTAAACGGTGAATCGATCGCTTTCAAAATCTTGCTCGATCGGTAAGAAGAAATCTGTGTATTGATGTCCTAGCGCTTGAATTAATTGGTTATTAGCATCATTAATCCACTTCAGTTCAAAGAAAATCGGATTGTGTCCGCCTTGGATGAAGTGTTGATCTGAGCCAAAATTGATGCCGAATTTCGATAAGACGTGGCTTGTGACTGATGTACCACTGCGTTGTGCACCTAGAATCAAAAACGCTGTTTTCATGCTGAACTATCGGAGCTTTCTTTTTAATATTGAAAAGCGCCTTGATCCCCGCATCGCTCTGTAGGACTAGACTCTGTTGGCTGATCCGATCGCAGCTTTCAAGCTTTGAAACTCTGATCGATCGAGCCGTTCCTCGAATCCCTGCAAAATTCGCCTCACCATAGTCGGTCCTTCGTAAATCCAACCTGTGTAAACCTGAACTAAGCTCGCTCCAGCGGTAATCTTTTCCCAAGCATCGTCGGCTGAGAATACGCCTCCGACACCGATAATCGGTAAGCTTCCCTGTGTTTGCTTCCAGATTGATCGAATTACTTCGGTCGATCGCGCTTTTACCGGAGCGCCACTAATTCCGCCTGCTTCGTCGGCGATCGCCTTGCCGCGAACGGTTTGCGTTTTCAGTCCGTCGCGTCGGATTGTGGTATTGGTGGCGATGATGCCAGAGAGTTGATAACGCTGAGCGAGTTCTACGATCGCCGCAATCTCTTCCCACTCCAAATCGGGCGCGATTTTAACTAAAAGTGGCTTCTCGGATTGATTCTCGGTTTGCAGGGCAGACAGAATCGGTTCTAACTGATCCGTGGCTTGCAGCGATCGTAGTCCCGGTGTATTCGGAGAACTGACATTAACAACGAAATAGTCACCCAACGGTTTTAACAGTCGGAAACTTCCTAAATAATCCTCAGTGGCAGCATCGAGCGGGGTAATTTTCGACTTGCCTAAGTTAATTCCGATCGGGATTCCTGATTCTCGTTGTTCGAGTCGCGATCGTAATGCTGCTGCTCCTTGATTGTTAAATCCCATTCGATTTAACGCCGCGAGATCTTCGGTTAAGCGAAACAATCGGGGCTGTGGATTTCCAGGCTGAGCGTGAAATGTGACGGTTCCTAACTCCGCAAATCCAAAGCCAAAACTCGACCATACATTCGCCGCTACACCATCTTTATCAAAGCCTGCTGCTAACCCGATCGGATTTGGAAACGTTAATCCCCAGAGCGTTTGGCATAACTGCGGCGACTCAAAGCCATAGAGATGATTTAAGCGCGATCGCATCCAATTCGATGAATTGAGCCACGAGAGCGATCGTAACGTCTGAACGTGCAGCCATTCCGGATCAGCATTCAATCCAGAAAACAAAACCGGACGAAGAATCGATCGATAAAAATCTGACACAGGAAGAATCGGAAAAAAACAAGAGAGCAACGCTACAGTAGCGCATTTTGAGCCGCGATCGTCGAATCGAACTCGTGCAAAACCCGTTCTCGTCGGGCACTCTAAAAACCGCGTAGGCAAGTCCGCCTGACACGACGCGCTATCCCCCTAGCTGATTACATGGGTCACTCGAAAGAGACAACGCAATCCGAACAACAATTAATTGCCCTCAGTCGCGCCCTGCAACATCTGCGTGAGGGTGATACCGTTGCGATCGAAACCGTTTACGCTTATCTCAACACTTGTTTTACGTTTGATCTCGTTTGGGTTGGATTGTACGATCGTGCAGAGCATCGTTTGTTCGGCAAGGGAGGCAAAAGCCCGCTCAAAGATGCACCGTTTCTAAAACAGCGATTTGCGCTTGCTCCAGGCGACATTCTCGAACAAGTCGTCATTCAGCAAAAACCGTTCGCTCTGCCTGATCTGCGCGAAGAACAGCGGGCAAATGAGTGGCGGAAATTTGCCGAAAAAGCGAACATTCAGGGCACGATGATTCTTCCGATCGTGTTCAAAGATCGCTGTTATGGAGTCGCGATCGTCGGCTCACAACTCTGGGGAAACTTTCCCAAACCCGAAGAACAATCACTCATTTCAATCGCTCTAGCGGAATTTGCCGCAACGCTAGAGATTGCCGAACAGGAATGGAAGCGACAACAAATCAAGCAACTCGATCGCCCCATGTTATCGATGCTGTCAGAATTGCGATCGCTGCCGAACTTTGAACAGCGGCTCGATCGAATTATTGATCAAACTCAGCAGTTTGTTCAGCCTGCTCGGACGAGTGTGTATTGGTTTGAACGGACGCGCCGATTTTTCTGGCGTAGAGCGACCAATCAGAAAGGAACTCGTTTAATCGATGATTCATCTGGGCTAACTGTGCAGGAAATGAGCGGATTTTATCAAGCGCTACAAGCCGATCAAGTGATTGCGATCGGGGAATCGATGGGGATGCTCAAAGCGGATGTGACGGTGCGAGTGATGGAATATGTTCGAGCGCGATCGCTGGTTGCGGCTCCGATTTTGTACCAGAACGAGCTATTGGGATTTCTTGCAGCCGAAAGCGATGTTCCGAAACTGTGGCAAGACGAAGACAAACAGTTTATGCGGGCTGCCGCGCAGTTGATTTCACTCGTGTCGCCGCTCGAAGGCATGGAAGACACGATCGCCCAAATCAGACTCGATCAGGCAGTCACCGCTAAAATCGCTCAAGCCATCTACAGTACAGGCGATGGTGTTTCTGCGCTGCAAAATGCGGCAACGCTACTGAATCAGCGATTGAAAGTCGATCGCTTTCTCGCGTTGGTGTACGACTCCCATCACGATGCCTTTGAAGTGCGCTATCAAACTCAGCCGAAATATAAGCGATCGCTTCCGGCTTGGTTTGCATCGCTTAGTCCGATCGATTGGCAAATGCTGGAAAAACAACCGAACGCGATCGCAATTGAAAATTTAGAAGAGGATCTGC
>CAXTDB010000201.1:0-9384 GCA_964242045.1 uncultured Leptolyngbya sp. | reverse complement strand
AGAGCAAAGAAGATCGTCCGCTAATCGACCAAGCGGATCAGATTGCGAATCGGGGGGATGCAAGTTCCTTGCAGCAAGCGATCGACTTGTTGAATCGAATTTCCTCACGGCGGGCTTTGGGTGGAGAAGCCGGAGATAAGCGGCGACAGTACGCGAGTCAGCTTCAGAATATTCGCGATCGAGAACGGGCGTTAAATCCGCCTTCTCCTTCGCCTTCAACCGATCCGCTCGCTCAGCAGCGAATTCAAGATAATGCTTCCGCAGAGCAGGCTTTACAAGATGCCAAAGCCGCTGCAAATGGGGGCACGGTCGATTCGGTTGCCGACGCGATTCGCAAAGCCGATAGTGTGTCGATTTCGAGTCCGATGCGGCAAGAAGCTCAGTCGCTAATGAATCAGTGGAGTCAGCAGCTTTTACAAACGGCGATGTCGCAAGCAAGCGCTGATCCAGCCGGAGCGATCGCGATCGCTCAAAAAATTCCGCTTGGCACAAATGCCCACGACCAAGCCCAAACCCTCATTCAACTTTGGCAACAAGGCTCAAGACGATAAAGCTTCGATTTGACGCACGACCGTCAGCGCTGAATAACTTACTCCTGCGGTTCCTTCTCCCGGATGCGTTGAGTCTCCAACCAGCCAAAGATTCTGCACAGGGGTGCGATTCGCAAACCCAAACGGGCCGAAGGTCGGAATGCGTTGACCAATACCGCCCACAATTCCATCGGCTCGTGCGGTAAAGTGCTGAAACGTTCGAGGAGTCGCTGATTCTTGATACACGATCGTATCTGAATTCAGCGTGAAATATTGTCCTAATTTCTCGATCGCCTCGGTTGCATATCGCTGCTTCATCGCTTCATAATCTTCGCTCTTTTTCCAAGCTTCGGTATCGGTGAACGATGAAGCGACGATCGTGGCTTTACCTGCTGGCGCGCGCCCGTCTCCTTCATGGCTGACTGAAACAAACAGCGAATTATTTTCACCGATCGCGCCTTCGTAATCGTAGAGAAACTGCAAATGTGGCGGACAATCTGCGGGAATTGCAGCGCGATCGACTCCTAGATAAATCACAAACGCACCTGAAGAAGGCGGCAATTTATCTACTCGGTGTCGATAGCCTTGAGGTGCAGCCTCTCCTAACAGTTCGACTAAATTCTGTACGGTGACATTGGCAACGACGTGATCGGCTGGCTCTGTCCAAGATTCTCCAGTTTTTTGATTGCGAATTGTGACTCCGGTGGCTCGTCCAGATTCGGCGTGGATTTTTTCAACCGTGTGGCGCATCAAGAGTTTACCGTTGTCGCGTTGAATCGCTTCGACTAAGCGATCGCTCAAGACCTGCATACTGCCCTGAAGATGGAATAATCCTTGAGGGGCTTGAGAGACACTCAACGCAGTTGCCGCATATAACAGCGCAGTTTCATCGGCACTGACTTGCGAATAGAGTTTCAGTTGCAGATCGAGGAAGGTGTGAAGTCGTCGATCGTGTGCCAGTCCATATCCCCGGAGCGCATCACCGACGGTTGAAAACGTATGCGGCAAAGTCAGCAAAGTATCCGGTCGAACCGCTTTCGCTAGCTGCCACAAATCCCAAACGTTTCGAGGGGGCAGAACTGGATCGCGCGATTGAAATTTCCAACTGTAGCGAAATAAATCGTTCAACAATTGCCAAAACGGTTCGCTTCCGGGAAACTGCCGCTGACGTTCCGCTTTCCACTGCTCCGGGTCGCGCCACACTCGAATCGGTTCGGTTTCACCGGGAAGAAAGACAGCACAAGCTGGATCACAAAACGTTGCGGGCGGAAGATCGATCGCTAATTCCGAAAAAATCCGGTGATGAATTCCACCCGGTTCCAAGCCTGCCACTTGAGTTGCGCCGACATCAAAAGTAAATCCTTGTCGTTTGAATGTTGAAGCACAACCGCCCGGTACGAGTGCCTGATCCAAAATCAGAACCTCATCGCCCCGATGAGCCAGCAGCGCTGCTGCCGTTAAGCCACCGATTCCCGCACCGACTACGATTACTTTTCGGGTTGATTTGCTCTGCATCGCTTAACATTCTTTAACACCTTACTTCATTGTAAAGAATCGCGGAACAGAGCGGATAAACCGAAAGATGGGAGTTTTGCGAGAATTCTGCGAATTTTAAGTGTGAATTACCACTTTGCGAATACTAAGATAGGTAAAGCACGTCAAGAAATGCCATGACTTCAACGCTAATTCGATCGCCTAAGTTAAACGCTCCAACGATTCATCGCCTTGCCAACGGCTTGACGATTATCGCGGAACAGATCCCCGTCGATGCTGTGAATCTCAATGTCTGGCTGAATGTCGGATCAGCCGTCGAGTCTGATGCGATCAACGGTATGGCTCACTTTCTCGAACACATGGTGTTTAAAGGAACTGATCGACTGCAAAGCGGTGAATTTGAGCAGCAGATCGAACAGTGTGGAGCGGTGACGAATGCCGCGACCAGTCAAGACTACACGCACTATTACATTACAACCGCTCCCAAAGATTTCGCGACTTTAGCACCGCTGCAAATGGATGTCGTGCTGAATGCCCGGATTCCAGAAGATGGGTTTGAGCGGGAAAGATTTGTGGTACTCGAAGAAATTCGGCGATCGCAAGACAATCCCCGTCGTCGCACATACCAACATCTGTCCGAAATGGCGTTTGAATCGCTACCGTATCGCCGCCAAGTTCTAGGTCCGGCTTCGGTGATCGAACATCTTAGCGCTCAACAAATGCGCGACTTTCATTCGGGCTGGTATCAACCTCGATCGATGACTGCGGTAGCCGTTGGAAATCTGCCCGTTGATCAACTGATTCAGATTGTTGAAAATAGCGCAGTTCACTTTACCCCTGCTCCCGTACCGGAACGAGATCAACTGATTCCAGAGCAGCCCTTTACCGAAATCGTTCGACGTGAACATACTGATCCAAGTCTGACACAAGCTCGATTGATGATTCTGTGGCGGGTTCCAGGGCTTGATCAGCTAGAGCAAACTTATGCGCTCGATGGATTAGCCAGCATTCTTGGACACGGCAGAACGGCTCGATTGATCAAAGACTTGCGCGAAGAGCGTGGATTAGTTTCCAGCGTGTCTACGAGCAATATGACTTACCGCCAGCAGGGGATTTTCTGCGTTTCGGCTCAGTTGCCTGTTGAAAATCTTGAAGTTGTGGAAGCCGCGATCGTGGCTCACATTCAAAACTTGCAGTCTGAACTGGCGACACAGGCAGAACTCGATCGCGTTCGTACCCAAGTGGCAAATCATTTCACGTTTGGGAATGAAACACCGAGCGATCGTTCTGGTTTGTACGGCTATTATCAAACTTTGGTCGGTGACTTAGAGCCAGCGTTTAACTATCCGACTTACATTCAATCACTGTCGGATGTAGATTTGCAGAAAGCTGCTCAAACCTATCTGCCGACTCAGGCTTATGGTTGTGTGATTGTGAAGCCAGGGAAGTAGAAATGTGGACGCAGATCGACGATCGAATCAGTCAAGCGATCAACCAATCGTTTGAAAGTCGCGATCGTCGATCGGTTAGCGGTGGCTGCATTAATCAAGGCTACCGAGTCAGTAATGGCAATCAGGCTTTTTTCGTAAAGCTGAATCAAGCCGATCAGCTTGAAATGTTTGAAGCGGAAGCGATCGGATTGCGACAAATAATCGAAGCGCAGGCGATCCGAGTACCAAAACCGATTTGTACTGGAACTGCGGGAAATTCAGCTTTCATCGTTTTAGAATGGCTCGAACTCGGTCGGGGAAGCAATCAATCCTGGACAGAACTGGGGCGCAATTTAGCAAGAATGCACCAGTATCAAAAATCAACGGCGTTCGGGTGGGAGCGCAGTAATACGATCGGGTCAACGCCGCAGATCAATCCTTGGACATCGAATTGGACTGAGTTTTTTACCCAACATCGAATCGGTTATCAGCTTGAATTGGCAGCCTCAAATGGCGGACGGTTTCGGAATGGAGCCGCACTGCTGGAACGCATTCCAGAATTACTCGCGGGTCACAATCCGAAACCGTCGATCGTACATGGAGATTTATGGTCAGGAAACGCGGCGGTGATGCAATCCGGGGAGCCTGTGATCTTTGATCCCGCAACCTATTGGGGCGATCGAGAAGTGGATCTGGCGATGACCGAATTGTTTGGGGGCTTTCCCGCTGAGTTTTATCGAGGCTATGACGAAATTTATCTGATCGCTCCCGGTTACAAGGCGCGAAAACCGCTCTACAACCTGTATCACATTCTGAATCACTTCAATTTGTTCGGGGGCGGCTACGAATCTCAAGCGAATCGAACGATCGATCAATTAATTCTTTGAGCCGTTCATCTGCGGCATCGATTCGAGCTTTTCGATTTGCACTGCGTTCACTTCGTCGGCTTTGATCGAGGTAGAAGTGCGCGATGAACTGCCACCGGGTGAAGGCATCCACCACGCGAGAACGCTCGTTACTCCGCCCCAGTAGAGCGCGCTGGACTGGCTATCATTTGGATTCGACAACTTGAACAGACAGAAACAAAGAATGATCGAGCTAAATGCAACTTGCATACTAAGGCGTACTTTTTCTTGAGTCGGCATTGTAGATTTCTCCTGAATTTCTATGAGTATTCCCGTTTCAAGTGCTTGCTTAAATTGTCTGCTACCGATTTTGCGAACGCGAAGCACGGTGCAAGCATCGACAGTACCCGTTTAGCTACTTCGTTTTCTGCTGCAATTCTTTTGGAGCAATAAAAACGTCTCCTTTCTCAGTTGTTCGCTTGATCGCGCCCAGTTTTAAGAGTTCGCGTTTCGCGCGATCGCGGGTCAACTTATCTCCAGCGGTATGAGCATCTTGATACATCACGAGCCACGTTTGAAATCGCACCCAGCGAATGTCAGGATTTGTTCTTAGAAAGTTTGCACTCTGCTGAAAGTTCGGCGCAAACTGCTTGTGTTCCTCGGATTGCGCCGCCCAATTTGCGGTCATGTCAAACGATCGAGCCGCTCCCGGCAAATCTCCGAGCAAAAGAATCTGATCTAAGGCTTTCCAGCGCCAAACCGAGAACGCTTTCGGGTGCATTTGAGGCGAAAGGGCATCTGTACCCCGCTTGATCAACTCCTGCGCTAATTCCGGCTTACCCATTTGGTATGACACCGTTCCCGATAGAAATAAGTAGCTCTCGACAAAGCGAGGATCGCGGCGGGTAATGATATCAAAGTAGTTTGAGCCAAGCGAAAATCCAGTGGCTTCACGGGCAGCAATATCTCCGTAATACTGAATGAAATTCAGAAAAGTCCAGTCTGCTACTAAATTATCAAAGCCGAAACTGGGGATTTTGCTGAGTAAGTTAAGACGCAAGCGTTCCTGCTGTTCTGCTTGCTGCGGTGTTAACAGCGTGATCGAAGGTTGTTTGAGTCGATCGGATTGAATCGCAATGATTCCAGCGATCGCGACTCCAGCGATCGCAACATGACCGACAATTTCTGCAATGCCATTCCAAGCCTGTTTAGCACTCAATACCACGGTAGAAAAACCTCAATTAAGAAAGCTTAATGAAACTCGATCGAAAACCCTAGAACAATTTGCCCAAATTCCGCTAGATTGTCTTAAAGGTTGCATTCACCCTACGGAAACTGAGCCATATTATATAGAGATGGCTAGTTTTAGACTCAGAGACACTTGATCAACTGTCCAAAACTGTCAGATCGACCGGAATTTCACTAGGTACTCTGTAGCTAGTTTCTGGGGCTTCAGTATTTTCCTTTACACCTCCACCAAATCTAAAATTAAATTCCTGTCAGACTTAAACTCATTTGTGTCACCCTGTTTGCAGGTGTGATTTTTGATTTCAAACTGTCCACTCCTCATTTCCTCTACACTCAATGAATCGACCCACCCGACGTGTTTCGCTGCTTCAAGTTGCCCTCTGTAGTGGAGTCATCGCGGCTACCGCTGCTGGAACCGTGTTTAGCGCCGATCGATCTGTAAGAGCGGCTCTCCAAGACAGCCCTAAGTCAGTCCTCGATGAGGCATGGCAAATCGTCAACCGCGAATATGTGGATGGCACGTTTAATAAAAATAATTGGCAAGCGGTGCGGCAAACACTGCTGAGCAAGGATTATAGTTCGCGTCAGCAGGCTTACGTTGCCCTACGCGATGCCTTGAAAAAGCTGGACGATCCCTACACGCGGTTTATGGACCCGAAGCAGTTTGAAGCCCTAAGCAGTCAAACTTCTGGAGAGCTTTCCGGTGTGGGAATCCGTCTCGAACAAAATGAGAAAACCAAAGTTCTGACGGTCGTTGAACCGCTGGAAAACTCTCCAGCCATGCGCGCGGGACTCAAGATGGGCGATCGCATTCTCGCGATTAACGGCAAAACCACAAAAGGCATGACCGTGGAAGATGCCTCGAATCAGATTCGCGGCGAAGTCGGAACGAAAGTGACGCTACAAATCGGACGCGATGGCGCGACGACGTTTGATTTACCACTGACTCGCGCTCGGATTGAGCTTCAAGCGGTACGTTCCAGCATTCGACAAGAAGGCAAGAACAAGATCGGCTATATTCGCCTGGCTGAATTTAGCAGCCACGCTTCTGAGCAAATGGAACGCGCGATCAAGAACTTGAGCGATCAGAAAGTCGATGCCTTTGTGCTGGATCTACGCGGAAATCCGGGTGGACTGCTGCAAGCAAGTATCGACATTAGCCGCATGTGGTTGGATAAAGGCTCGATCGTTAAAACCGTGAACCGTCAAGGTGTTGGAGATACGGCTTACGCAAACGGTAGACAACTTACCAAATTACCGTTAGCCGTCTTGGTAGATGGTCGATCGGCAAGTTCAAGCGAAATTCTCACGGGCGCACTGAAAGACAACAAACGCGCCACGATCGTCGGTAGTCAGACCTTTGGTAAAGCGTTGGTGCAGTCGGTACATTCGCTCTCGGATGGATCGGGAATTGCCGTCACGATCGCGCATTACTACACGCCGAACGGAACGGATATCAGCCACAAAGGAGTGACACCGGATATCAAAGTGGATCTGTCTGATGCTCAGCAGAAATTCTTGGCAACGAATCCGAAACTGATTGGAACCAACCAAGATCCGCAGTATGAGCAGGCATTGAATGCTTTACAGCGGACTGCACTTGCAAAACCTGGAGCGCAGCAGACTTCACAGAAGCCAGTCCCAGCGAGAAATCGCGAATAGTTGAAGCTGAATGAGAAAAACGATCGCTCCGTGGAGCGATCGTTTTTTATTGAATGCGAGAAGTCGTGCAGTCCGATTCAGAAATTAAGCCAATCCCACTAATTTTTCACTCAGTTCCCACATCCGTTTTCCTCGTGCATCGTCGATCGCCTTTTCAGAAAGCTCTTGCACAAACGATTCGCGTCCTTCTTTCTGACGATTGCCCCAACTCCAATGCACCCCAGATTGCTTAAACGCTGGATCAGCAACCACTTGTGCAACTCGATCGCCTGCAAGTTCTTGAGACACATAGCCGCCCGTAACGTTCTTCTGGAACCAGGGGAAAACTTTTTGAAATAACGGATAGCTATTGCGAAACAATGGGGTATCGGCGACACAACCGGGATACAGCGAGTTAAACACAATTCCCGTCGAATCGTGATAGCGGCGATGCAGTTCGCGCACGGTGATCATATTGCACAACTTACTGTCTTTGTAGGCTTTGCCCGCTTTGAACGGCTTGCCATCGATCATGGCGATCGGTGCTTTAAATCCTGCCTCTAATCCTTGCAAATCTCCCAAATCTGCTGGAGCCGGGATCGGAATCTTTCCGCCCAATTCTTTTGAGTTTGCGGTGACAGTTCCGAGAATAATCAAGCGTGGCTCAGAGAACGCAGAATGTTTGAGGTCTTCGAGCATCAAGTTACACAACAGAAAATGCCCGAAGTGATTGGTTGCAACACTGATTTCATACCCTTCGGGACTGCGCTGCGGCTCTTTGAGCAGTGGTAAATACACCGCTGCATTACAAACCAAGGCATCGAGGGATTTACCGCTTTCTCGAAACTGGGTGACGAATTTGCGAACACTTTCGAGCGAGCCTAAATCGATGTGCATCACCGTGTAACTTTCTGGAGACATGCCCAAAGATTTTGCGGCGCTTTCTGCTTTTTCTAAATTCCGACAAGCCATCACCACATGCCAGCCTCGTTCGGAGAGCGATTTCGCAGCGTACAAGCCGACTCCAGAGGAAGCACCCGTAATCACAACGGTAGGTTTTTGATCTTGTGCCATTTTCTTAAATCTTCGTGAATCGTTGACTGTCTTCATGTTCCCATAAAGGGCGATCGCACAATTCCCGGTGCGGCGTTACAAAATATTGAGCGGATTGATTCACAACTGAATTGCGATCGCACTTACTTTCTAAGTCCAGTTGATTGCACAATGAAGACAGAAATCAGGGAAATCCTTTTATACTTTGCTTGCCCCCTTTTCTGCCGCTATGGATGCCACGCTCGAACTGACTTTGCAGATTGTCGTTACCGTAATGGCGGGAATTAGCGCGCAGGTAGTGGCGGAATGGCTGAAGATTCCAGCGATCGTATTCCTGCTCTTATTTGGGGTGGTCATGGGGTCGAGCGTACTAAACTGGCTGCATCCGGAGCAGTTGGGAACCGGGTTGGAAGTGCTGATTGGGCTATTGGTGGCGGTGATTTTATTCGAGGGTGGGTTTAATCTGCAACTGCGGGAACTCGATCGCGTGTCGGGGAGTTTGCGGAATTTGGTGACGATCGGGGTTTTGATCACGATTTTGGGGGGAGGAATTGCAGCGCATGAATTGAGCGAGTTTCCTTGGTCGATCGCGTTTTTATATGCGGCGTTGGTCGTGGTAACGGGTCCAGTCGTGATTAACTCGCTGCTGCGGCATGTGAGAGTCGATCGACAAGTGGCAACGATTTTAGAAGGCGAAGGGGTGCTGATTGATCCGGTGGGCGCGATTTTGGCGGTGGTGGTGCTGAATGTAGTGCTAAATGGGCAATCGAATCCGGTAGAGATTGCGATCGATCTAATCGTGCGGCTGGGAATTGGGGCGGGAATTGGCGCGACCGGGGCGGGATTGATGGGAGTGTTGCTGAGGCGCGCGACGTTCTTATCGGATGATTTGAAAACGCTGGTCGTATTGGCGGGATTGTGGGGATTGTTTGGGTTGGCGCAGACGATTCGCAGTGAAGCGGGATTGATGGCGACGGTAGTAGCAGGCATTGTACTGAGGGCGTTTGCGCTGCCAGAAGAACGATTGTTAAAGCGATTTAAGGGACAGTTGACGACGCTGGCGGTTTCGGTGTTGTTTATCTTATTGTCGGCAGATTTGTCGATCGCTGGAATCTTTGCACTCGGTTGGGGTGGATTGTTCAC
>CAXTDB010000200.1:0-9389 GCA_964242045.1 uncultured Leptolyngbya sp. | reverse complement strand
TCAGTCGTCGCAATTCTGATCCAAATCTAGTTTCTCGAACCGGAAGCGGCGATTCCACGATCGCGGACAATTCCATCAGCGAAAACGGTCGATATGTAGTGTTTACCAGTGCGGCTCCTGAAGTAGTCGAGGGTGATACAAATGGGGTTGCCGATGTATTTTTACGCGATCGACAAACCGGAGCGATCACGCTGATTAGTCGAGGCGCGCAGATTGCAAATGGAGCATCAGGTAATGCGGCAATTAGCGCCGATGGTCGATACATTGTGTTCACCAGTGCAGCGAGTAACTTGGTGAATGGTGATAACAACACTGCGATCGACATTTTCTGGGTCGATCGTCAAACCGGGGAAATCCGCTTGGTGAGTCGGGCTGTTGGTGGAACAACCAGCGCCAATGCTGCCTCGCTAAATCCGGTAATGAGTGCGAATGGATTGTTTGTTGCTTTTACGAGTACCGCATCGAACTTAGTAAACAACGACACGAACAATCAGCAGGATGTGTTTTTGTGGAATAGTCAAGACGGATCGATTCAGGTTGTGAGTCGCGGTAGTACTGAAAGTAATGGAACATCCGAACAGCCTGTGATCAGCAGCGATGGTCGATATGTTGCTTTTGTGAGTGCGGCATCGAACTTGGTAGACGGAGACACCAATGCTAAGCGAGATGTGTTTGTGTGGGATCGCCAAACTGGAAGATTGACGCTGGCGAGTCGGGCAAGCGATGGAACGATTTCCGATGGCGATTCGTATCAAGTTAGCATGAGTCAGGATGGACGGACGATCGCATTTACCAGCACTGCGAAAAACTTGGCAGGTACTCCAGATCTAGATGATGACAACGATGTGTTTGTTCGCAACTTAGAAGCAAATACAACGGTTTTGGTGAGCGTGAATCAATCTGGAGGTTACAGCACCAGTTCGGAATTTTCGCCGCTCGGAGCATCGAATCCGATTGTTAGCGGCAATGGTAAGTTTGTGGTGTTTACCAGTAACTTTGATAATCTCGTTGCAACGGATACGAATGGAGTGCGCGATGTTTTCCGACGCGATTTAGAAGCAGGCACAACGCAATTAATTAGCATCAACAAAGCCGGAACGAGCAGCGGAAATAGCACCCCAGGTGCAGACGGTGGAACGGGAAGCGGTTCCGGTACAGGTTCGTTTGGTTCAGCAATTAGCAATGATGGTCGGTATGTCGTATTTAATAGCTTCTCTAGCGATTTAGATAATGGAGATACAAACAATGCGCTAGATGTTTTCGTTCGGGATACTGTTTCCGGCTTTACAACTTTAGTTAGCCGCATTCCCACAGGCACGAACAGCGGTCGCGGTGCTTCATATAATCCCGTCATTAGCGGTAATGGTGGTTATATTGCATTTAATAGTACTGCCACTGATTTAGTACCGCGCGATCTCAATAGCAGCATTGATGTTTTTGGATTGAACTTAGCAACAACCGTTGATATATCGCTAGATAAACAGACGATCGCAGAAAATACTCCTGCTGGCTCTGTTCAGTACAAGATTCATCGCAATCAAGCAAACGGTGAATTAACCGTGAAACTTGCGATCGATGCTTCTAGCACTGCTAGTCCCGCAGATTATGATCTCAGCGCTGATCCAGGTTTGAACTTTACGCGCAATGGTTCAGAGATCACGATTAAATTTGCAAATGGAGTAACAGAAGGCGTTTTAACCTTGACTCCGATCGATGATGTTGCAGTCGAAGATGATGAAGTTCTCAATCTCAGCTTAGTGGCAACACCTGACTATGCCGTTTCAGAAGGTTTCGGAACCACTTCGCTGAAGATTACCGATAATGATATTCCGATTCTTGTCTCGATCGCAAACACCACAACCGACAGCGAAGAAGGAAACACAGGCGAAAAAGGATTCACATTCCAAGTCAAACTCTCAGCTCCAGCGACGACGGCTCCGGTTACAGTTAGCTACACCACTCAAGCGGGAACGGCAGACGCAAGCGACTTCAACGCCACCTCTGGCACACTCACGTTTAATGTGGGTGATCCTGATACACAGACGGTTACGGTTCGAGTCAAAGGCGATACAGAGTTTGAAACCGACGAAACGTTTAGCGTTGTGTTGAGCGATCCGAGCGCAAATGCTAGATTAGCAACCGCTCGATCGGCGATCGCAACGATCAAAAACGATGATACTGCTCCGACTCTGACGATTTCCGGTGCAGATTCAGTCACCGAAGGCGACACCGAAACGCAGCCTTACAGCTTTAAGGTAACGCTGAGCGAAGCAAGCAGCACCGAAGTCAAAGTGAACTATGCCGTTCGCGATTTAACGACGACTAGCGGTCGTGATTATGTTGCCGTTCCTGCTGGAACATTAACGTTTGCACCAGGTGTGACGACGCAAACAATTAACGTTTTGGTGAATGGCGATCGCTTATCCGAAGACAATGAACAGTTCCAAATCGAGCTTTCTGATCCGGTCGGGGCGATTCTTCCCGATCAGCAAAAGTTAACAACTGGAACGATCGTTGATAACGATGTCACGCCGACAATCACAATCGAAACGGCTCCACAACAGTCAGAAGGTACAAGTTCTTACAATTTTGTGGTCAAACTCTCAGAAGCAGCGGGTCGCCCTGTCACCGTGAAATACGACACGATCGCGGGAACGGCAATCGCCGGAGAAGACTTTACCGCTGCTTCTGACACGCTGACATTTGCCGCGGGCGAAACAAGTAAAACGATTGCGATCGCGATTACCGACGATACAAAGCGCGAACAAAATGAATCTTTCTCGATTAAGTTAAGCAATCCGATAAATGCAACGCTGACGACTGATACTGCGATCGCAACGATCGTCGATAACGATCCGATCCCAACCGTTGCTATTACCAACGTTGCTCAACTCGAAGGCAATAGCGGAGTATCGCCGCTGCAATTTGAAGTCACTCTGTCGAATGCGAGTGATCAAGAAATTGTATTGAATTACGTCACAAAAGATGGAACAGCGCTTGTTTCAGACGGAGATTATGAAACGGCAAATGGAATCATTCGGTTTGCACCTGGAACAACGAGCCAAATCATTACCGTAAATGCGAAAGGAGATACAAAGCGAGAACAAAATGAAACGTTTACGGTAGAGTTGAGTACCGCGACATCGAATCTTGTAACGATCCCGATCAATGCAATTGGAGTCGGCACGATTCAAAACGACGACACGACGTTGCCGACGATCAGCGTTTCGCCTGCCACTGTTTTAGAAGGCGGGGTTCTATCGTTTGTCGTCTCGCTTTCAGATGCAAGCAGCGATGAAATTCGCGTAAACTTTGCCACCAGTGATGGAACTGCCAAGCTAAGCGACTCTGACTATACACCGCGCACATCTGAAACACTAATTTTTGCTCCGAATGAACTCACCAAGACGATCACCGTGCAAACCACGAGCGATAATAAGCTAGAAAATGATGAAACGATTAATCTAACGCTAGCGAATCCAGTTAATGCAACATTATCAGAAACACCAACGGCGATTGGGACAATCAGAAATGATGATCAGCGTCCAACGATCGGGATTGCCAGCACTCCCTTAAGCGAAGATGATCCGATCGCGGCGGCTTATCCGTTCACCATTCGCCTTTCCAATCCCACGACGCAAACGGTTACGGTGAAATATCGCACGATCGATGATACTGCGACCGTTGCCGATAGTGATTATGTCGCAACTGAGGGAACTGTTACCTTCAACCCTGGTGACATCGAAAAAACGATTACTGTGCGAGCAAACGCCGATCGCAAATTTGAACCAACCGAACGCTTTATCGTTCGCCTTGAAGATCCGGTCAATGCTGATCTTTCTAGTTCTGCTACCGATGGATATGGCGTTCTGAACAATGATGATGCTGAACCGCAATTGTCGATCGTGTCTCGCACCGGAACACAAGCCGAAGGTAACAGCGGTAAGACTCCGTTTGAATTTGTGGTTTCGCTCAACAATCCGAGCAGCCAAGAAATTCGAGTAGACTACACCACGATCGATGTCACCGCGACAAGCTCAGACTACGACGCGACCAGCGGGACGCTCGTCTTTGCCCCCGGAGAAGAACAAAAAACGATTACCGTTAATGTGATCGGAGATACGCTGCTCGAACCCGAAGAAGGCTTTCTAGTTCGATTAAGCAATCCGACAAACGCAACGATTTCCGCCAGCAACGAAGCGAAAGGCACGATTCTCAACGACGATCAAGCGATTCGCCCCACAATTCAAATCGAAGATGTAATCGCAAGCGAAGGTAGCACCGATACGACCTATACATTCAAAGTGAAACTTTCAAAAGCAACGACCAATTCGGTTTCAGTGCAATACCGCACCGTTGATGGAACCGCCACGATCGCAGATAACGATTATGTTGGACTCACTACACCGGGAACGTTATCCTTCGCGCCCGGAGAAGTCGAGAAACAATTCTCGATCGTGGTTCGCGGTGATACGAAATTTGAACCGAATGAAACTTTCTTTGCCGAGCTATTTAGTCCCACAAATGCAGATTTATCCTCGGTGAATCGGGCGCGCGGTGTGATCAACAACGATGATGCTCGACCCACGATTAGTATCGGTAATGTTGTCGTTTCGGAAGGAAACAGCGATTTTACGAATGCAACGTTCACTGTTTCGCTCTCAAATCCCAGCAGCGAATCGATCACCGTTGATTACACAACTGTTGATGGAACGGCACAAGTCAGCGACAACGACTATGTAACTGCAACTGGAAAACTCACGTTTGCACCCGGTGTCACTAGTCAACAAATCACAGTTCAAGTCCGAGGCGATCGCAAATTTGAATTCGATGAAGCCTTCTCAATCCGACTCTCATCCCCGACGAATGCCGATCTATTCACAGCCGCAAATCAAGGCATCGGCACGATTCTCAGCGATGACTTCCGACCCACGATTACGATCGACGATCCCGCCCCGGTTTTAGAAGGCAACACAGGGACAACTCCGATCCAATTCACAGTGCGTCTTTCCAATCCGAGTAGTGAAACCGTTACGACAAAATTCATCACGAGAAACGGAACTGCAACTGAAGCCGATTACGCACCCGTCGCCACTCCGACAACACTCACGTTTGCACCAGGACAAACCGAACAAACGATTACGATTCAAGCGATCGCAGACACCCGATTTGAACTCAATGAAACCTTTACCGTCGAACTCAGCGATCCGACCAACGCCCAGATTATAGATGGAATTGCAACCGCGACGATTCGCAACGATGACCCGCTCCCGCAACTGTCGATCGCAGTCGTCCCGACCAGTAAGCCCGAAGGCAACAGCGGTATCACACCGTTTACCTTTGAAGTGAGCCTGAGTGAAGCGAGTCCCACGCCGATCACGGTCAACTACAGCACCGCAGATGGAACCGCAACGATCGCGAATAACGATTACGTTAAAGCTTCTGACACGCTGACGTTTGCACCGGGTGAAACGAAAAAAACCATCACGATCAATGTGTTAGGAGACACGCAATACGAAGGAAATGAAACGTTCCAAGTTACGTTAAGTAATCCGGCAAACGCGACGATTCAAACAAATTCAGCAACGGCAACGATCGCAGAAGATGATACACCACCGAGCGGAGATACCCGCAACAGTCTTTACGACATTCTCTGGCGCAATTCTCGCACAGGTGAAAACATGCTGTGGCAACCCTCAGGATCACTGCTCGATCGAGAAATTCCCATCCTCGCGGTTCCTAATCCCCAATGGCGGATTGTTGGAACGGCTGATTTTAACGGCGATGGCACAGCGGATTTACTTTGGCGCAACAGTACGACTGGAGAAAATGCAATTTGGTGCATGAATTCTGACCTGACCTTCCAAGGAAGCTTCATTACCCCGGCGATCGGGCCTTGGGAAGTCGTGGGAGTGGCTGATTTTAACCGCGATCGCAAAGCTGATATTCTCTGGCGCAATACTCAAACAGGCGAAAATGCGGTCTGGTTTATGCGCGATACGGTTCTAGGTTCGGCTGCTTATCTTTACACGGTCAGCGATCCAAGCTGGAAGATCGCAACCGTTGCCGACTTTAATAACGATGGAAATGCTGATATTTTTTGGTCAAATTCCACCACCGGAGAAACGGCGCTTTGGATGATGAACGGAGCCACGATCAAGTCTGCGTCGTTCGGTCTAACCGTAGAATTAGCGTGGAAACCTGTGGCAGCAGGTGACTTTAATCGAGATGGATCGGTTGATTTGCTTTGGCGCAACGAGCGGACCGGGGAAAATGTGATTTGGCTGATGCAGAACGGTCAAATCAACCGCGCTGTTTCTCTGCCGTCGGCTCCTCCCACGAATTGGCAAGTTGAAAACTTATTCGATTTTAACGGTGATCAGCGACTCGATATTCTGTGGCGCAATACTGCGACTCAAGAAACGGTGATCTGGTTCTTGAACGGAGAAGAATTTGGCACTGCGGCTTATCTACCGAGTCTGCCCGATCGCAATTGGTCGATCGAGGGAGTCAGTCACTTCAGCAATCAAAGCAAGGGTGAAATCTTGCTGCGAAACTATCAAACCGGAGAAAATCGCATCTGGCGGATCAATCTCGATAGGTTTAATCGCACAACGATGTTAGACCCCCAACCGGATCGCGATTGGGAAGTTCAAGGAACCGCAGATTTCGATCGCAATGGCAGCACGGATATTCTCTGGCGCAATCTCAGAACTGGGGAGCTGTCGGTCTGGCTTACCCAAAATGGACAAGTGCGAGACAAAGTTACAATTCCGGGCGCAGCGATTTCAACCGAGTGGATGATTCAAGGCATTGGCGATTTTAGCGGCGATGGTAATCCTGATTTGATCTGGCACAATCGCCGCACGGGTGAAACAGCGATGTGGTTACTGAATGGGACTCAGATCGCATCTGGATTCTATTTACCGACCACTGAGCTGAGTTGGCAAATTCAAGGAGTCACCGATATCAACGCCGATCGCAATCTTGATCTCGTTTGGCGCAATACGACAACGGGTGAAATCGCGTTTTGGCTATTCGATCGCACTCGACTCACTGGCGGTATTGTGCTGCCTGCGATCGATCCTAGCTGGCAAATCAAAGGCTTCGGCGATCTGAACCGCGATGGACAAACGGATTTGGTTTGGCGCAACACAACAACGAATGAAGTGGCAGTTTGGTTAATGAATGGAACCCAGCTGAGTCGCGGCATTCTGTTACCGCAAACAGGTTCAGGCTGGGATATTGCGGGTATCGGTGACTATAACGGCGATAATCAGCTTGATTTGCTGTGGCGCAATCGCTTAAACGGCTCGAATGCAGTTTGGTATCTCGTCAACGGAGCGCTCTCCTTTGCGGCTTATATTCCGTCGCTACCCGATGTGAGTTGGCAAGTCGAAGGCATCAATGACTTCTAATTTGCGCTTCTTATGGTAAGATTTTCGCGTCTAATTGCGAGAATCAAACGATGCGGGCAGATGTAGAATTCGGCGGGACAACAGGATTAATGGATGTAGAAGCGGTACAGAAAACGCTCAATCGATCGAGGGCATCGGTGTACCGTTATGCCAACACTGATCTAGAGTTGCTAAATCCGCCGTTTGATCCGAAGCGACTGAATCCAGAGTTACGCCAGTCGCCAAACGATCCGTTAATGTTTCACTCGAATGAAGTCGCGCGCTTCGCTAAAGATGTGTTGAAAATAAAGCAAGTAACGATCGAGATTCAAGAACCGCAGCCGAATCGTACTCAGGAAGTGCTAGAGGCAATTTTGGTCGAACTGCAAAGCATTCACGAGTTGCTGAAAACGCGATCGTAGAATCCGCATCAGTTCGACAAGCTTTTTGCACGACAGACGAGAACGGAAGCGAAAAGCTTACCAAGCCTTAACTCAACCGATCAGAGAGGTAATCAGCGGTCGCTTCTACAAGGGCGATCGTGTCTTCATACAGCATCCGAGTCGGACCTAAAACGCCGATGCTCCCGACCGGAACCGTTCCCCGATTGTAAGTTGATGAAATCAAAGAACAAGCCCGAATCGGCTCTAATGGATTTTCTGATCCAATCCGAATCGAAACGCGCCGACCTTCTAAATCCGGTTGATCAAAAATCAGCGGCACAAGCTGATCTTGCTCTTCTTCAAGCAAGTGCAGAATCATTTGAACTTGATGCAGTTCTGAGAATTCAGGTTGTCGTAGCACTTCGGACACACCGCTAATCATCAATTGAGACGGCAAAGACGATTGTGCTAAGCGCTGCAATAAATCGGTCAGAACAGAGGTCAGCAAAGTACTATAGCGATCGAATTCTCGCCCCAGTTCGCCCCAGTCTAAGGTCTGTAATTCTGTCAGGGACCGACCGCGCAATTGATCCGATAAAAAGTTCGAGAGAATCTTTAGTTCTCGATCGACAATCTCTGCATCCGGTTCTTCGTCAGCAGGTGGCAGTTCCATCAAAACCGACTGCGTTTCGTAAGTATCTGTCACCACGATTAGCATGACGCGATTCGCATCGATCGGCACAAGCTGAAGATGCCTTAACTGCGTTGTGTGCGTCATTGGCATCGTCACGATCGCAATATAGCCGCTCAAGGTAGCGAGAATTTGCGCGGCTCCTTTCAAGACCGCTTCAAAGCTCCATTTGTCCCAATTTAAGCGATCGCTCAAGATCTGCTCTAACTGAATCGCGACTTTGGGCGAAGGCTGAATCAATTGATCCACATAAATTCGATATCCCGAATCTGAGGGAACTCGACCCGCTGAGGTGTGAGGTTGAAACAGTAGCCCCACTTTTTCCAGATGTCCCATTGCGTTGCGAATCGTAGCAGAACTTACGCTCAGGTTAAATTCTTTCACCAATGCGCCTGATCCAACAGGTTCAGCCGTGGCGATGTAATGTCTGACAGTCGCCCAGAGAACTTGCTGCTGACGATTATTAAGGGGAGGATTTATCGACATTTTTAAGAACGATCGCGCTTTAATCGAATTGAGACTACGATAGCATTTTCCTCAGTTCTACTTTAGGTTTGGGTCACGCATCGTAGCAGAACCGACGAAATGGCTAATACCGGGGAACGGTACGATCGACTGCCTGCGAATAGGCATCAATTCCACCAGAAATGTTTTTCACGTTCGTAAATCCTTGCTGAGTCAGCCAGTGGCACATCTGCGCCGATCGGACTCCATGATGACAAAGCACTAAGGTTTCGGTTTCAGGATCAAGCTGGCTATAGATTTGCTCTGACCATTCGGAAAATTGGCTGAGCGGGAGGTTTTGAAATGGCGCAAGAGAAGCGGTTTCAACCTCCCACGGTTCACGTACATCCACGAATTGAAGATTCGGATTGTCGAGGCGCTGAGCGAGATCTTGAACAGTGATTTCAGAAAAAG
>CAXTDB010000199.1:0-9423 GCA_964242045.1 uncultured Leptolyngbya sp. | reverse complement strand
GGGAAAGCGTTTTCGACACCATTCGATCGCGCTTTCCGAAATATCAAACCCTGTCACTTCAAATCCGCGTTTCGCCAGTTCTTCGGCATCGTCGCCCAATCCGCAACCGATGACGATCGCAGTTTTCCCACGAATCAACGATCGATCTAGCCATTCCAACACCAAAGCATTTGGAGTCAACCTTGCCCAAGGGATCGCAGCGGGATCGCCATTTGCCGTCGCATAAAGCGCTTCAAACCATCCCAACGGATCACCGTTTTCGATGAACTCCGTTGAGAGTTGAACGGTGCGCGTGAACGCATCTGTCATACGGCAACTTTAGCGGATTTGGCAATCACACCGCGATCGAAGACCAGTCCATCTGTGCCAATGCCTTCGATTTGTAAGCGATCGGGATAAACCTCGATCGCGCTAAATCCATAGCGAGAAACAGAATATTCTGTGGTTTTCGATCGACCGACCGGACGTAAACTCGCGCCACCGATTCCCGTGACTAAATAAGTTGTGCCATCGATCGAAGCCGATCGTTCGTAATGATGTTCATGTCCATTGATATAAAGCTGGACTTGATGCTTCTTGAACAATGAAGCAAACATCTGAATCATTTCGGGATTCGTTCCATACACCCCCGACGAATAAATCGGATGATGTCCGTAAACAACTTTCCACGGTGCAGAACTGCGTCCTAATTCCGCACCTAACCAAGCCATCTGATCCTTCCAATCCGCGTTAGAGTTCGTGTCTAATACAAAGAACTGAACATCTTTTTCGCGGTAGGTATAGTAGCGCCCTTTCATATTGAAATTGGCGTATCGAACTTGCGGATCGCCATTCTGAGAGCGAATGTCATGATTTCCGAGACACGCTTGAAAGCGAACATCTTGCTTGAGTAAGGCTGCATACGGCTGCTCAAAAGCGATTCCGATCCGCTCCATTTCGCCGCTGTTATAAATGTTGTCACCCGCTAGAGTCACCAGCGAGTAAGGATTTTTGCGGTGATAGGCTGCCATTGCGTTTGCTGAATCAAACTGATTTTGGTCGCCTGCACCCGTGTCCGCTACGGCAACAAATCGCAGCATTAATTCTTTGCCAGTCGGTTTTGGTGGCTCTGAAACGGTTTGCGCCATGCCAGAAGACGGCGTAGAAGAGCGACTCAATGTTTTTCCAGCAACGACTAGACCGAGGCTACCCAGTCCTCCTAACACCAAAAGTTGACGACGCTTTAAACTCATAAGGGCTACTTAAACAACAGTGCGATCGACAGATGGTAGATTGAGATTCCTACCGCTTTTCACTCTACTGGACTCAACCGGATTTCTTTTGTCGAGGAGACCACATCTATGTCACGACCAGACGCGAATTCCCCTACAAATTCACCCACGCAATCCGAGTCCAGTGTGACACAATCCCAAGCGACTGCCACAAAAATCCTCACCACGCTCAAAGCAGGCACGATTCGGACGTTGCGATCGACCAGTCGCGTTCTCGAAGGCACTGCCGATCGATTAGAAGCGGCTGATCGACCGAATCCGATATTACTCAAAATCGTGAATGGTTTAACGATCGCGGGAGAACGATCGCTGGCGATTTGGAATCGGTTGCTGAACGTGATTCGCGATCGATTGCCTGCTGATTTGAACGGAAAACTTGGCGATCGAACATTGAGCGGGATTCTAGCGAGCGCGATCGTCGTTTTATTCTGGTTTACTTCTTCGCTCTTTTCTTCTAAACCGTCGCAGCCCGTTCAAGTCGCGGCTCGTCCACCCGTAACGATTCCCGTTCAGCCGACTCAATTCCCGTCAGATCTCTCGGCTCCTGAAATTGTTTCGACTCCGATTGCGGAAGTTCAACCTGAACCGAACGCGAAGCGCGGTACAAGCATTGCGGAAGTTGAACCGATTGCGGAAGTTCCAGTTGAAGCACCCGCGCCAGAACCGCCCCCGATCGAGCCTGTTGAAGCGCCGATCGCAGCAGAACCATCTCCACAGCCCGAATCGAACGTCGATCTCGGTGCAAACATCGCAGAACCACTGCCCGAATCGATCACAACTGTTGAAAAAGTCGAAGCACCGCCCCCAGAACCCGAACTCACACCTGAACAAAAACAAATCGCGGCGATTCAATCGCAAGTGATGGAAATTAGCGATCGCTTTATCGGTGGTTTGGTCATGTCCGTAGAACCGCAAATCGATCGCGCTCGTATTAAAGTTCGCGTTTCCGAGGATTGGTATCGCTTTAGTGCAGAGCAGCAAGACCGCTTTGCGAATGAACTTTGGGCGCGATCGCAAACGCTCGATTTGCCCAAGCTTGAAATCACTGATGCTCAGGGATCGCTGCTGGCTCGGACTCCGATCGTCGGTGAATCGATGGTGATTCTTAGACGTAAATCTACGATCGCTTAAAACTCTTTTTTCAATTGGTAAAAGCTATAGCCCGATGGGTAATCATCGACTTGGGCGAACATTTCATAACCCAACTTCTCATAAAATCCCTTTGCCTCAAAGCTAAACGTATCCAAAATCGCTTCTGTGCAACCGCGTTGTTTTGCTTCTTGTTCTGCTAATTGCATCAGCCGACTACCAAACCCTTGTCGACGCAGCGATTCATCGACCCAGAGCGCCTCAATCAGCAACCAATTCCAGCGCGTTAAACCCACCAGTCCGGCTCTCACTTTCTGGCGATCGTCGAGCAAAAAGACTTCGAGCGGTGTGCCTCGGAGCGCTCCCTGCTCGAAGAATTGATTCACCGTACTTTCGGTATTGTACTGCCGCAGTTTCGATCGCACATAGCCCCGATACGAAGGATGCTCTTGAGCAAACAGCGCAAAATGATATATTTCGTCGTGTTCTACTAAAAGCGCGGGAAGTTTGTGCCGTAAGGCACGATCAAATGCCTGAACTTGCGCTTCGATTCCAGTAATCGCGGTTCCGACTACCACCGCATAGGCTCCCAGATCGAGTGCTTGTCTCGCCATTTCAGGAGTTGCAATGCCACCCTCACATAAAACAGGGGTATCAAGTTTTTCTGCGATCGCGCTAACTAAATTAAAGCCGGGTGGAGAGTGCTGCTCGGTGTCTCTGGTGTAGCCGTAGAGTGTGGTTGCAATCAAATCGGCTCCAGCTTCGGCAGCAACGATCGCGGCTTCTAAACTATCGATATCCGCAACGACAGGTTTGTGTAATTCTTTGTGGATGCGATCGATCAGCGTCGCGACTGCTTCGGGACGATCGCGCAAGGTGGCATCGATTGCAATTAAATCGGCTCCAGCTTCGGCGATCGCGACCGCTTGTTCAAATCGTGGAGTGATGTAGATTTCAGACTCTGGAATCGTTTGTTTCCACAGTCCTAAAATCGGTGCAGAAATTCGTTGACGCACCGCCGCAATCTGTTCGGGCGTATTAATCCGAACTGCCACCGCATTCTGATCGATCGCGGCTTGAGCGATCGCAGCAATAATCATCGGATGACACAGCGGCGAGTGAGGAGGGGCTTGACAAGACACAATCAGCCCATATTCAAGCCTCTTAAGAAGCTGGGCGAAGTTGTTTGTCATGAACTAAAGCACTGCTTTCGACAGCATTTTATCTGAATCAATTGCATCTGAAAAAAAGAAACCACTTCAAATTTTCCTATTTCAAAAATGTGCAAATACGATCGCAGGAAAATTCACGTTTTTCACTAGGGAGCAAACCTTCCTAGAACCTAATTTCTTGACGATCGAACAATAGGGTTAGAATACATCGAATTGAAAATAAAACCTATTTAACTGCGGTCGGAAGAATCCATCTAGTAGAATTTTCGAGTTTGCAGAATTAATAGTAAAGCTGCTATTCCTTAGAATAAATTTGGCGTTGTTAAAGATTGAACAAACTATTTTTATTACAGCCAGTATGTTTGCATTTCAATTGACGATTGCACGACTCTAATTCTTGCTTTTTCCAAACTTAATCTTGTTAGTTTCCATTTATCGATCCATATCTTGTTCTGTCCGGATAACCCAAGTCAGTTTTTTCAAATTAGCAACTATTATTTCAAAGCTTGCCACCACGAAAGATGAGTGAGATACCAGATCGCCGTTTTACGCAGTCCGGACCAGCATAAGGACTATTGGGAGCATAAAGCGATCGTGCTGTAAAAGCAGGCTCATTCGCGCTCAAACTGCCATACACTCCTCCAGTGGACACATGCAGAAATCGCGATCGTCGAAAGCACTAATCGAAACGAATCAGCAATTGCTCGATCGGATTGAAGCGATCGCAGGAGAACTAGCGGCAGTGCGGAAAGTGATGCCGAAAAAACTGCCGCAAACGAACAATTTAGAATCGCTGCTTGAGGATTTATAGCGCATAATGTTTATAGATCAAAGTTACTACAGATCAAAGCTACTACTTTAAGCCATGAACGACGATACCCTGAAAGAACTGCTGATTGTCCTCAAAGCGTTTGCGGGCAACAATCCCCCAAATTGGCAACGTCCGCTAAAAAACTACAAGGACTTCGATTGGTCAAAGATTGGGGCAACCGCGATCAATCAGGACGAGCATGGAGCAACCAAAGTAGTTTGGTGTGGTCATGTTTACACTCGTCGCAGTGGCGAAAATCGCAAGTATGGAGCCGCGATCTGGTTCTCGCGCGCCAATGGAAAAGGCGAAGGCGATGAAACCAATTATTTGAAGCTGATTACATTCAAGGATTCAGCAGACGCGGAATCTCTGCCGGATTATGTTGTGCGAAGTCTGCGCTAAAACTCGCGAATTGGATTGAAGAACGATCGTGCCTCCGAAATTTTCAAGCCAGCTTTGCAGTCTCCGTTTCCAATAAAGCTGGATTAGCTTCATTGCTGTGCCTGTTGTTGAACTGATTCGCCACCTCCTAGAGGCGCAAGTGATTCGACTCATGGACAACGGGCAATTGAGCGATCGAGCAAGCCATGAGCGATCGATGCGAAGCAATCACCACTACATTTCAAACGATGCTCAATTCGATAGCAGTTGAGATTGTCGAAAATGATTCGTTGACGAAGCGATGATTTACAATGCCGCGTACTTAATTTCTCGGGAGTTGCAATCGGAATTTAGTCAAA
Organism: uncultured Leptolyngbya sp.; assembly: GCA_964242045.1. Taxonomy (GTDB): domain Bacteria; phylum Cyanobacteriota; class Cyanobacteriia; order Leptolyngbyales; family Leptolyngbyaceae; genus Leptolyngbya. The sequence goes on along the minus strand of CAXTDB010000199.1, from coordinate 4,340 downwards.
AAGTGGAATGACTCGATCGACAATTTGAGGAACGCTTGAATATCTGCTACAACGATTTTACTGCACCTTACAACTTGGCACAGTTCGATCGAGGTGAACAATGATCTTACGCTTGTTATTTGCTTCTGTGGCTGGATGCGGTTGAATTGCTGAACAAATCCAAGAGCGGGTCGATGTTGAGCTAGATCAAACCGAAAATTTGAGTAAGTGACTTCTTGCAGCTTGCCTTTGATGTGGGCGAGATTTCCGAAGAATTTAAAGCGCAGGAAGAAGAATTGTTGCTGGCAATTCAAGCCCTCGAAGATCAGAACGCTGAGGAGTAGCATAGAAGAGTCGTATTGTTGCTCTCGTCCTATGCAAACTCAAGAGCCGATCGTATATCAAGGACAGTTCGGATCATTCACGCTCGATGATCACGATCGACAAAGCGTAATTCTTTATCGCGGTGGACTCGCGATCGCGGCGTTGAGTTTTGCGATCGCGACCGGATTCGCTTTTTTACAAAATTTCTTCTGGATCACACCGCTCTACTTTGTCTTCTGGACTGCACTAGGAGTGAGTTTATTCACCATTCACATCTATCTCAAACCTCTGCATTTGGCACTTCAGGCATTTTGGATGATCGGAGGACTGGTTTCGATCGCATTATTGTTCGTCAGTTCTGAGCCATCAGCATTGTATGTCTATCAGCATCCGACCTGGATTTTCGGAATTGGATTTACGTTTGCCGCATTAACGGGGATCTTTTTCAAAGAAGCATTTTGTTTCGATCGATTTGAAACAAAATTGCTCACTCCGATCATTCCATTGTTGCTACTTGGGCATCTAACCGGATGGCTTCCTCTTCTGTGGGAACAAGTTCTGCTAGGAAGTTGGGCAGTTTTATTTGTGATCTTCGCGATTCGGAAACTGATTCAACCGATTCCTCCAGATATTGGTGACAAGAGCGTGTTCGAGTATTTGAAAAACCGCCAGTCTACTGCGCTCTAATCGTCTCATCACGGGTGTAATTATGGTTCAGAGTACTGCGGAGAAAGTCACACTTTACGAGTTGGAGCAAACTTTTGGATGACAGCAGATCGAGGATCGTTCATTTTTTAGCGAATGGCAGGAGCGACTTCCAGAACTAACCATTGCAGTAGATTAAGCGCAATCAACACGGGAACACTGGAACTATGGTTTTGAGGATAGTTCCTTGAGTGACGATCGTGCATTTTGGTTAGCTTGGTCGAAGGTTCCGGGTGTAGGAGCGATTTTACAAAAACGAATCCAGGCAGAATTCGGGAGTTTAGGTGCAGCTTGGACAGCCACACCCGAAGAGTTAGCAGCAGTGGAAGGAATCGGTCAGCAAAGCGCGATCGCCATCTGTACACACCGCAAGCAAATTCATGTCGATCGCTTACTTGAAGACCACGCGCAAGATTTTCTCACGCCTGCTGATCCTGATTATCCGCAGCTACTCGCCGAAATTCCCGATCCGCCTCCAGTTCTCTACTATCGCGGACGAATTGAACTAATTCGAGAACTCGATCGACAAAGCGCCGTTGCGATCGTCGGAACCCGTGAACCCTCAGAATACGGCAGACGCTGGACACGCAAACTCAGCACAACGCTGGCACAACACGGCTTTATAGTAATGTCCGGGTTAGCCGATGGTGTTGATGCAGAAGCGCATCGCAGTTGTTTAGAAATCGGCGGCAAGACGATCGCGGTTCTCGGCACAGGCGTTGATGTGGTTTACCCGTTCAAAAATCGGCGCTTGTACGAGCAGCTATTAGAAACCGGATTAGCACTCAGCGAATATCCTGCCGGGACTCAGCCCGATCGCGCTCACTTTCCGCGTCGAAATCGGATTGTTGCAGGACTGTCTCGTGCGGTACTCGTGACTGAAGCCCCGATCAAATCAGGAGCGCTGATTACTGCAAACTTGGCAAATGAGTACGGGCGCGATGTGTATGCCCTGCCAGGAAGTTTAGACAATCCCAAAGCCGCAGGATGCTTATCGCTGATTAGCAAAGGCGCACAAATGATTTTGGGTGAATCGGAACTGATCGAACTGATCGGAGCCATTCCAGAGCTAGATCAAGCGAGAGAACTCCGATCGATACAGTTGCCGATCGATTTAGCACCGGAACTCTCAGAAGTGCTGCAAGCAATTTATACGATCGCTGAGCAATCGAATCATCCTTCGGCTCCGTTTGATTTGATTGTGCAAACAACAGAAATGCCTACTTCAACGGTATCGAGTTCGTTATTACAGTTAGAGCTACTTGGATTGGTAACGCAGGTTCCCGGAATGCGCTATCAAGTTTAAAACGACCGCTGCTTGAACCGCTAGAATTTTTGCCTGATTTTGTTAAATCGGCGCAATTAACCCACCTCGTCTTTGCAAAGAAACTCGTACAATAGGCAGAACGATGACTAGACGATGCAGTTTGCTTAATCAAGCTACCTTGGCAGCATGACGGAACAACCTCTGATTTTGATTGTGGAAAACAACGCGATCGATGCGTGTGTTCTTCTCGATGTATTGGAAGCAGCCGGATATAGAACTCTAGCCACAGAAAGTGGAGAAGATGCGATCGCCAAATTAACAGATGTTGTGCCTGATTTGATTTTGCTGGCGGTGATGCTGCCGGGAATCGATGGATTTGAAATATGCAATCGAATTCAATCAAATTCCACCACTCAAGAAATTCCAATCATTTTCATTACGGCGCGTTCTGAGGCGGAAGACAAAGTAAAGGGATTGAATCTCGGTGCAGTCGATTACATCACAAAACCGTTTCAGCCAGCAGAAGTGCTTGCCCGCGTTCAACTTCATCTCAAACTGCGGCAGCAAACTCAGCAATTAAAGCATCTCAACGATCAGTTAGAACAGCGAGTCAGCGAGAGAACGGCTCAACTTTCCCGATCGCTGACAGATTTGCAAACCATTCAACTGCAATTGATCCAGCAAGAAAAAATGTCTACGCTCGGTCAACTTGTGGCGGGAATCGGTCATGAGATTAATAATCCGCTCAATTCAATTACCGGAAATCTTGCCCACGCAGAACAATACGTTCAGGATTTGCTCAGCCATTTACGGTTGTATCATCGATACTATCCTGATCCTATTGCCGAAATCGTTCAAGATGCGGAAGAAATTGATCTTTCATTTCTTGCCGTCGATTTGCTTCAACTGCTGACGACAATGCAGCTTGCCGCCGATCGCATTGCTCACATTAGCCAATCGCTCCGAACTTTCTCTCGCAGTGACAGCGAAAATACGATCGAACTGCAAATTCAAGACGGACTCGACAGCACACTGTTACTTCTACAGCATCGACTTAAAGCTAATTCGTATCGTCCTCCGATTCAAATTCTGCGCGATTATGCCAAACTTCCGCCCGTATCGTGTTATCCCGGACAGTTGAATCAGGTGTTTATGAATTTGTTGGCAAACGCGATCGACGCGATCGAGGAATCGAACCGAGGGCGGAGTTACGCTGAGATTGTCGATCGTCCGAATCAAATTCGCGTGATGACAGAATCAAAATCCAATAAGGTTGTGGTTCGGATTCGAGATAACGGTATCGGCATGTCTCAAGCAGTGCAGCAACAAATGTTTAAGCCATCCTTTACCACGAAGCCGATTGGCAAAGGGACAGGACTAGGACTCGCGATCGCTCATCAAATCATTGTTGAAAAACATCGAGGAAGCTTGATCTGCAATTCTGCTCCGGGTGAAGGAACGGAATTTACGATCGAGCTTCCTCTCTAGCGTTCTATCCGAGTATTCCGAACGCATGAAGCGGACCGCGACCTAGAATCATTTCAATGATCAAGGCGATCAAGCCAATCATCGCGACTCGCCCATTCCAGACTTCCGCTGAAGTAGTCATGCCCCACTCCCAACCTTCTTGCGGATACATCTTGACTCGTTTCTGAGGACGAGCCACTTCTGAGAAATGCACTGACGGCGAATTCAGTGCATCCGTGACCATTGTGGCTAATTCGTTGATGAAAATCGGGTGCGTATTCAAAGCAGGAACGCGCTCAAACCGTTCAATCCCTGCCTCTTCCGCGACTTCGCGATATTCCATGTCGATTTCTTGCAGCGTCTCGATATGCTCAGACACAAAGCTAATCGGCACAACTGCGAGATTTTGCACACCTTCCTCGGCTAATGCCTCTAGCGCATCTTCGGTATAAGGTTTGAGCCATTCCACCGGGCCGACTCGGCTCTGATATGCCAAGGTGTGAGGATTGGGTCGATCGAGCGTCTTCATAATCAGTGAGGTGCATTGCTCAATCTCGCTCTGATATGGATCGCCTGCTTCTTCGACGTAGCTGACTGG
>CAXTDB010000198.1:0-9433 GCA_964242045.1 uncultured Leptolyngbya sp. | reverse complement strand
TCAAACAACGCCTCGAAATGATTTGGATTCAGTCTGAGAGCTTCGTTTAATAAGCTGACAATTTTGGGGGTTGTGCCTCGAAGACGAGCAAATTTTGCGGTTTCGTACAAGGTTTGCGCTTTGAGATCAAGGTCTTCGAGTTCGCGGAGTTCGCGGCGAATCGGATGACGCTGCACCAGCCAACGGCGAACCAGCTCGATCGACACTCGATAAGTTGAAACAGTTGGAGGCATCGACGATCGACGTTCTCCCGGTCGAAGTCCAGAGCGGTTTCCGGTTGAGCGGATAAATCGCCAATCGACTAGATTCATTAAACCGTCGCGAATCGTTTCGGTCAGTTCAACTCCACATTCGCGCAGTAGTTCCAGCGGTTCGACTTCGCTAAAATCCAAACTTGAAACTTCAGGGTGTTCGAGTTGACGCGCGCGCGGAACTTCAGCCGCCGCAGAAAATACAACTCGTTCTGGTAGGGGAATCCCTTCCCAAAACCAGCCTAACCCCCCTTCACCGAGTTCGATCGCGCGATCGACGCTCGCCCGCACATCCGAGCGCGTCACCCGCCAGCGATTTTCTGTGCGCGCATTCGTAAATAGGGTAAAACAAATCACCTGCGTGAAATAAGGATGTCCGGCTGATAAATCTAAAATCGCATCGATCGCGTCTAAGTCGTATTCCAAAATTCCTTGGGCGGGAATCGTGATTAATTGTTCTGCACTTCGACGATCGAGCAGTCCGACTTCTTGGTTCGGTGCTTCTCGAAACAAACTCAGCATCGCAGGCAAATCGTCTAACTGCCGTCCAACTACGGGGATCAAGTACAGATGCGGAAATTCATACACTCCCGCTTGCAAAAAGTGAAACAAATGCCCCGCAGCATTATCGACTTCTAAGTTATAAAGCGAGTCAAACTCGTCGAGCAGTAACACCACGTTTTTAACCGCTAACGCTTGTCGCAAGTCTGGAATAAATCGTCGCAGAAACAGACCGGGATCACGCTGGAATTCTTCAACCGAGGGAATGGACATGCGAGATTTGAGATCATCACACTGCTGCACCGCATCACGCGCCAATTGGTGAACGACTTCACCGATCGATTTGCGGCTACTTCCTTCAAGCGACAAGGGCACAAATGCGAACCCTTTTAGGTCTATTGATCGAGGAATCTGCGCCAGCACTGACGACTTTCCAATCCGTCGCTGTCCGTGCAGCAAAATCACCTGTGCGCCTTGAAGTAGATTGTCTGCAATAAACTCAAATAAGCGATCGCGCCCGAAAAACTGCTCTGGCTCAGTAATCGGACGACCAATAATATATGGATTTCTGCGTTGCTCGATCGAGTAATTCATATAAGCAAGTAGCTTAACCCGCTCTGATTATCCCTGAATGAATCCGATAGATAAGGCTGAGGTAATTTTGCCCAACCACACTAAGAGCGGTGGCACTTCTTCTTTGTGTTGCCACAGCCAGCGAATCGCGTTTGTCACCGTTTCTGCTTGCCGACGGCTCATTAGATTTAAAAATGTGCGTTGTCTTGCTTGCAGTGCTTCCTCGTCGCTGTTTTCGATTTCCTTGATTACCCACCATTCCATCAGCGAGGACGCAAAGCGATACTGCTTTTTACCCTCTTGCATCTGGTAGACTACAATCCCTCGTTCTTCGAGATCCCTTAATTCTCGCTCTTTTTGGCTGAAAATAACATCCGTATCCCCCAGGTCATAACGTTTCTTCAGTAACCTTCCCTTAAGGTGAGTCAGTGCCAAAAGCATCAGTAGGGTTTGTTCGGTGTCGTTGGAAAAGTTCCAGTTGTCCTCGAAGTATTGCTCGGTGGCGCGCCGAAATTCCGTTGTAAAGGCTTCGGGATCAGGCAGTCGATTGGCGCGAAACTCCCGAAATAAAAGGAATCCTGCAACTTGCAGCAGGGCTGGACTGCCATCGGCAATGTCTCGAATCCCGTCTTTGAGAGCAGGCGTGAGCGGCAATCCGCCTAAAAGAGCAGTCGCATCGTTTTCACTAAAAGGTTTGAGTGGCTGAAACAGGTAGTGATTGTACCAGGGAGATTCTCCGGGTCTGACTTTGACTCCGGCTTCATTTAAGCGACGAATTGAAGTGACGATACTGGTAAAGTGCTTGCTTTCTTTGGAGTACAAGGCAAGATTGCGACTATCACTTAAAAAGTCGAGGGCATCTTGTTCGGTGTAGCTCGAATTAAGCTGAAGGGCGACCTCATAATCGTCGATCAGCAGCAGCAAAAATTTTTCTTTTTTGCCCAGGAGTCGCAGGATCGATCGCAGCGCGTCTTTACTTGCGGTACGTCGATCGACACATTCTTCGACTTCTTTCTGAATTTCCGGTTCATCTGTCAGTACATCTTTGAGCCGCAGAAACACTTCGTGCCAAAAGTTTGCCGCGTTAAACGGTGTGACACCGAGACAACTTAACAGCACAATCACCGCTTTGGTCGGATCGTGTCCCCGAAATGTCCAGGTTTGCGGAGCCGCGATCATTTCAAGAAAGGATGATTTTCCGACTCCAGAGCCGCCCCAGATTGCGAGATGTCCTCGACTAAGAATTTGGTCGAATGCAGTCTCGATCTCGTTACCGCGACCGATAAAGAGCAGCGGCGAAACGGGTTTTCCGGGGACGTAGGGATTTCGCAGAAACGGGGATTCGGTCATGGCAAAACAGAAAGGCGATCGTACTGTTCGATCCTAGCGGCGATCGTCCAAATCATGCTACGCCTTTCCGTTCCCAACTTCAACTAAGGTTCTGTCGATCGCTTTAATCCCGGCTAAATCCAAGATTTCGGGAATCAAATCTTCGCGCTTCACTGCCATTAGATGAACGCCTTGACATAAATCTTTCGCCAGTTTTACTTGTTCAGCAGCGATTAGCATTCCTTCTCTGAGCGGATCAGCGGCTTTTTCTAATCGATCAATAATATGCTCTGGAATATTCACACCCGGAACCGCACGATTGATAAATCTGGCATTTTTCGCAGATTTCAACAAGAAGATTCCTGCGAGTACTGGCTTACCGCAATCCGCTGCGATCTGGCTCATAAATTTATCTAAGCGATCGAAGTCGGTAATCAACTGACTTTGGAAAAATTGCGCGCCTGCCGTCACTTTTCGCTCAAATCTTTTTTGCAATCCTGACCAACTGTTACACTGCGGATCGACTGCCGCACCAACGAATAGATCGGTTTCGCCATCGGTCAGCGCTTTATCGTTCCAGTCATTCCCGTCGTTCAGCTTGCCGATCATCTGCAACAGGCGGACTGATTCAAGTTCAAACACCGCCCGCGCTTCGGGATGATCGCCCGCTTTTACCGGATCGCCTGTCAATGCCAATACGTTTCGGATGCCTAGCGCATGAGCACCGAGTAAATCCGCTTGCAAACCGATCGCATTACGATCGCGACAAGCAACTTGATAAATCGGCTCGATCCCTTGCTGCAACAAGAGTGCTGCTGAGACGAGCGACGACATCCGCATTACTGCCCGACTGCCATCGGTAATATTGACACCATGTACCCGCCCTTTTAGCTGGTGCGCCATCGCCAGCATGTGAGACGCATCCGTACCTTTGGGAGGTGCGACTTCAGCCGTGACGAGAAATTCGCCTTTACGGGCAGCGGTACGAAGGGCGGACAGGGGGGCGTGACCGAGCGGGATCGAGAATTGCGGGGAGGTCATGGGCGATCGTGAATGACGACTTCTTGATTTAGCGTATCGGGGATCGTTGAGAATTTTGAAGTCACTTGCCGAAACCTTTACACAAACTCAGACAAATTTAGGCTGAAAAAGAAGAACTTCGTAAAGTTACGGTTGATTTTTTAGCTGGGCAGAGTATAGCCCATCGCCGTTTTCGCCTTGGTAAGGGTTTGATTAGCAACTTCAGAGGCTTTTTCTCGCCCCGATCGTAGAACCGATTCGAGATAGGCTTGGTCGGCTCGAATCGCGTGATATTTTTCTTGGATCGGTTTGAGCGCTGCGATCGTGGTTTCGGTCAGCAGCGGTTTGAACTGTCCCCAGCCCATGTCTTGACATTCGGCAGCGACTTCATCTTTTGTTTTACCGGACAGCAGCAGATAAAGCGTCAGTAAATTGGTACATTCTGGACGCGCGGGATCGCCAAAGGTCAAGCCGCGAATCGGATCAGTTTTACAGCGCTTGATTTTGTTTTGGATCACATCGGGCGGATCGAGCAGGTTGATGCGGCTCAATTCGGACGGGTCGGATTTCGACATTTTTTTCGTACCGTCGCTCAAACTCATGACGCGCGCGCCATCAGCCCGAATTAGGGCATCGGGGCGTTTGAGAACTGGAGCTTCGGGAGTCGCGAATTTGAAATTAAAGCGATCGACCAAATCCCGCGTCAGTTCTAAATGCTGCTTTTGATCTTCACCGACTGGAACTTTATCGGGTTCATACAGCAGAATGTCCGATGCCATCAGCACCGGATACGTCAATAAACCAGTTCCGACATCTTGACCCTGCTTGATCCGCTTTTCTTTGAACTGAATCATATCTTCGAGCCAGTTCAGCGGCGTGATGCAACTCAGCAACCAAGCAAATTCCACGTGAGCGGGAACGTGCGATTGCACAAAAATCGTCGTGTATTCTAAATCGAGTCCACAAGCGAGATAGAGCGCGGCAACTTCGTAAGTGTTTTCGGCTAAAGTTGTGCGATTGTGCGGTACGGTGATCGCGTGGAGGTCGGCAAGGAAAAAATAATTTTCATACTGGTTTTGTCCTTCGACCCAGTTGCGAATGGCTCCTAAATAGTTGCCAAGATGAAGATTTCCGGTGGTTTGAACGCCAGAAAGAACCCGCTGCTTAGTCATACCGTTTATCGATTCGCCTGTGATTTTCTCTTTTGCCCATCATAGATGAGGAGACGACTATCTCGCGCGGCTGATTTGCTTAAAGAACTTCTGCACGAAAGCAAATCCTTGTCCAGAAATTGAACGCTGCCTTAAAGCAGCGTAACCGGGATTTTTAGTTAGGAAACAGGGAGACTTTCCGGTTCCTTAATTAGTTTTATGCTTCTCCCTATTGCTTCTAACCGCACATGATCATCTACCGTCCTTCTCAAGAAATCTTTTAAGCTTTCAGCTTGTCTAAAGCAAGGTTCAGTTTCAAGACGTTCACACCGGGTTCTCCAAAGATCCCTAAGAAACGATTGTCTGTGTTTTGAGGAATCAAGATCTCAACTTGATTGCGCTGCAAACCGCGCGATCGTGCGACTCGATCGATTTGTGCCGCTGCCGCTTCAGGGGTGATGTGCGGATCAATCCCCGATGCGGAGGCGTAAAGTAAATCAGCGGTAGGCTGAATGCCTGCTTTCTGCAATCGGGGTAAATCCCCTGGGAGCGCTTTCGATGGATCAGGATCGCTCTTACCCTTGATGCGATCGAGCAATGCCGGGTTACTCGGCGCAAAGTTACTTGCACCCGAAACACCTGTTTTCAGCACACCTGCATCGTCTTTTTTCGGATTAGCCGTACTGTAAGTGGTTGCGCTAGGGCGACTGTTGAAATAGCGATCGCCAGTAAACGGCTGACCGACTAACGCTGATCCAACTTCTCGATCGCCGACTTTGATCATGCTGCCGTTAGCTTGAAACGGAAAGGCAATTTGTCCGATCGCGAGCATTACAAACGGGTAAATAATCGCGGTCAGAATCCAGAGAACGAATGTCGATCGAACGGCTCGACTCGCTTCACGTGCAAAACTCATAGTTAGAATCGCTCCGGTGCAAACATCACGACAAATAAGTAACCTGACAGTACCACGACCCCTAATCCGAGCAGTCCCAGCGACCACGCCTGCGTTTTCGACATTGCGTTATCTGAGGCGGCGTAAACGAGCGGGGCAAGCACTAAATTGAAGCAGATGGCGAGAAATAGATAAGTCGGAATTTTCTTTCTGCTCCAGGCTGACCAGAGTTCAGACAAATCTTCAGACATGGGAAGAGGAATACGTTTCATAATGCGTTAGGAAATGGGAAGAATGAGATCAATCAGCTTAATGGCGATAAACGGTGCAATCACACCACCCACACCAAAAATTAAAATATTGCGACGGAGCAGTTGATCGGCGCTTAACGGTCGGAACTGCACACCACGTAACGCTAAAGGAATCAAAGCGGGAATGATTAGAGCGTTGTAAATCAGTGCAGAGATGATTGCAGATTGAGCGCTTTTGAGTCCCATGATATTGAGTGCGCCAATTCCGGCAGCGGCGAAAATTGTGGGGATGATCGCGAAATATTTGGCGATGTCGTTGGCGATCGAGAAAGTCGTTAATGCACCACGGGTAATCAAGAGTTGTTTACCGATCGTCACCAAGTCAATTAACTTCGTCGGATCAGAATCCAAGTCCACCATGTTCGCCGCTTCTTTTGCCGCTTGGGTTCCAGAATTCATCGCTACCCCAACGTTCGCTTGAGCTAGAGCGGGCGCATCGTTGGTTCCATCTCCGGTCATGGCGACTAACTTACCGTGCGATTGTTCTTCCCGAATCACGCCGATTTTGTCTTCAGGAGTCGCTTCTGCAATAAAGTCATCGACTCCTGCTTCTTCAGCAATCACCGAAGCTGTAATGCGGTTATCTCCGGTCAGCATGATGGTTCTGACTCCCATGCGGCGCAGTTGATCAAATCGCTCGCGCAGTCCGGGTTTCACAATGTCTTTGAGGTAAATTACCCCATAAATATCATTGTCTTGGCAAACCGCAAGCGGGGTTCCGCCTAATCGCGATACTCGCTCATACGCTTCGTCGAGTCCGGGTGGAATCGAGCCACCTCTAGAGCGCACAAAGCCTTTAATCGCATCGACCGCACCTTTACGAACTTCTTTTCCACTCGGCAAATCTGTACCGCTCATGCGAGTCCGGGCTGAGAATTCGACTCCGGTTGCATTGTTCTGATTGAAGTCAACGCCTGCACGATTTTGCTCAGCGAGTCGTACGATCGATCGACCTTCTGGAGTTTCATCAAACACACTCGCCGCTAATGAAATCTGCGAGACTTCTTCGATCGAATGTCCGTTCACCGGAATGAACTGATCTGCAAGTCGATTTCCAAGCGTAATCGTTCCGGTTTTATCTAACACGAGGGTATTGATATCGCCGCAAGCTTCTACTGCTCGTCCCGATGTTGCAATCACGTTGAATTGAGCAACGCGATCCATTCCGGCAATCCCGATCGCGCTCAGTAATCCACCAATCGTCGTTGGAATCAATGCAACCAATAGCGAAATCAGAATCGCGATGCTGGCTCCCGATCGCAATGAGTTTGCAACGTTATCACCGGAAGTAGTGCTAATGAAGCTCGCAATATAGTTAACAGGTGTTGGCATGGTTGCAACAACGATTAGAAATACGAGCGTCAAAACTGCGAGTAATACGGTTAATGCAATTTCGTTCGGGGTTTTCGATCGTTCTGCGCCTTCAACCAGGGCAATCATTCGATCGATAAATCCCTGTCCCGGATCAGAAGTAATCCGAATCATCAATTCATCAGAGAGCAGTCTTGTACCGCCTGTCACAGAGCTTGCAATATCTGTTCCGGGCTGTTTCAAGACAGGCGCGGATTCTCCGGTAATTGCCGATTCATCGACTGATCCAATCCCTTGAATCACTTCGCCATCTGCGGGAATCATGTCGCCAGCGATCACTTTCACCTGATCGCCTTTTCTCAATGCGGTCGAACTAACTTCTTGAACGGAGCCATCCGGTGAAATTTTGCGCGCGATCGTATCAGATCGCGTCGATCGCAGCGCATCCGCCTGAGCTTTCCCACGTCCTTCTGCCACCGCTTCCGCGAAGTTCGCAAAAACAACCGTGAAAAACAAAATAAACGTAATGATGCCGTTGAGAATGCGCTGTTGGGTTGGATCGGCTTGAACGGTTCCAAATATATTTGGGTCAAGCGTTACCAGGAAAGTGACGATCGTGCCTAACCACACCACGAACATCACGGGATTACGAACAGCAATCCGGGGATCAAGCTTGGCGAAGGCTTCACGGATGGCGCGCTGATACATTCCTGAGCGATCGACTTTTGGCGTATGTCGGCGATTTTCGCGCGAACCGCCCGGAACAGACTGTACAGAACTGGTTTCCATCTTGTTTTCTATCTAAACGCTAAAATTCCAACTCGAATCAGCCGCGACCAATTTGGAAGGCTTCGGCAACGGGACCTAATGCCAACACTGGGAAAAAGGTCAACGCGCCCAAAATCAAGATCACGCCTGCGGTGACACCTGTGAAGAGTCCGGTATCTGTGCGGAGCGTTCCAGTCGTTTCAGGAACTTGCTGCTTACGCGACATACTATCGGCAAGCAGTAACAAAGCTGCGATCGGCACATAGCGACCGAGCAGTAGACTAAAACAACAGCTTAGATTCCACCACAGTGCAGAGGGAACAGTAGCGGTTCCGGATGCGAGCGCAAACGGAGACGGCTGCGAATTTCCTAAGCCTGCAAGTCCTGATCCATTGTTGGCAGCGGCGGACGCATATTCGTAAATCACTTGAGACAATCCGTGAAAGCCAGGATTGCTAATTCCTGCGATTTGATCTGGAAATGCAAGCGCGATCGCGCCTGGAATCAGAATCGCGATCGGATGCACTAACAAAATCAGAAAGCTTGCGAGTACGACTTCGCGCTTTTCGATTTTACGTCCGAGAAATTCTGGAGTCCGTCCGACCATTAATCCGGTGACAAACACCGCAAGAATCAGATACGCAAACAGATAAGCCGTTCCAGTTCCTTGACCTCCCCAAATAATTTGTAGAAACATATTCGAGAGTGCAACGAACAATGCAGGCGGCATCAGCGAATCGTGCATACTGGTGACAGCCCCCGTCATCGTTCCCGTAGTAATCGTGGAAAACAAGGCGGACTGTGCCCAACCAAACCGGACTTCTTTGCCCTCCATATTCACCGCTTGCGGAGTATTCAGCAATGCGTTAACCGCTGGATTGCCGTTATACTCACCGATGCCCGCCACAATCAGAAATCCAAGAAAGATGACACTCACTAATCCGTAAATTAGCCAAGCTTGCTTTTTGTTGTTCGCGAACAGTCCGTAGGTATAAATGAATGAAGCCGGGATCGAAAGCATTGCGATCGTGACAATCAAATTCGTAAACGTACTCGGATTCTCAAACGGGTGTGCTGAGTTCATGGCAAAGAATCCGCCACCGTTTTCTCCCAACTGTTTAATGATTTCAAAGTGTGCGACTGGACCTCTAGAAATCGCCTGCGATACATTCGGATCTTCGAGCGTGGGCACGATCGCTGGACCTGCTAGAGTTTCTGGAATTCCCGCTGCCATTAGAACAATTCCACCAATTAAGCAAATCGGTAAGAGAATGCGGGTAATCGATCGAATTAAATCGACGTAGAAATTTCCGAGCGGTCTGC
>CAXTDB010000197.1:0-9441 GCA_964242045.1 uncultured Leptolyngbya sp. | reverse complement strand
GTGTAACCCCAATTCAAAACCGTTGGATAAAGCGTGTTGAAATTCAATCGCGCCAGTTCACTCACAGCATTGCTTAATCTGTTTTTCTCGAATAGCACATCACTATCGATGTTGGTTAACCAAACGCCGCGAATTTCTCGCGCTTGCGTTGCAGGTTTAGGAAGATAGCGATCGCTGATCAATCCTTTCGTATCAGGCAGCGCTTGACAAAGAAATGCAGCGATTTCCCCTCGACTAGCAGCACGATTGGGATTGAGCCGTTGAGGATTGGGAAAATTGACTGAGATTTGGCGTTCGGTTGTGGCAGCGATCGCGCTTTTCGCATAGTTCGGAACCTCTCCCAGATCCGAAAACACTTTACTGGTAAGCTCAATCTCATTTGTTGGTTTAAGCTTTAATCCATTTGCTAACGCCGTTAACGCTTGCACTCTTGGAATCTCTAAATCGGGGCGAAATATGCCATTTTCAAAGCCTGAAAAGAAGTTCGATCGATACGCCTTCTGAATCGCGTCTGTCGCCCAAAAATTCGCGCTTACATCTCGAAATTGAATCGGTTCGCGAGTGGGTGAATTGATTTGATCAGGAAAAGCATTCACAACCATTGCGGCAAACTGCGATCGCGTAACCGGATCATCAGGTCGAAACTGATTGTTCGGAAATCCGCGAATGATTGCTTTCTGCGTGAGAGACTCGATGCACGATCGCGCCCAATGATTCTGGATGTCTGTAAATTTCGGTTGAGAAAAAGCTGAAGGTGCAATTGTTAGAATTACGATCGTCAACAGCCCAAGAATCCAAGCGCGTCGCATACTTCACCTCTAATGCTGGTAAATACCATCGCATTTGTAGAACGCGATCGCGCAATTTTTTATGGATTATTTACTTGTGACTCGATCGAGAATGTTCAAAAAATCTTGAACGATTAGTTCTGTATTCGCAGTTGTTAATACTGGAACATGAACAAATACACACTGTTGATTTAGATTCTCTAAATGTTTGAGAATGCAGTAGTAAAGATAATTGCATACAAAGTTTCCAGCATCGTGACTAATTTCTGTCATGCTTGTAGATTCGAGCAAGTTTTCTAGATCAAGCTGCGATCGCAGAATCTCACTCTGAAACTTTCCATTCGATTCGAGCGAAAGTTTTTGGCGAGATTCCGCCATGCCACAACAGATCGTAATATCTGGCTGAAGCTCCTTAATTTTGGCGATCGTTTGTTGCGGTGCAAGTTCAAAATCAACCGGAAGCTGTCTGATTAAATGACAATCTGAATGAAAGCTACCGCGATCTAAAATGGCTTGGATCAAATCATCTGAGGCATTCGATCGCTGATGTGCCATCCAAGTTGCAAACGAAGTCAATAGAATTTTCATCTAGAATCTTAGGTAGTCAGACTAGAGGATTGAAAAATGCCGACGATCGCTGTTGTCGATTATGACATGGGAAATCTGCACTCCGCTTGCAAAGGATTAGATAACGCGGGCGCGACAACCCTTGTAACGGACTCTGCAAAAGAAATTGAGCAAGCTGATGCAGTTGTTCTTCCCGGTGTTGGTGCATTCGATCCGGCAGTGCAACATCTACGATCGCGCGATCTCGTTCAGCCGATCAAAGATGCGATCGACAGCGGTAAGCCTTTCTTGGGCATTTGTCTCGGATTGCAAATTCTATTTGAATCAAGCGAAGAAGGTAAAGAACCTGGATTAGGCATCATTCCCGGAACCGTGAAACGCTTTCAGCCTGAACCTGAACTCACCATTCCGCACATGGGCTGGAATCAACTCCAGTTCACACAGCCTGATTGTTCACTTTGGCAACAATTGGGTGCAAATCCTTGGGTGTATTTTGTGCATTCCTACTATGTTGAACCAAGTGATCCAAGCATTCGTGCAGCAACAATCACGCATGGAACACAAACGGTTACGGCTGCGATCGCACATCAAAATCTCATGGCAGTCCAATTCCACCCGGAAAAATCCTCAACGGCTGGATTGCAGCTTTTATCGAACTTTGTTCAGTTAGTGAATCAGCGCCAATTATTAAAGGTATGAGCCTGCGAATTTACGGCAATCGATCGCTAAAAACGCTTCCAGGACAAGAGACTCGTCCGACCTTAGCACGAGTGCGCGAAGCCGTGTTTAACATTTGGCAAGGCGCGATCGAACGATGTCGCTGGTTGGATCTCTGCACTGGAAGCGGATCAATGGGAGCCGAAGCTTTGTGTCGAGGAGCCTCGATCGTCGTTGGCATCGAACAATCTGCGCCTGCTTGCCGAATCATCGAGCAAAATTGGAAACAAGTGGCGCAGCCTGATCAGTCGTATCAAGTATTGCGCGGAGATGTCGTCAAGCGGTTGAATAGCTTATCTGGGCAACAGTTCGATCGCATTTATTTTGATCCGCCGTATGACAGTAAGTTGTATGTTCCGGTACTCGATGCGATCGCCGATTTAAACCTGATTGCTCCAGATGGCGAACTTGCCGTCGAACATCGTCCGGGTGTTACATTTCCTACTTCTTTAACAATTGTTCGCGAAAAACGCTACGGCAACACAGCACTCACGTTCTATCAAAAACAATGATTTGGAAATCACCGCTTCTTGCTTTTTTAGTTCTTACTTCTGCTACACCTGCGATCGCGCTTCCACCGCCAGAGGATCAGCCCGAAGAGGTCGCGCGGACTGAAATTATCACAGAAGCGCGATCGCCGCTCGATAACAAACCGTTAAACGCTGCCGAATACGCTGAGCTTCAAGCCCAAATCCAGCAAGGTCAACCCGTTAACCCGCGTGATCAAGTTTCACCTCAAATTAGAAGAACGATCGGACTTCTACGCCTGCGAAGGTTTATCAAAAAGGTTTTTCCATTCATTCCGCTGCGATAACGTATTTATCGACTTCGGATCTGACTCTGCTGGATTTGCTGTGCAAATTGTTCTTCACTCCGCGCAGGTTCTTTGCAGCTTAAGCCTTGGCACACCAGCGCGATCGCATTCTCCGGTAAAGCATCCAGCACCATAAATGCAGTCGTCGGTAGATATTGGGCTTCTAAGACTGCAATGCGATCGATAGTACTCCGAATCAAGGTTTGATTCTGGAACCAATCCAATGCAGTAAATAAAGTCGGACAAGCAGAAGGCGATTGCTCCATCACACTCGCAAAAGCTTGTAAGGTTTGTTCTGCACGATCGAAGTAATCTAAGTTTTCGGTTAGTAAGGAAAGACGAACTAAATTTACGATCGCAATTCCATTTGCAGAAGGAGTTGCATTATCTATGTAGCTCCGTTCTCGAATCAGTAAATCTCGACTCGCATCTTTTGCGGTGTTGTAATAACCGCTTAGTTCGTCGCTCCAAAGATATTGATCAAACTCAGCCTGAATCCGAATTGCTTCTGCTAACCAATCCGTTTGATTTTCCGGTGCTTCAGATTGAATGCTTCGAGTGACTTGGTGGAGATCTAACAATGCTTTGATAAACAGCGCAAAATCTTCGGATTGCGCGAGTACTTCAACATGACCGTTGTAGTTAATTCGATGAAACCGCTGATTGATCCATTGATTCTGAAGGATAAACACTGCGGCTTGACTGGCTAGTTCTAAAGATTCCAAATCTCGAAATACTGCATACGATCGAGCTAATCCCGAAATCATCAAACTATTCCAAGCTACAATCATTTTTGTATCGGTTACGGCGGGAATTCGACCCGACCAAGCAGTAGCTTCGCTCCCCGAAGGGAACGATTTTGCTTCCTCTGCATTACGAGCAGGCGGAAAGGTTTCACCGATACAAGCACCGTATCGTAGTTCAAATAGCTTACTTAATGCAGTCTCAACGGTGTCTGAAAGTTCACCAGGCTGTTTGCGCTGAAGTACGATTTTGCCTTCAAAATTGCCCGCAGGTTGAATCGAGAATTGCTCTGATAGTTCTGTTAATTCTTCCGGAGTAAGAGCCTGTTGAAGCTCCTCGTAGCTCCAGACATAAAATGCACCTTCTTCCGGTTCTGCATCTTCGGGTGTGACAAAACTATCTGCATCTTGCGCCGCATAGAAATAACCTTCGGATGCAGTCATTTCGCGTTTGAGCCATTGAACCGTTTGGACGATCGCTCTTTCAAACGCTGGCTCTTGGACTCCCGATGCCCACAAATTCGCCAGATACTCTACGATCTGTCCGTTGTCGTAAAGCATCTTTTCAAAGTGCGGTACTGTCCAAGTCGAATCAACCGTGTAGCGATGAAATCCACCTGCAACTTGATCAAAAATTCCGCCCAGTGCAAGGTCTAATCCACGCTGTATTGTAACTTCGCGGGCATTGTATTGATCGAATTCAAATCGGACTGCATGAAGTGCCGCATCCGCATAAGGAATCATCGGAAACCGAGTTCCAGGCATTTGTGCTGAAAGGATTCCCGTACTGTATTCCAATCCCTCTTTTAACAATGCTGGACTTAGGGCTTGAGTTGGAAGCAGCACAGAGTTTTGTAGATTCGTCAGAATCTCAGCTTTAACCGCATCGAGTTTGGCGCGATCGTCATCATACAATCGTCTCAAAGTCTGCAAAACGTGAAGGAATCCAGGACGACCATACTTATCATCAACTGGAAAATATGTTCCGCCATAAAACGGTACTAAATCATCAGGCGTAAGAAAAATGTTCAAGGGCCATCCACCCTGTCCCGTCATCATTTGAAGCGCCTGCATATAAATGCTGTCGAGATCCGGACGTTCTTCTCGATCGACTTTAATCGGCAAATAGTTCTGGTTGAGAAATTGCGCGATCGTCGCATCCGAAAACGCTTCCCCTTCCATCACCGTACACCAGTGACAAGAAGAATAGCCGATCGATAAAAAGATAATTTTATTCTCGCGTCGGGCATGTTCGATCGCATCGTCGCTCCATGCCCACCACTCGATCGGATTATGAGCATGTTTCCGCAGATAAAGACTCTGAGCCTGAATTAAACGATTTGGCATAGGAATAAGTTTGCTCTGATTCCATCTACCTTAGCGACCTGGACACGGTTTCTCAAGATCTCCGATTTTGCCAGAAGTCGGAGATTTATAATGAAAAGCCTAGGGTTTAATCATTTGCAACAATTAGCAGATTCGTCGGCTGCAATTGCAAATTCTATGAGCCGTCTAGCAATACGCTAAGCTGGATTGATGTACCCTATTGGGTGGTTCTAGCGTGGGTTGTTCTCATGTCTCTTCTGCGTTTTCTGCTGCTGAGTGCGATCGCTGGTTTTCTCGTCATTTTTGCGCTCTCCAATTGGGGCGTATCCATCTCACTTGTATTTCTCGGCATTCCATCACCTGCCTTGCCGTTGACGGTGTGGATTTTAGGAGCGATCGCGCTTGGTGTTGCAACAACGCTAGTAATCACAGCACTATTTGGACTCGCGAGATTCACAGCGCGTCGATCAGAACGTAAAAGCGTTCGTCAAGCTCCAACCAATAGTTATGCTTACGCTGAAACACCGCGCGACTCTGCAACTCGAACCACCTCAACTAAAGAAGATGACGACTGGTTTGAAGAGGATGGAGACGATTGGACAACTGAACCGCAAGACCGACCCAAACGAGATTTTGAAGTGAGCCAAGAGCCGACATCGGGAACGCGATCGGGTTCGACTTATTCCTATACGTATCGCCAATCACCAGAGCCGAAAAAGCCAGATGTAGTCGATGCTGATTACCGCGTGATTCGACCTCCAGTACGGAAATTGGATGAGGATGAAGAGTAATGTTAAAGGGAGTGAGCGTCTTTCTAATCGGCATGATGGGCGTTGGCAAAACAACGATCGCACAGTTGTTGGCAAAACAACTCGATTATGAGTTCTTCGATGTCGATCAGTTTATCGAGCAAGCAACTGGACAAACGGTTTCAACGATTTTTGCAGAATCAGGAGAAGCGATTTTTCGCCAGTTAGAAACGGCAACTTTATCGCAGGTGTCTGCCCGATTGCGGCGAGTAGTCGCAACAGGTGGCGGCATTGTGTTAGCACCGGAAAACTGGGGCTATCTCAAACATGGTGTGATTGTGTGGCTCGATGTACCTGTAGAGCAGTTGCGCGATCGTTTAAGCCAAGATACAACTCGACCTTTGTTGCAGAATCAGGATTTAACCGATCGACTAACGCAGCTTTCTACTGAACGTCGATCGCGTTATGCCCAAGCGGATATTCATATCCAAGTCATGCCCGGTGAGACTCCAGAACAGGTAACAGCGCGGGTGATTGATGCGATCGCCCAAGAATGCGAGAAAAAACGCCAGATCGACGCATCGATCCAGCGCTTAAATCAAGAAATGCCATTTCAGACAAATTCGTAATCTACTTTACGACCGCAGGACGAACCGCAGACGGGCGACGATCGATCACTTGATCGACCAGTCCGTAATCTTTCGCTTCTTCGGCAGACATAAAGAAATCGCGCTCGGTATCTTGCTCAATCCGATCGAGCGGTTGTCCCGTGTGATCGGCTAAGAGCGAATTCAACCGCTGTTTGAGATAAAGAATCTCTTTCGCTTGAATTTCGATATCGGTCGCTTGTCCTTGTGCGCCGCCTAGCGGTTGGTGAATCATAATCCGCGAGTGCGGCAAGCTCATCCGTTTACCCTTCGTTCCAGCGCTAAGCAGAAATGCGCCCATGCTGGCAGCAAACCCGACGCAAATCGTAGACACCTCCGGGCGAATTTGCTTGATCGTGTCGTAGATTCCCATACCAGCGGAAACCGAGCCGCCGGGGGAATTGATGTACAGATAGATATCTTTGTCCGGATCTTCGGCTTCCAAAAACAGGAGTTGTGCAACGACGAGATTTGCGACATCTGAATCGATCGCGCTACCGAGGAACACGATTCGCTCCCGCAACAGTCGGGAATAAATATCAAAGGCGCGCTCGCCCCGTCCGGAGGTTTCAATAACGGTAGGAATCATGAATCCAGTCCAGTAGTTTTTTTCATTTTAGCGAATGAACGCGCGCTCGTTGGGGTGTTTGCCGTAGTCGACAAAGGATTTAAAGTTTGCTTAAGTTAAGCGATCGTAATAGATTGGCTGAGAGATTCTAAAGATTGACTTGAGGTAGCTGTGAAAAAATCGAGCATTTTATTTCTGTTGCTGTCAGCAGGAATTGTCATCGGAACAACATCTAGTGTTTATTATTTTTGGCGACAACTGACTCAATTACCAGAGTGGTATACCCAAGGACAGAGCAATCCTCGAACTTATGCTCAGATTCAGAAATCGAGTGCAGCCGTTGAGGAAAAAATCGAGTCACAAATTCAAGCAAGTCCACAGTCTGCAAGTATAAATGCAGCGCCGAGTCGAACGGTTGCTCAACCTTCTAGCCCTTCTAAGAATGTTCAAGTCGCGCTCAATTCTCAGGAATTGAATGATTTATTAGTGACAAAGATTGCAGAAAAAAGAGGGGGTCAGCCCCTACCAAGTTCTGTAAAAGGATTCAATACGGCAGTGAAAAACGACAAGCTAAAAACGGGTGCAGTCGTCGATGTCAAGGAATTGCAAGATAGCGGCTTGGGAGCGCAACAGCAGGCATTACTAACAGAAATCACCGAAAAAATCCCGATGAACGATCGCAAAGTTTACATCGGAGTCGAGGGCAAACCGAAGATTCAAAACGGTAAACTTCGATTTGATCAAAACGCCAGAATTCAGGTCGGAAACATGAGTTTTACGATCGCTGAAGTTGCCAATCGCTTAGGCGTGTCTCCCGAAAAAGTTCAAGACCAACTCAATCTCGAACTCAAAGTACGCGGTCTCACCGTAAAAGATATCGACTTTCAAGACGGCAACGCAATTTTAAGAGGTGCAGCCAAATAAAAATAATCCTTTACAGGGTTCGAGGACTCTGTAAAGGATTGAATTCTGAAATGCGATCGCATCAATTAGCTGCGAACCATCACTTGAACATTGGCGTTTTGCAAACCAGGACGTTTTGCGACAGTGCTAAGGGTTTGCTGCACGGCATATTTTTGATTCACTGCGGTCATCAATTCTGCAAGGTTGTGCTTTCTTGCCACACCCCACAAATCTGCCACAATGCTGAACGTACCATCTTCGTTGTGTACCCAACCGATGTCATAGCTGCCATCCAATACAGCAACGATGTCAGCATGAACCCGCTGACAGCCCATTCCCCGAACTTCAGTATTTGTTTCAACTGTAAAACCAAGATCGCGCAATGAAACCTTGAGCAGTTCTGCGTCGGTGATCTTGCTGCGGAGTGTACTAAAATGCGACATACGTTTGCCCTGCCTAAATTGAGTGATGTATGAGTTGTCTGTCAACAGTAACAGTAGATGAATGCAGCGACCGTCTATCTAAAGACTTCTTTTCTTATCTTAGGGCAGACTGCTAAGCGCGAACATTGCAGGAGATTGAGTTTTATTACGATGCTCGATCGCTCATTTTTGGCGTTGCGGTTCGCTAAGATTCAAGTACTGTATTCGAGAAACAAACAGATGACCGTTACTCAGTCTCAGCGATCGATTTTTTCGTCAATCTTGCAGTCCGACCTTAGCCCCAGTCCGACGTTTCAAGCGGTTTGGCTAATAGTGCGTGTGCTAGTCGGCACGTTAATGATTCACAATGGCTTTAGTAAGTTAGCGGACACTCAAGGCTTTGTTGATCACGTCATGAGTGTGATCGGCTTCCCGTTTCCATTGTTTTTCACCTACTGTGCTGCTTACACAGAGATTGGGGCTTCGATTCTATTAATTTTTGGATTTCTTACGCGGTTAAGTGCATTGTCCTTAGTGTTCACAATGCTAATCGCGGTTTATTTTCACGTGAAAGGAACAGGATTGCAGATTGCGCCATTAGAAACGGCTTCACTGTATCTGCTGATCTATCTTGTGTTTACGGTTGGAGGCGGGGGGAATTTCTCGATCGATCATCTGTTGTCGCGCGATCGATCCAATTCCTAAAACGAATGGTCTAGATCGGTAAATCTGCAAAACCTAATCAAGTCTTGGAAATCTACAGGTCTAGACCATTTTTTGAAAAAAGCTGGAGGATTTATTCTTCCTCTTCGATTTCGATCTCTTGTTCAACTGGCTCGGTTTCTGCTGCAATCTCTTCAAGCGCTTTCTGAATCCACAGTTTCGATAAGTCGATTAAGCTAATGCTATCGGGCACAGTGACCATTGATTAATTCCTCCTTCTCTATCTTAGAGCGTAGCGAACTACGCCTCTAGTTTCATGGATAGAACTACCTATTGAAACATTTGTTTACAATTTGTTGGTTTGGAGCAAGATTGCTCAAACTTCATCGGGGTTGATTCCCATTTCTCGGAGTCGATCAGCGAGTCGTTGCGCTTTCAATTCGGCTTCGTCTGCGCGCTCTGCTCCGGTGGGAATCACTTGCCCAGCACGATCGCACCACCGCAACCAGAGCCGAGACGCTTTATCTTCAAACT
>CAXTDB010000196.1:2306-9459 GCA_964242045.1 uncultured Leptolyngbya sp. | reverse complement strand
CGCGCGCGTGGGAGAGAAATAGACGTTCTTGAGCGCGAGTAATGCCGACGTAACAAAGGCGGCGTTCTTCTTCGATCGCAGCAGGATCATCGAGCGATCGATAGCTCGGAAATAAACCTTGCTCTAAACCAACCAGAAAGACGATCGGGAATTCTAACCCTTTCGAGGAGTGCAGAGTCATCAGCGAAACTTTCGTCGCTTCTTCTTCGGTGTCATCTAAATCCGAAGCTAAAGACGCATTTGCTAGAAAGCCAATTAAGCTTTTATCGTCTTCGTTTTCTTCTTCAAATTGCAGTACTGCGTTGTACAACTCTTGCACGTTTTGTAAGCGATCTTCGGCTTCATCGGTGCCTTGAGATTTCAAATCAGCAATGTAACCTGAATCTTCGAGAACGCCTTGAACGAGTTCGGAAGCGCTGATCGAATCGATTTGCGATCGCCATTTCTGAATGATTTGTGCAAACTGAATCACACCTCTCGAAGACCGTCCAGCTAATGTTTTGATCGAGGTTTCATCGCTAAGAATTTCCCAGAGCGGAACACCGAGTTCGATCGACGCTTTTTGCAGAGATTCGATCGTGGTTTTACCAACACCGCGACGAGGGGTATTAATGACGCGCAAGAGGCTGAGCGTATCAGAAGGATTCGCGATCGCTCTTAAATAAGCGAGGACATCTTTGATTTCTTTACGATCGTAGAATCGCAGACCGCCAACAATTTTGTAAGGTACACCCCATCGCACGAGAATTTCTTCAAACGCGCGCGACTGAGCATTCGTGCGATAGAGAATCGCGAATTTTCCCCAATGCAGATCAGAATTCATCGCTTCTAATCGCCGCATTTGCTGAATCACGAATTCTGCTTCATCGATTTCATCTTGAGCGCGATAACAGAAATTCGGTTCGCCTTGTCCGCGAGTCGGCTTGAGAATTTTATCGATTCGTTCCGTATTGTTTTCGATTAGTTCATTCGCAAGCTGAAGGATATTTTCGGTCGATCGATAGTTCTCTTCTAACTTCACCATCGTCCGCGTGTCATCATCGGGCAAACCATCCCCGAAATCCTGCTGGAATCCCATCAGAATCGTGAAATCTGCCATACGAAATGAATAGATCGATTGATCAGCATCGCCCACAACAAAAACAGAGCGATAGTCCCAATCCTCGAATCGACTTGCTGATTCTCCATTCGTGACTAATAGTTGAATCAGATCGTACTGGGTGCGATTTGTGTCTTGATATTCATCAACCAGGATGTGTCTAAAGCGTTTGTGCCAGTATGCGCGAATCTGTTCATTCTGTCGAAACAGTTGCACCGGAATCCAGATTAAATCATCGAAATCAACAGCATTGTTTTCAGCGAGTCTATCTTGATACACGCTGTATACGTTCGCAATCACTTTGCCTTTAAAGTTCGATTGCTCTTTTTCATAATCTCGCGGCGATAATCCTTTGTTTTTCGCGTTGCTGATCGCATAACGAACCGATCGCGGATCAAACTTCTTCTCGTCGATGTTCAGTTGATTGATGATGATATCTTTCACTAAGCTCTGAGCATCGGACTCATCGAAAATCGAAAACGATCGCGTCCATTTCCGCCCTTTTTCGTCCTGGAATTTCTCAATATCAAAGCGCAAAATTCGGCAGCAAAGCGCGTGAAACGTACCGATCCAGAGATCTTTGGTAATGGTTTTGTAAATATGCGATCGTAGTTTCGTTTGCACATAACCCGGCAGCGATTCTAGCGGCTTCCCGTGTTCGCTCAACGCCTCTTGTTCGGCAAACAATCGCTCGATTCGATCTTTCATTTCCCGCGCGGCTTTGTTGGTAAACGTCACCGCCAAAATATTCTCTGGATCAACGCGATGCTTCAATACCAAATTGGCGATCCGATACGTCAATGCCCGCGTTTTTCCTGAACCCGCCCCAGCAATCACCAGCAAAGGTCCACAAAAATGCTGAACGGCTTGCCTTTGAGACGGATTCAGATGGCTTAGAAAATCAACAGTCATAAACGGTACGATCGACTCCATAGATAGGGTATCGTATCTCAGCTTGGAACGTGGAGAAAGAAATAGTACGTATCACCGCCCATCATTTGGTTACTCCTGATGCTAACTGACCCTTTTGCAGTACTTGGCGTTCCGTTGACCGCTTCACATTCAGAAATCGTCGATCGATACGATGCGGTAATGCAGCTTTTAGCGATTGACCAGTATTTAACCGAGAGAAGTCAGACCTATGCTGAAGAGAATCGCCGATTGGTCGAGCAAGCTTATCAAATACTTTCACAAGATCAACGCGCCGAGGCATTAAAGGCATTGCGACATCAAGCGCGACAAAGCAAACCTCGACCGAATAGTAAACTTGCAAAGACGTTGCTTATCTATTCCGCGATCGCGGTGACTGCTTTTTATGAAAGCGCAATTGATGATCTTAAACTGCTGCAATATTGGTCGCTAAATAATGTCGAAATGGTGACTGAATCGCTGCAAGAACTCAATCTGGTGTTTCTGTATATCAAAATGGGGTCGAGTGGGGACGAGGGAGGACAAGCGGTAAGAGTTCCGCGATCGCCGCCTCCGTCTCCTCTAAGTTCTGAAGCAGAAGCCGAACCGGATGTGAGCATTGCGATCATTTCTTAATCTTTCGGACGGGGAACTCGGAATCTAGGTGATCGAGACTTTTTCCTCAATTCCTGCCACAGTTGTTCATACTGTTTGGTCATCGCTTTTACAGTAAAATTCGTCAACGCCATTTGTCTCGCTTGTTGACCCATCTGAAGCCTGAGATTAATGTTCTCCCGCGATCGTTCCAATGCTTTCGCCAATCCATCGACATCATTTTTCTCAATCAACCATCCAGTTACGCTATCGATCACAGCTTCGGGCATACTTCCGACCCGCGTTGCAATGACCGGACGCGCGGCTAACATTGCTTCAACCATTGCTAAAGGAAATCCTTCTGAGCGAGACGGCATCGCAACTACATCGAATTGTGAGAGATACGATCGCGGATCTTCTACCCAGCCTAAAAGCTGAACTCGATCTTGAATGCCTAAATCGATCGCAAGTTGTTCTAAGTTCGATCGCTCTGCTCCTTCTCCTAAAATAACGGCGTTGACATTTTCAACTTTGGCGATCGCTTTTAGTAAGATCTCATGCGCCTTCATTGCATCTAATCGCCCAATACTTCCAACCGTCATTGTTTTTGCTGTTGTAGCTTGTGGTTCTCCTAAGTCAGGTACACCATTCGGAATCGAAATCACCGAATTGCGTCCGAGTGCGTAAAAGTCTTCCATCCGCTGAGCACTAGCTTTTCCAACTGCAACGTGAGCATCAACGCGCAAAGCTAAAAATCGAGTGCGCCAAAGCTCGATCGCATCGGTCGTTCTTAGTGGTAATTGATCAACTCGAACAACTTTAGTATTTGGAATCATCAATGCTGCGGTTAACGCGATCGCACATGCCCAAGGTGTACAGAGATTAATGTGAACGATATCAGGCTTTAAGTGATTGAATGTGAACCAATGCGAGAAGAGAGTTTTAGAGAGAACAAACTTAGGGCGATCTCCTGCGATTGCATCCACCACAATTTTAGAAACACCGACGACCGTAAGATCAGCCGATGTCGTCGCAACCAAATGCCTTAAACTAATCTCTGCGCCGCCGATGCCTTCGGAGTCCGTGTAGACGACAACTTTAAGCATGAGACAACACCGATCGGTAAATTTCAAGATGCGATTGCGCGATTGTTTTCCAGTTAAACTGTTGAACAAATTGATAGCCTTGTTCGGATAAGCGATCGCGTTCTGATGAATCTTTGATCAAGGCTAATAGCGCATTCGTCAGTGCATCAGAATCACGTGGCGGAATCTGTTTGACGAAATTGCCAAGGCTTGAATCCGTCGATCGAGTCGCAACAACAGGCAATCGATGTGCCATCAACGCCAATAATGATCCACTTTTCAGCGTTACGCCATGATTAAACGGTAAAACTCCAATATCAGCACCCGATAGATAGATAGAAGCAACATCATTTGGAACATAGCCAGTCATGTGAACTTTATCGCTAAGTTGTAAACCAGAAATCATGCTTTCTAGTTTGTTCCAATAGCGTTTCGCATCTTCTCCGCGCAGCGCTAAACTTTCAACACCACCGACCAGTATTAATCGTGCTTGGGGTTGTTGTTGAACAATGTTTTGAAAAGCTGAGAGCAGTGTTTCTAACCCTTTCACGGGATGAAGAAAGCCGAAAAATGCGATCACCATTACATCCTCTGACCAACCACACTCATTCAGTAATTTCTGTCTCGCAGTCTCACATTGAATCACTTCGATATTTGCACCAATTGGAATTCGCTGTACCTTTGCGGTTGGTAATCGATCGATAATCACCTTTTCCGCTTCATCGTTGGTTGTAATGATTTCAGCGCTTTGAGTTAATAAGAAGCCATCTTCTCGATCCCACCATTGATGCTGCTGTCCCCATTGTTTTAGCGTTTCTAACATCGAATGTGGAATCCAGTTTGGCTGCCCCTCCCACCAGCCGTATTCGTGAACTGTTGTGATAATTGGCTTATGCCAACCTGTGGCACGAAGGACGATCGGCAATAGAAAAATTGCTCGATCGAATCCGTAAGTTCCTGCTGCATGTTGAATGTGTAAGATATCTACTTTAGTTTGATGAATGGCTTGAACCAGTGCAGGTAAACTTCGTAAGTTCCAATCTTCTACAACGCCGAATACACTTGGATGATTCGCAGTTTTAGCAGCTTCAATTGTGGTCAGAACAATTGTGGTCAAAACAATAGTTTCAAGTTCTAACTCCGATCGCAATCGGGCTGTATAGTGAGCCACTCCACAGCGATCGGGTAGATAAGTTCCAGCAATTAAAGCAATCCGAGGCATTGTTGATTCAGTCCTAATGAGATTCTAGAAGTTCTAGGCTCGATCGCACAATTTCATCCGGTTCGATATCCAAACACTCTAAGTGATACGGACATTGAAACGCATAGCAAGGATGACATTCGGTCGGGTGTCGCAATAATCGAACAGGACAATCGCGCGGTTGCCACTGACATTCAAGTTCCGTCCCCGCGAACATAATCACACTCGGCGTTCTAGTTGCGTCTGCAATGTGCATTGTCGAAGTATTGTTGCTCAGCATCAATTTTGCGTTAGCAATCAAGGCTGCAAGTTCTGGTAAGCTTGTTTTTCCAATTAAATCAATCGCATCGTTGCCTAGCACTTCCATCACAATGCCCGCCCGATCGCGATCTTTTTCCACCCCGGTTACCGCAACTCTCCAACCTGTGATTTCTGCTAGTTGTCGAGCGGCGATCGCAAATTGTTTCGCGTCATAGTTGCGCGATTGGCAACTCGTCCATGGATTCAGCACAATGTAAGGCTGATCCATGATTTTGATGTTGGGATGTTGAATTGAAAGCGAGCGATCGTGAATCTCAAACCCGACAGATTCAATCAATCGTAAATTTCGCTCGACTTGATGGAGTTCATCGGGTGCAGCAGGAATTTCATGGGTTAGCATTGTTCCGCCCGTCTCCTTCGATTCTCCTAGCCTAAGCGGAATTCCTGCTAAACACGAAACAAACGCGGCAGGATGCGGAGATTGACTAAAGCTTGTGAAAATAATCACGGCATCAAATTCGCGTAATGTCTCGACTAACTTCCACTCACGTGCTGGATCGAATGTTAAGCGCCCCAAATCTTGCCACAATACGCGCCAAGTTAAAACCTCATCTACCCAGGGCAACAATGAAGCTGCAATTGACCCTCCCGGACTTGCCATTAACGTTACTTTCGCCTGTGG
This sequence comes from uncultured Leptolyngbya sp., assembly GCA_964242045.1. Lineage (GTDB taxonomy): Bacteria > Cyanobacteriota > Cyanobacteriia > Leptolyngbyales > Leptolyngbyaceae > Leptolyngbya. The sequence continues at coordinate 3,628 of CAXTDB010000196.1, read as the reverse complement.
TAAATGCGCTTTGATTGATCGCAAAGCTGGACTGGTCATGATCACATCGCCAATATTGTCCAACCGCATCACTAATAAATTTCTAACTGATGTCCAAGGATGAGCTAACACAAGATTTTTCACTTACCGAACTTTTTGAGCTTCCAGCAATTTGTCTGCTACTGCCATCACTCGATCGACAGAAATTTCATCCACGCAGGTTGCCCAATCCGCGATCGGACATTCGCCGCTGTACCAACACGATTGCACCGTAAAGTTTTCGATTCTGCGTTCTGGGCAGTTCAAATATCCTTGTAAGTTAACGTGCGGCTCAGGTTGTCCGTACCGCTCATACCAGGATGCGCCAAATAATGTGATCGTTAGCGTTCCGACTGCTGCTGCAATTCTCGCGGCTCCTGTATCTCCAGCAATCATCAAATCGGCTTGAGCTAACATTGCAGCGAGTTCTCTCAGGGTTCCGAGTTCCCATACTGTTGCATGGTGAAGTTTGTCCGAGATGAACATAGCTTGCTCGCGATCGGAACCTACTAAAACGACGATCGAAGCTTCCAATTTCTGCCCTAATTCAACAAAGTTCCGCTCGTCCCACCGCTTAATTCTCATGCCAGCATCCGGGCAAAAAACGACGATCGGACGCGCCAAACCAGCTAGTTTCTCTCTTGCAGCTTGGCACTCTTCAGAAGTTAGATGTAATTGAGGCGGTGCAGATTCTAAGATCAAGCCTTCCGATCGCAAAATCTCGATAAACCGATCGCTGACAAATTGATTCGCAGGTGGTGAGCGCCAAAGATTTGTGACAACTCGATCTGCACGACCTGAAATCAATTGATCAATGCGATCGTAATTCGTATCTGAAACAATTAAATCGAATTTCTGCTGACTTAGGAGTTGTTCGATCGCGGCTCTAACGTTTCCTTTCTCGGCATAAACAACTCGATCGATCAGCGGATCAGTTTCTAATAATAATCCGCCTGGTGCGAACGTCAGCACCGTGATTTCTGCTTGAACATGGCTCCGCGCTAACGCCTGAATTGCAGATAGCGCGATCAAAATATCGCCAATTCCACCAAGTAGCTCAATAAATAAAATTTGCTGCATAAGGGTAATGATAAATCACCCTTACCAGCTATCTGATTGATAGCAGTGTTGTCACTGCTCTAAAGACAGAACTTATTCGATTCTTTTGACGGTGCACCGATCGCGTCCGTCTAATTTCGATTGATACAGCGCCTTATCTGCCCGCTCCACCAAATGATGAATCGTGCCATCGAGTAGCTGAAGCTTTGATCGTTCTATCGCCACACTCGCCACGCCACAGCTTA
>CAXTDB010000196.1:0-2296 GCA_964242045.1 uncultured Leptolyngbya sp. | reverse complement strand
ATGAGGTAAATTCATCCCTCTTACACGCTGTAGAAGTCTTGCTGCCACTCGTTCTGCCAACTCGATCGAGGTGTCTGGCAAAATCACGACAAACTCTTCACCCCCGTAACGCGCGACCAGATCCGAACGTCGTACACTCTGCTTCAAGGCTTGAGCAACTTGCACCAGACATTGATCACCCGCCTGATGTCCATAAGTATCGTTGTACAGCTTGAAAAAATCCACATCACACAGAATCAGCGAGACTTCGCCGCGTTGCTGAACTGACTTAATTAACTGTTGCTCAAAGTATCGCCGATTTGCAATCTGAGTTAGCTCGTCGATATAAGCTAAACGATGTAAATCTTGCTCATGAAAGAGTAAGCAAACTCCAGTGGAGAGTGCTAACCCTAAAATTGCTGGAAATACAGGAACCCACCAACCGAGCAGAAATAACCCGTAGCTACTCAAAAGCACTCCAACACCCAGACCACCAACGCCTACCGCTGCCTGTCCATAAAAGAACGATTTTTCTGTCCAATTCCTTTGCAGAACCCGCTGACTTAGCAAAATTCCACTCAGCGACCAAACGATCGCCCAAAGCTGCTCGATGGCTTCTGGTAATACTTGAATTAGTTTGCGACCATCGATCGCAGCCCCTAACATTTGACTCGCGGCATTCGCATGAACGAACACACCGGGCGTTCTGGAAAACAAATCGGTCTGACTGCTATCGTAAGGCGTGAGCAGAAAATCATTTGTACTTTCTGCCGTAGAACCAATTAGAACAATGCGATCGCGAACAAGCTCTAGCGAAACCGATCCGCTTAAAAATGTTCGTAGCGGAATTGTGGTAAAAACTTGCGTACCTCCTCGGAAATTTAACAGCGTTTGATATCCATTGTCATCTGCTCGAATATAGCCGCCATCGTTGCCTTGAAATGCGGTAAATGTTGCGCGTCCTAGACGATACGTTCCTTTAGAAATCGGCTGCAATTCGATTCCTTGCGCTTTGAGATACATCAGTGACAACCGCGTTCCCAAACTTAAGTAGGTTTTACCATTATCTGATCGAGCTGAAATCAAATCCCGTCGAATTCGTCCATCAGCATCTTCTACTCGATCGACGATCGCAACTTGGTTTTTTTCGGCTAATGTTTTCGGAGGTGGCACTTGACGACTACCAAACCGCTTCTCAACGCCAATCAGATTCGGTGTCGTCCGAAAAACTGCTTCAAGCTCAGCGCTTCCTGGCTCAACTGCCAAATCCCGATATAAATCAAGTCCGATCGCTCTTGGCTTCGCTGCCCGTAATTTCTTTAAGATCTGCGCTAAAGTGCGATCGGGCAAGGGCCAAGCCCCAATCTGACTAATATCTGCATCATCGATCGTAATTACCACAATGCGCGAGTCAGTCGATTCGACTGGACGCACTCGAAAATATAAATCTAGCACCGCCCACTCTGGTACTTGCAGCACCCCGGTAAAACTAATCGCGATCGTGCCCAGTGCTGCACTAATTCCAGTTGCAATCACCTTCGTCTCTGAATTCCACAATCGCTTGAACAATTGTTGACGAATACTCGAAATCGGCAATTTGAAAGGCATAAAAGGCGCAGATCTGGCGATAAGGGATTGCTTCGTCTCGGCTCATAGAGCTAACCTAGAATGCCCAATCGCCAAATCGGAACCCTCAGTTGACGATCGTTGCAGCGGTGATTATGTTCAATCCGGCTGAATTTAGAAGCTGCGTCCAGGTTTGGGCAACGATTGAATCTTGGGGTTTCTGCTGCTTTAACTGCGCGATCGTCGAAATCATGTCATACCAAACACCGTTAGAGCCATAAGTTGCGGCTTGTTCCATTTCGGTCTGCTTTTGCAAATTCACGCTGACTTTTGTCGCAAGTTGAATCCGCTGAATCCAACCTTTGGCAAACGGACTATCAGGACGCAGCTTTCCACCACACATCAGCACAACTCCCCACTCGTAAGATTGGTTGATTGCTAGAGGTGCGATCGAGTCGGGCAATGTCAGCCGCAGAATTCCGCCTTGCTGCGGAACAGGAAACGTTTGTCGGTAGTGAATTTGTCCTTTTGCATTTTTGATGCTGAAAAATGCTTTCTCAGCAGAACTCGGTGGAACGTACACCAAAAAAGTTGGATGTTCTAGAGTTGTTAAACCAGAGTTCGAGGTTGTGGGAGTGAGGAGCACAATCTGCGGTGTATCGCGATTAGTTGAAGCTGCACAAGCAATATCACCACGAGATGCACCGCCCTTTGTCTCTCCTGGCGAGCCACCTGCAGGCGGCTCGAATCT
>CAXTDB010000195.1:0-9470 GCA_964242045.1 uncultured Leptolyngbya sp. | reverse complement strand
GAAGCGATCGAGCCTTCGTTGGAACAACCCGTTAGAAAGCCTGAGGAGTTAGGAACGCGAGGCTGAGCGATCGCTTTCAGATAGTCGATCGCGCGCATCGCAACTATTAATGAGGCACGGAAGTAGATTGGTCGGGCAAGATGCCCAACCTACAGATCTATTAGAACTACTTTTTCAGAGCTTCGATGATCTTAAGGTTGGCTTTAGGAAAGGGAAAGTTGGAAAGTTCATCGATCGTCACCCAGCGAATTTCATCACACTCGATCGCTTGCGGTTCGCCGGAAAGATGGCGGCAATGATGAACGTTCAACGTAACGCGAAAATGAGTGTAGGTGTGATCAACTGTGATTAAATGATCGCCCACTTCAATCTCAATGCCGAGTTCTTCTTGAATCTCGCGTTTGATGCACTGTCCGATCGTTTCGCCAGATTCCACTTTGCCACCTGGAAATTCCCACAATCCACCGAGTAAACCTTCTGCTTTGCGGCGATCGATTAAAATTCGCTGCTCGTTCCAAATCACCGCGACTCCAATCACTTTATGGGGAATCGGCGCGCGAGTTTCTGACATAGGAAGCTCCGTCTGAACTCCCCGATTATACGCCTGACAGTACGATCGCCACGGGCAAATCAAGCAAGCGGGATTTTTCGGTGTGCAAACCGTTGCGCCTAAATCCATTAACGCTTGATTAAAGTCGCGGCTGTTTTCAGGATCGATTAGCGTTTCCGAGAGTTGCCAAAGTTGAGACATCGCTTTACTCGGTGGAACTTCCAGCGCAATCAATCGGGCTAGCACTCGTTTAACGTTGCCATCGAGAATTGCTAAGGGTTGGTTAAAGGCTGCGCTGAGAATTCCGCCTGCGGTCGTGCGTCCGATTCCCGGTAGTTTTAGAACAGTTTCTAAGTCAGTCGGAAACTGTCCTTGATGTTCCTCTAGAACTTGTTGGGCAGCGCGATGAAAGTTTCGGGCGCGCGCATAGTACCCTAATCCTTCCCAAGCTTTCAGAACGGTTTGTAAATCCGCATTCGCGAAAGACTCAATCGTGGGGAACTGCTGCATCCAGCGATCGAAATAAGGAATGACCGTTTTCACTTGAGTTTGCTGAAGCATAATTTCAGAAACCCAGATCGCGTAAGGATCACGAGTATTTCGCCAAGGCAGCGACCGACCCGATTTCGCGTACCACGATAAAAGCGACGATCGTAGTTCAGACACAAAATTCGGCAGGGAGATGCTCCCTGCCGAGGTCAAGTTCTGCGATCGCTTATTCGGCATCGATCGCCGTAAGGGATTTCTCAAACGCTAATCGCTGTTCTGCACTCTTGAGAAAATAGCCGCTCATCATCGCAGAAGCAAGCAGACGACCTAACGCTTCGCGGCTCGTAGTAATGGTAACTTCAAAACTCTCCGGCGGAAGACCTCCCAACAATCCGATAATATTGCGCTCCATCACTTGGAGAACTTCGGGCGATGAAGGCTTTGAAAGTTGAGCGATCGTTTCAGGATCAAGCGATTGAACATACTGTAAAAACTTACCGTTCGCTTCGCTGACTCCGCCGATAAACTCAGGAAGTTGATTGGATGTATCGTTCACGATCTTCTACCTCGCAACTGAGGGTTGGTCTTTTGTTAACCTTACTGTAACAAAGCTAGAATCACGCCACAGTCGGTAGAACCGTACCATAGAAGTTCGGAAATAACGCTTAAAACGAAGGTGAGCAGTTAACAAGCTGACATCTATCTTTCGAGAGAAACGTGGAATTGCAGTCGATTTGATTTGCTATTTGTATCAAAAGTCACTTAGTAGTCATTAAGATTGTTTATCAATAACAGTTATGGTGGAAAAATTCGCTAAAATTATTTATGCAGTGAAATCTTTTCGCTGTCCCCTGGGTTAACTAGGAAAGAATCAGGGCTTCCTGCTAATCCGTGTCGAATTGGTTAAATATTTTATATGCACATAGGGAGTGAGACCACCGCTCCGGAACGACCGCGCCAAGCTAACAATATTGTCGCCAATCTTGTTGGAACCGCGATCGCGCTGATTACGCTTGTTCTACCACTGCTTGTAATCGCTCACTACGCTCCGGAGAGTCCACCGCCACCGAGTCCCGCCCAAATGAGCAACTAACCGAAAAAGATCGGTTCACACGACTTGCTTGATAAAGGTTTCATCAGGCAGAATAGCTTTACCTACCCTTAATCCGTGGAATCGCTAAGATCGTTTCTAGAGGATAGGAATTCATTCTGAGGCTGATTACATGACATCTTATGCAACCTCGTCCGCTAGAGCCGACATGAGCGAGTTACGTCGCTTGAAGACCTTGCTGCCTCCAGAACTGCAAAGCTGGGTCACGATCGAGACGACAACTGCTGTGAATCCCCCCTTGATTACCTGCGAAGAAATTGGTCGCGATGAGGTGGAGATTCAAATCGACATGCCGAAATGGGATCAACTGGCGATCGACCAGCGAAATCTATTGTTTTGGCATGAAGTTGCGCGCGTTCAAGCGGACACCATTCCAAAAGACGGTTGGGAAATGGCAGCACTCGCGATCGGGCTAGGTGGAGCCGTCGGTGAACTCTGGGTTCAAGATGGATTGCTGCTGATCTTAGCGATGGGATTATCCGGGGTCGCAGGCTGGAGACTGTACCAAAAGAATAATAGCGACAAGACGGTGAAAGAAGCGATCGAAGCCGATGAACGCGCGATTCAGTTAGCGACTCGGTTTGGGTATACGCTGCCGAATGCTTATAAGAGTTTAGGAAGCGCGCTGAAGACGCTGATTGACCAAACGCCGAAGAAAAAGCTGCGATCGAAATATCAATCTCGATTAGATGCGTTGAAGAAGAGTGCGGCGAAGGCGAAAGCGAAAATGCGATCGGCGGCTCCTTCAGATTTTTAGCTTTAGCAGAATAAAGTATCAACGGATGTAACAGGTGTTGACCAAGCGTTACATCCGTTTTTTGTTGCGATCAGTATGATAGATTGCGAGGCGTTCGCGCCTGCATCGGTTTCAGGAGACAGTATGGCTTTTAATATCAATGCGCTTAACCTTCCTACGATTCAGCGTGGCTCGACTGGGGGAGCGGTGGGCGCGTGGCAGCGATTTTTACAGGATCAAAATTATGCGATCGGAGCGGTTGATAATGGCTTCGGCAGCGTCACCGACACCGTAACCAAAAATTATCAACAAAAAAATGGATTGGTTGCGGATGGCATTGTCGGTCGGGGGACTTATACCAAGGCATTGTCACAAGGATTTATCTACCGCGTTGATGGTCTGACCACAGCAATGCTGCTCAGCTATTTGAACTATGGAATCGCGGAAACTCAGGACTTGCAGCGGAGTTTAAATGCGATCGGGCGATTGAATCCACCGTTAACGATCGATGGAAATTTCGGCTTTGGCAGCACAAAAGGCATGACCGAAGCTTATAAAATTCTCGACGTGAATTTCCGTCCGCGCTTAGATGCTCAGCTTTCTGCCGCGACAAAGCAAAAGTTAGGAGTTGACTATGCGCCAGGATTAGCGATCTTAACTGAGTACGCACGACGGCAACGAGCGAGATTGAGCGGGGCGCAGTGGGTGAGATTTTTTCCAGGCAGTAACTCGATCGATGATTTAGCCTCGCCGTTCCGCCAAAGAGTCCTCGCGTTTCAAAAGGCGCTAAAAGATGCTGGCGCTTCGATTACAATCACAGCTACCTATCGACCCCCACAACGAGCTTACATGATGCACTATTCGGTCGCGTTGAACAATCGCGATATTACACCGTGGGATGTGCCGCCGATGGTTGGGATCGACATTGATTGGGTGCATTACACCGATGCCGCATCTTATCAAGCCGCGCGAGATATGGTGAATGCGTTTGATATTGGGAGCAATCCGGCTGCGCTGCAATCTCGACATACACAGGCACTCGCGATCGACTGGATTATCAGTTGGAACCCCCCGATGCGAATTCGGAACGGCAATGGTCAGACGGTGACGATCGGGACTCCGACCGATGGCAATGATAATTCTGCTTTGTGGGATGTGGGTGCAACCTATGGAGTGTACAAGCTAGAGTACGATCCGCCTCATTGGTCGGTTGATGGGTATTGAGAAATTGATGCTTGAAAACCTTTATGATCAAAGCATGATTTCCAGAAATAGCAGTATGAATGTTCAGCTTGTGGAATCGATCGTACAGCTCATTGAGGCTTTACCCCAGGAAGAAAAAATCTGGATTCAAAAGCGACTAGCGCAACAACAAAGCTCACGAGATTCTAGAGTTGTTGACCTTAACCAGTTCAGCGGTGTAATCCAACTTCAGCAAGATCCGCTAGAGTATCAGCGTCAGAGCCGGGACGAGTGAATCTGAAGTAACGCTCTTCTTTGTGAGGTGATAGAAATAACGATCGATGCTGTTCAGATTCGGTAACTACAATCAAAATGACTCATAGCAAAATCCATCCTTGCTTTGCACCCAAAATCACAGCTTCAGTTCGGCTTGAAACATCAAGCTTACTAAAAATTGAACTGATGTGAAATTTTACGGTATGTTCAGATAAGTTGAGATGTTGCGCGATCGCTTTATTTCCCATGCCTTCTGCCAGCATTTTCAGCACTTCAATCTCACGCGGCGTTAACGGTGCAGGCTCTGACGATCGCGCTGTTGGCACAAACAATGTTTCGACTAAATCAGGATGCAGCACCGTTAATCCGGCTGAAGTGGCTTTGATTGCTTCTATAAGTTGTTCGCGAGAGACATCACTCGGCAAAATTGAACGAATGCCAGATTGAAGGAATTCCGCGATCGCTGAACTCTCTTCAAGTAATAGAACGATCGGGATCTCGATATCAGTTAGGTCAGCGATCGCGTCTTGTTCGAGCAAGATTACAGTTGCATCAGAAGATGCGATCGCTGAAGCAATCGAAGCAGGACGGATCGCACTGCCCGCAATGTCTAAATCAGGAGATAACAGTGCGGTGAGTCCTGCTTGCGTCACAATCGATTGAGCAATGATGAACACGCGGATCATGCGGCTTGGGGCTGCTCGTGGCGGCTTTCTAAGATAACGTTTCGGCTCAGATGTTGCCCACCTCGGAGCAGTTCGATCGTCATTCCGTCGCCGACATTCGAGTTTTGCAGAATCCAGAAGAGTTCATTCTGAGACTGAAACATTGTGCCGCGAACACCGATCAGAATGTCTCCGGGTAATAGTCCTGCTTTTTGAGCTGAGCTATGGGGTTCGATCGAGGTTATCAACAATCCATAAGCAGGTTTTCGAGCCAGGATCACGCGAACAAATTGGAGTTCAACACCCAAATACGGAGAGTTGCCCATGTTGTTGAGAAATCGTTCTACGGTTTTGCTGGGAATTGCTAATCCTTTACCGTTCGCAATCATCGTATTGATGCCGATTACTTCACCTTTCGCGTTTGCTAATGCACCCCCAGAATTTCCGGGAGCTAATCGCACATCGGCTTGAATCCAAGTATTTTTTGACTCGATCGTATGAATGATTCCAGTCGTAACTGCGCCAACTGTACCGCCCGGATTTCCCACAGCAAACACTAGCTCTCCGACTCGTAGCTGCTCTGATTCTCCGATAGTAATTGCAGGAAGATCAGTTGCATCCACTTGTAGTGCAGCTAAATCGCGCTGGGTGTTTCGAGCCGCGATCGTGGCAGAAAAAGCTCGACCGTCTGCAAGTTCAACGATCGACTCTTGACCCCGCACGACATGATCATTCGTAATGATCAAACCATTCGATCGCCAAATCACTCCCGATCCAATTCCACGTCTTCCGACTCGAATCTGCACGGTCGATCGACGAATTGGTTCAACAATTGCAGCAAAGCTTTCTGTGAGCGACATCAGCCATTCCTCCCTGGTCTTTCTCCAACAGTGATCGATAGTTCAGTCAGCACTCCACCCCGAATGATTTTTGCGGTTAAAGGTTGTCCAACTTGTTCAGAACTCAGCATCGCGTGAACATCGGTGACATCTTCGATCGCGCTATCATTCAACGCCACCAAAATGTCACCAAGCAACACACCCGCCGCATCCGCAGGCGCGCCCGGTTCAACGCTCACAATGATTACACCGCCGGGACTCGATAGGTTTAGCGATCGATAAAGTAATTCTGGTAATCGAATCGCCTGCATTCCCAAACCTAAATAGCCTCGTGCAATGCGTCCCGTTTGAAGAAGCTGATCCAAAACGCGATCGACCATTGCGGCTGGAATCGTTAACGGTAGATGTCGCGCGCCCGCTGTGTTGATTCCAAGCACTTGTCCTTCAGGATTGATCAATGCACCCCCCGAAAATCCGGGATACATCATTAATGCAGGTTGAATCAATTGTGCGATCGTGCCTTTCGATCGTCTGCCATGTCGATGATGATGGGGATGTTCCGATCGCTGCCAGCCTTCGCTAATGGAACTCACAATCCCCATGCTGGCACTGGTCGAACCTTCTGCACTCCTCGACACTGCGAGAACAATTTGACCAACTTTGGTTTGAGTCGAATCAGCGATTTCTGCTGCGGGAAGATCAGTCGCTTCAAGTTGCAGAACTGCCAAGTCCATCGTGGAATCTCGTCCCGCGATCGTCGCTGCGATCGAGCTTCCATCGGGCAAGATGATGTTAATTTCTTCGTCTTGCTGAATCGTGTGATCTGCTGTGAGAATGAAGTTTTTGCGCCAGTGAATGCCACTAGAGGCGCGTCGTTTGCGGGCATTGACGGCAACGATCGAGGATGCGGCTTTTTCAACGGCATCGGATAGTTGATTCGAGAACGCCAACGCTAAAGTTGGATCTGTCATAAAGTTTAGGGGTAAACGGTGTTCTGTTTCCAGAATGCCGTACCCCTCACCAAAGCAGCATCAGAGATTCGGGTAGAACTTGACCTAGCTATTTGTCTAGGTTCAAGCTAATACTTCCGCTCTTGAGGTTCAAATTGATTGATCACCACAGGCATATAATTGATATCAATTCCAGCAGCAGAATAGTACGCCAGAGTATGCTTCAAGAACGCAGAATCATCGCGCTGAACGTAGTCCTCGCGGAAATGTGAACCTCGACTTTCTTTGCGGTTGATTGCAGAAAATAAAATCATCTCACCAACCACAAACAACGATCGTAGTTCCAATGCTTCGATCAATTCCGTGTTCCAGCTTGATCCGCGATCGTCGAGTCGAATCTGACTGTATTTCTGCTGCAATTCGCGCAGTTTTGCGAGTCCAGTTTGCATCACTTCTTCAGTACGAAACACACCACAATGCTCAGTCATGCAGTCTTGATAAGCTTGACGAATTTCGTGAATCCGGTACTGTCCGGATTGATTGAACAATGCTTCGATTTGTGCTTTCGCATCTTGAATATAGCGATCGACATTCAGTTCGGGTAGCTTACGATTTTGGACGAATTGCCCGATCGTGGCTCCGGTTCTGCGTCCATAAACGACGCATTCTAAGAGCGAATTACTGCCCAATCGATTCGCGCCATGCACTGATACACAAGAAGTCTCACCCGCTGCAAAGAAGCCATCGACGAATTCATCGGCTCCTGCCCGAACGCGCCCGTCTGTGTTCACTGGAATCCCACCCATACAGTAATGCACAGTGGGACGAACAGGCATCGGTTGAGTCACCGCATCGACTCCGACTAAGCGATGCGCCTCTTCCCAACAAAACGGAACACGGCTCATGATTTTTTCTTTGCCCATGTGCCGCAAATCGAGATACACATAAGCACCGCCCGGACTGCCATCGGGTTTGATTCCTCGTCCAGCCCGAACTTCGGACATAATCGCGCGCGACGTAATATCGCGAGGTGCGAGTTCCATGCGGCTGGGGGCGTAAGTTGCCATAAAGCGATCGCCCTCACTGTTGATCAAGTAAGCTCCTTCACCCCGCACCGCTTCCGAGATCAACACACCCACCGGATACAATCCGGTGGGATGAAACTGCACAAATTCCATATCTTCGAGCGGTAAGCCTGCCATTGCAGTCATCGCTAATCCGTCACCTGTCGAAGCATAATCATTAGAAGTCGTGTTGTAGACTCGCCCATAGCCGCCTGTTGCGAACATCACCGCTTTGGCGCGAACCACTTCAATTTGTCCATCTAGCAAGTGATACATAACTACCCCTTTCGCCTGTCCATCTTCGAGGATCAGACGCATCACATACCATTCTTCGTAGATTTTGACTCCGTACTTCATCAAGTTGCAGATCAACTCGTGCAGAATCGCGTGTCCTGTTTTATCCGCAGCGTAACAGGTGCGATTGTGAGAATGTCCACCGAAAGCCCGTTGAGCAATTCGACCATCGGGAAGCCGCGAGAATAAAACGCCCATGTGTTCAAGATCAATCACCACATCGGGTGCTTCTTGAGTCAAAATCGCTACGGCATCTTGATCCGCGAGATAGTCTGAGCCTTTTACCGTATCGAAGGCGTGAGCTTCCCAAGAATCAGTTTCATCGACGTTTTTGAGTGACGCTGCCATGCCGCCTTGAGCCGCCACAGAATGCGATCGAATCGGGTGAGTTTTGGCAACAACGGCGATGCTAAGACTCGGATTCGTGCGGGCAATTTCTAACGCAGCACGAGATCCCGCGAGTCCACCACCGATAATAATGACATCGTGATCAATCATGGTCGCTAATCCGGGAAGGTTTCGTATTTCCCATTGTGACCCGAATCTGTGATTCTGCTAGTTTTTTGGGGTTCTTTTTACAAACCAAGCTGCCGCACCGAGCGCGATCGCACCGATTCCCGCAGGCAGTAGCCATTCCGGTTGAGATTCAGTCGGCTGAGTTGATTGAGCAACGGGACTCGGCTGCGCTGCGGCTCCGGCTTGAACCGTGACATCATACGACAAGGTAAACGGCTCGAAGTTTGCGCCATTTTTGGGGCGACCGCTGAGTTCTAACGTGAACACTCCCGCTTGAGGAAAAACAATCTCTGCACCCGGTACGCCTTGATATTTTTCAGCAGAGATCGCTTTCAGTGGAGGTTGAGCGATCGCAGCAGGTTTCTTTTCATCCGCTTTTTCGGAGCCGCCTGTTTTACCTGAATCTGTGTCTGGATAAACTGCCAACTTACAGTCACATTGCTCTAGTGGAATCAGTTCGCCGCCTTTTTTCGTGAGTGCAAACCAAGCTTGTGATGGTTCACCTGCTTTTGGATTGTGGTTTGGCTCGATGTGAAACAGAGCGGCAACATCACCAGAAGTCTTAATGTTGTGCGCGATCGCAGGCGATGAAACCAGTATCAATCCGAGTGCGAAAATCCAACTATTTTTTTGCTTCAACATACAATCGTTCCAAAGAGAGCAAAGACCAGAAAAACCGCGATCGTATTAACAATACAGCGATCACGAGAAAGATAAGAATGCTAACTCTTAAACGATGATTAAAATCAACATTGATTTCGCTTAAGTAATTTGATCCAGATAGAATCGTGTGAATTG